>JAUSDK010000221.1 GCA_030650875.1 Polaromonas sp.
CGCCCGGCGCCCTACAGCGGGCGCACGCCGCACATTCACGTCAAGGTCAAGCTGGGGCCGCACGAGTTGCTGACGACCCAGCTCTACGTGGCAGGCGACACGGGCAATGCGCGCGACTTCTTGTGGCGGCGCCTGCCCGACGACGCGGCGCGCGCGGCGCTGACGGTGCCGTTCACGCCGGGCCAGGGCGGCCTGCACGCCACCTTCCCGATTGTGGTGGACGCCTGACGGCCCGGCGCAGCGGCGCTACCATGGCGGCATGACCCAACACCTCTTCATCCTCACCGGCGCCTCGCGCGGCATGGGCCTGGCCATGGCCCGGCAACTGCTGCAGCCGGGGCATACGCTTTTGTGCCTGTCGCGCCACACCAGCGACGCGCTGGCCGCGCAGGCCGCTGGCAGCGGTTGCGCGCTGATTCAATGGTCGCAAGACCTGGCCGAGGGCGCAGCCGCCAGCGCCCGGCTGGCCGACTGGCTGGCCACGCAGGCGGCAGGCGCCTATGCCAGCGCCACGCTGATCAACAACGCGGGCGTGATTCCGCGCATTGGTCCGGTCCGCGACGCGGACGCAGCCGACCTGGCCCACGCCCTGCGCGTGGGGATGGAGGCACCGATGCAGCTCACTGCCGCCTTTCTGCACGCCACCGCCCCGTGGACAGCGGCGCGCAAGGTACTCAACATTTCCTCGGGGCTGGGCCGGCGCGCCATGGGGTCGCAAGCCGCCTACTGCGCGGCCAAGGCGGGCCTGGACCACTTCACGCGCTGCCTGGCCCTGGAAGAGGCGCTGAAACCGGGAGGCGCCAAAGTATGCGCGCTGGCGCCCGGGGTGATCGACACCGACATGCAGGTGCAGCTGCGCGGCGCCGATGCCGCCGCGTTCCCCGACCGCGCCAGCTTTGTCGGCCTGAAAGACCGGGGCCTGCTGACCTCGCCCGACGACGCGGCCGCCCAGGTGCTGGCCTGGCTTGAACGCGCCGACTTCGGCGCCAACCCGGTGGCTGACGTGCGCGACGCGGGCTGATGCGCCGCTGCGGGACGGCGCCTGTGCCTGCACGCCGATTCGGCCGGGCTTCTGGTGCCCAGGTGATTTTCGTCAACGACGGCAGGCGCTAAACAGACCAGCATGGGCTCCCACGTCATTGGGGAGCCCCGTCATGCGCATCGGCATTCCAAAGGAAATCAAGGCCCACGAATACCGGGTGGCGGCCACGCCCGAGGGGGTGCGGGAGTTCGTCGCGCACGGACACCAGGTGCTGGTGGAAAAAAATGCAGGCACTGCCATTGGCCTGCTCGATGCCCACTACCTGGCGGCCGGCGCCGAAATGGCCGACACCCCGCAAGAGGTCTTCGCGCGGACTGGCCTGGTCCTGAAAGTCAAGGAACCCCAGCCGCAGGAATGCCGGCTGCTGCGGCCTGAACAGGTGCTGTTCACCTACCTGCACCTGGCCGCCGACCCCGGGCAAGCCCGGCTGCTGATGGACTCGGGCGTCACCGCCATCGCCTATGAAACCGTGACCAGCCCGGCCGGCGGCCTGCCGCTGCTGGCGCCCATGAGCGAGGTGGCCGGCCGCATGGCCATCCAGGCGGGCGCGGCCTGCCTTGAAAAACCGCGCGGCGGCGCGGGCGTGCTGCTGGGCGGCGTGGCTGGTGTGGCAGCGGGCAAGGTGGTGATTCTGGGGGCTGGCGTGGTTGGCAGCCATGCCGCCCGAATGGCCGTGGGGCTGGGCGCCCAGGTCACGGTGGTCAACCGTTCGGCCGAACGCCTGCGCCGCCTGGACGCGCAGTTCGGCAACCGCATCCAGACTCGCTACGCTACTGCGGCCGGCATGGAGGCGCTGGTGCTGGACGCCGACCTGGTGATAGGCGCGGCGCTGGTGGCGGGCGCCGTCGCGCCCAAACTGGTGCGGCGCGAATGGCTGGCCCGCATGCGGCCGGGCTCGGTGCTGGTGGACGTGGCCATCGACCAGGGCGGCTGCTCCGAAACCAGCCACCCAACCACCCATGCCGAGCCGACCTTTATGGTCGATGGCATCGTGCACTACTGCGTGGCCAACATGCCCGGGGCGGTGGCGCGCACCTCGACCTTTGCGCTGACCCAGGCGACGCTGCCGTTTGTGCTCGCGCTGGCCGACAAGGGCTGGCAACAGGCGCTGGCCGACGACGCGCACCTGGCCAACGGGCTCAACGTGCAGGACGGCCGCCTCACGCATGCCGCCGTGGCACGCGCGCTGGACTACGTTTAAAACGGGTGATCCATCGGCCTTGATGCACATCAACCCCCGCCCGGCAGGCCGTCTCCACAATGATCTCAATTCAAGGAGCGCGCCATGGGTCGCCCGGCCATCATTCACAAGCATCCTGCTGACCTGGCGCTGCCGCCCAACCTGGCCGACTACGCCGCCACCTGCCGCGCGTTTTCCTGGGATGCAGCCCGGCGCGAACTGGCCGGCCTGCCTGGCGGCGGACTGAACATTGCCCATGAAGCGGTGGACCGCCATGCAAAGGGCGCGCTGGCCGACCATGTGGCCTTTCGCTTTCTGGGCAGCCAGGGCCAGCGCGACATCCGCTACGGAGAACTCTCCCGCCTCACCAACCGCTTTGCCAACGTGCTCAGGGCGCTGGGCGTGCAGCGTGGCGAGCGCGTGTTTGTGCTGACCGGCCGCATTCCGGCGCTGTACACGGCGGTGCTGGGCAGCTTCAAGAACGGCTGCGTGGTGTCGCCGCTGTTTTCGGCCTTCGGCCCCGAGCCGCTGGCCACGCGCCTGCAGCTCGGCGAAGGCGCGGTGCTGGTCACCACCGACGGGCTGTATGAACGCAAGGTGGCCAAACTCCGCGCGCAGCTGCCCGCCCTGCGGCATGTGCTGCTGGTCAGCGACGAAGGGCAGCCGACCACCATTCCTGGCACCCACGATCTGGCGCAACGCATGGCCGAGGCTTCCGAAGACTTTGACATCGTGGCGACGCAGCCGGAAGACCCGGCCCTGCTGCACTTCACCAGCGGCACCACCGGCACGCCCAAGGGCGCGCTGCATGTGCATGGCGCGGTGGTGACGCACTGGGCCACCGGCCGCTACGCGCTGGACCTGCACCCGGACGACATCTTCTGGTGCACCGCCGACCCGGGCTGGGTCACCGGCACCTCCTACGGCATCATTGCGCCGCTGCTGCATGGCGTGACCTCCATCATCGATGAAGCCGAGTTCGACGCCGAACGCTGGTGGCGCATCCTGCATGAGCAGCAGGTCAGCGTCTGGTACACCGCGCCCACGGCGATTCGCATGCTGATGAAAGCGGGGGCCGAACGGGCCCGCAGCTACAGCTACCCGAAGCTGCGCTTTATTGCCAGCGTGGGCGAGCCGCTCAACCCCGAAGCGGTCTGGTGGGGCCTGGACGTGCTGGGCAAGCCGATCCACGACAACTGGTGGCAGACGGAAACCGGCGGCATCATGATCGCCAACCTGCCGGCGCTGGACATCAAGCCCGGCTCCATGGGCCTGCCCTTGCCCGGTGTCGAGGCTGCTATCGTGCAGCAGCATGCCGACGGCTCGGTCGAGGTGCTGGACCAGCCCGACCAGGAGGGTGAGCTGGCGCTCAAGCGCGGCTGGCCCTCCATGCTGCGCGGCTACCTGAACAACGAGGCGCGCTACCAGAAATGCTTCTCCGGCGACTGGTTCCTGACCGGCGACCTGGCGCGGGTGGACGCCGACGGCTACTACTGGTTCGTCGGCCGGCTGGATGACGTGATCAAGTCGGCCGGCCACCTGATTGGCCCGTTCGAGGTGGAAAGCGCGTTGATGGAACACCCGGCCGTGGCCGAGGCCGGCGTGATCGGCAAGCCCGACGCGCTGATGGGTGAAGTGGTCAAGGCCTTTGTCTCGCTGAAAGAAGGCTTTGCGCCCAGCGACGCGCTGCGCCTGGAACTGCTGGGCCATGCGCGCAAAAAGCTCGGCGCCGCCGTGGCGCCCAAGGAGATCGCGTTCCTGGCCACGCTGCCGCGCACGCGCAGCGGCAAGATCATGCGGCGCCTGCTCAAGGCCCGCGAGCTGGGCCTGCCGGAAGGCGACACCTCCACCCTGGAGGCCGGCGCATGACCCCCGTTCACGCCAGCCTGACGCTGTCGCTGGAGCTGCTGGCCGACATGCTGCGCATACGCCGCATGGAGGAAAAGTGCGCCGAACTCTATGGCGTCGGCAAGATACGCGGCTTTTTGCACCTCTACATTGGCGAGGAGGCCTGCGCGGCAGGCGCCCTGCGCGCGCTGGCGCCAGAAGACAGCGTCATTGCCACCTACCGCGAACACGCCCATGCACTGCTGCGCGGCGTGCCGCTGCGCGCCATCATGGCCGAGATGTATGGCAAGGCCTCGGGCTGCTGCCGGGGCCATGGCGGCTCCATGCACCTGTTTGACGCCAGCCGGCACTTTTATGGCGGCAACGCCATTGTGGGCGGCGGCCTGCCGCTGGCGGTGGGGATGGCGCTGGCCGACAAGCTGCAGGGCACCAAGCGGGTGACGGCCTGCTTTTTTGGCGAGGGCGCCATGGCCGAGGGCGCCTTTCACGAGGCCATGAACCTGGCCGCGCTGTGGCAGCTGCCCTTGCTGTTTTGCTGCGAGAACAACCTCTACGCCATGGGCACGGCGCTGGCGCGTTCCCAGTCGCAGACCGACCTGTGCGCCAGGGCTGCGAGCTACCGGGTGCCGGCCGTCAAGGTGGACGGCATGGACGTGCGGGCGGTTCACGAGGCCACGCGTCAGGCGGCGCAGCAGGTGCGCGCGGGCAAAGGCCCCTGCTTCATGGAATATGCCACCTACCGCTTTCGCGCGCACTCGATGTTTGACCCCGATCTGTACCGCGACAAGGCCGAAATCGAGCAATGGAAGCAGCGCGGACCGATCCACAGCTTTACGGCGAAGCTCAAGGCGGCCGGGGACCTGACGGAAAAAGCATTTCTGGCCCTTGACGCACGCGCCCAGGCCGAGGTGGCGGATGCGGCGGCCTATGCCGACGCGGCAGAACTGGAGCCGATAGAGGATTTGCTCAAGGATGTCTACACCCCGCAGGGCTCGTCATGAAAACAAGTTACCGCGAAGCGCTGCGCCAGGCCCTGCGCGAGGCGCTCAGGAACGACCCGCGCGTCTTTCTGATGGGCGAGGACGTGGGCCGCTATGGCGGCACGTATGCGGTGTCCAAGGGGTTTTTTGAAGAGTTCGGCCCGGAGCGCATACGTGACACACCGCTGTCGGAGCTGGGATTCGTGGGTGCGGGCGTGGGCGCGGCGCTGGGCGGCATGCGGCCGATTGTTGAAGTGATGACGGTGAACTTCAGCCTGCTGGCGCTGGACCCGATCGTGAACACGGCGGCAAGCCTGCGCCACATGTCGGGCGGGCAGTTTTCGGTGCCGCTGGTGGTGCGCATGGCCACCGGCGCGGGCCGGCAACTGGCGGCCCAGCATTCGCACAGCCTGGAGAACTGGTACGCCCACATTCCGGGCATCCGCGTGCTGGCACCAGCCACCGTGGCCGACGCACGCGGCATGCTGGGCCCCGCGCTGGCCGACCCGGACCCGGTGGTGATCTTCGAGCACGCGCAGCTCTACAACCTGGAAGCCGAGTTGCCCGACGACTGGCGCTGCGACATCACCCATGCCGCCATCAGGCGCACGGGCACGCAGCTGACGCTGATCACCTATGGCGGCAGCCTGCCCAAGGCCCTACAGGCGGCCAGCGACCTGGCCCATGACGGCATGGACGTGGAAGTGATCGACCTGCGCGTGCTCAGGCCGCTGGACACGGCCACGGTCGCCGCCTCGGTGCGCAAGACGCACCGCGCCGTGTTGGTGGACGAGGGCTGGAAAACCGGCAGCCTAGCGGCTGAAATCATGGCGCGGCTCATGGAAGACTGCTTTTTCGATTTGGATGCGCCGGTGGCGCGCGTGTGCAGCGAGGAAGTGCCGATTCCCTATGCAAAGCACCTCGAAGACGCGGCGCTGCCGCAGGTCGCCAAGATCGTCGCCGTGGTGAAGGGGATGCTCCATGTTTGAGTTCAAGCTGCCCGCGCTGGGCGCCGACATGGACGAAGGCACGCTGCTGGAATGGAAAGTCAAGCCCGGCGAAGCCGTGCACAAGGGTCAGGTCGTGGCGGTGGTGGACACCTCCAAGGCGGCCATTGACATCGAGATCTGGCAGGACGGCACGGTGCAGACGCTGCGGGTAGAGGCCGGCGACAAGGTGCCGGTGGGCGCGGTGCTGGCGACCTTGACGGCGCCGGGCGAAACGGCCCCGCCAGCCGCCGCACGCCGTCAGCGCATTTCCCCTGCCGCACGGCAAAAGGCGCAGGCGCTGGGCCTGGACCTCAGCGCGTTGAAAGGAAGCGGCGCGGACGGCGTCGTGACGCTGGCCGACGTGGAACGGGCCGCTGCCCCGGCCGGGGCTGAAAAAGCGGTAGCGCCGCCCGTGCCCGCTCCTTCCCCTCCTCCCGCCGCCGACCGCCAGCTTGAAACCCGCCGCGCGATTGCCGCCGCCATGAGCCGCGCCAACCGCGAGATTCCGCACTACTACCTGCTGCAAACCATTCCGATGACGCGGGCGCAGCAATGGCTGGAGCACGAAAACGCAGGCCGCCCCATCACCGAACGCCTGCTGATGGCGGTGCTGCAGCTCAAGGCGGTCGCGCTGGCACTGAAAAAATACCCCGAGTTCAGCGGCGTCTACCAGGACGACCAGTTCACGCCCGCTGCAGCCGTCCACATCGGCGTGGCCATCTCGCTGCGCCAGGGCGGCCTGATCGCCCCGGCCCTGCACGACGTTGCAGCCAAGCCGCTGGCGCTGCTGATGCAGGAACTGGCGGACCTGGTCAAGCGGTGCCGCGCGGGCTCACTGCGCAGTTCTGAAATGACCGACGCCTGCGTGACCGTAACCAACCTGGGCGACCAGGGCGTGGAAGCGGTGCTGGGCGTGATCTACCCGCCGCAGGTGGCGCTGGTCGGCTTCGGCCGCCTGGCCGTGCGGCCCTGGGTGCAGGACGGCAAGGTGTGCGCGCTGCCGCTTCTCACGGCCACGCTCGCCGCCGATCACCGGGCATCGGACGGCCACCAGGGCGCGCTGTTCCTGGCCGAACTGCGCGAGCTTTTGCAGCAGCCCCAAACGCTGGCTGACACCATCGCGCCAGCGGCGAACCAGGAAGAAAGCAACCCATGACAAACGACCGCCCGGCCCTGGCCGCCACCGTCCTGGGCATCCTGCGCTCGATTGCGCCGGAAGTGGAACCCGACGCCCTCGACCCCACGCGCCCGCTGCGCCATCAGGTCGATCTGGACTCCATGGACTGGCTCAACTTTCTGGTGGCGCTGCATGAGCGCCTGGGCGTCAACATCCCGGAGGCGGACTACGCCCAGCTGGTGACCCTCGACAATGTGCTCGACTACCTGCTGGCCAAGCTTGGGCCGGCAAGTGCCTGAGACACCGGCCCGGAAACGAAAAAGCCCCTGAATCCGTTAGGAATCAAGGGCTTGCGCATCTGGTGGCCTGGGGCTGAATCGAAAAAACTGCCTCAGCCCGTACCAGTGCTCATTTTTTACACCGTCGATGTTCTTGGGTACGCGTTTGGGTACACCAGACCTCGAAACCACATTTTACAAGCTCAAATAGGGATTGCGCTATTTTCTACTTGCCTCTAGCAGCGCCGTGGGCTGGCCAACTCACATTGCATCAATAGACCAGCCAATTCCCTCTTCTTATATGAGAGGTTTCATATCGGCGTTTCGGGGCCAGACGGTAAATTAGGCTCGGTCGGCCACCAGTCCGGCGGCCAAGTGCTCCAAGATGGGACGGACAGCGAGCGCTGCAACATGTCTTCCACCGGGTTCTTTGCCGCAAGTTCCTTCTGCACAACATCAATCCAACCTCTGATTCGCTCGTTGTAAGGCGGCGACAAGTTACTGCTGGATTGTTCCAGGCGAGCCAGAAATTCCTTCAACTGCCTAACCCGGGCGTCCGCCTCCGCCATCAAAAATGCCTGTTTAAGCTGTTCAGCTATAGCACTCGCCCGACGCTGAGCAGCAGCCCTTACCTCGGCTTCACGCTGTGCCACCAGGCTAGCAGCCGCTCGTTGTTTCCGCAGTTCAACCTGCAGCGGTACTAATTGGAAGGCAGTCTGCACGATCTCCGTGACTTGGCTTTCCAGCTTTTCCTGGGTGCCTTGCCAAGTTTTTCTTGCACCGTACTCAGTCCCCAAGATGCTAAACAACAGCTTTTCAGACGCTCGATACTCGAAATCGCGCGTCCAAGGCTCCTCTTTCTTCCTTTTTGCGACCTCGGCCGAGTCAAGGGAAACTCGCCTGTACCCTTGAGAGAACTCAATGCCGAAAACCTCACTCATAAAACTTGCCTGGACAATCGCTCCTTCAGGTTGGCCGCTCCTTCGTCCATCGGAGGCTTCGCGCCAGGATATGACCATCCCGCCAGCCACCAGCGCATTCAAAATAGTACTGTGAAATCGAAGCACCCAGTCCATCGCATCCAAGGACGCTGTTATGTCCAACAAGCCGGGACGCATGAAACTGTACCTGCCGTATTTGTCATTTGGCGGCCTGTCTTCGTGTTGCGTGATCCTCCACGCGTCGACACCTCTTCGCTTGTATTGTTCAATTAATTTTGGGACGCGATCGCAGTAGCGCTGAGTTGCCTTCACAAGCGGGTGTGCGTTGTCCAGACTCTCCGCGAACTTGATCACCCCAGTTTTGACGACGGTTTTTACGTGCGCGTTCAGATCATCCAGACGTTTACGTTCCATGATTTTTTGTCGAGCCCTTTCATCTGGGTCACTGGTTGCAAATTGAACCGCGACATCCAATTCCGGCGTGGGGAGCGGGATCTGATCGGGTTTTTGGCCCGCACGCAATTTGGCCCAGTACCCGCGAGGAGGCGCCGGCACCGCGTGACGGCGGCAGGCTTTGGCTAAACCCACATCCGAGATGCCCAGTTCTGCAGCCAATTTCGTCATTGGCGTAGACCAAACTTTCGCGTAAAGCTCACTGCGTTTCATCTTTCGCCCCTCAAAACGCCCAAACACCGGATTTTGCAGCGAAAGGATTCGCCAAATATCGGCAGAGCCACCTGTAAATCACATATGGTTACCATGTTCAATGAGGAATGGTTCCAGCAGTGGAGGCAACGCTTGTGCAGCTAAGTAATACAGCCGCCGAACTTTTTCGGCACCTGAGCACCGAAAAAGCCGTGCTCTATCGCTGCATCATGGACGTCTTTGCGGCTGCAAAGCGCCAATACCGACTTCAGTTGCGCCCCGACGAGGTGCTTGCAGAAGCGATTTGGCCGGACAAACCGCCTCGCATTGAAGAACTCAACCTTGCGCTAACGCAACTGGCTGAATGGGGAAACCTCGAATCGCAACCAGACACAGCGCGGGTTTCGACACTTACGGACTTCTATCGCGCGCGCTTTCTTTATCGGTTGTCGCATGGCGGCGAGGCCGTCGAGGCCAGCTTGGCCGTGTTTACCCAGACCCTGCGGCGGCGCGCTGAATTACAAACAGTCGCGCTGGAGGATATTGCTAGCCGCTTGATGGCCTTGCGGTTGCAGCTGGACAACCAAGGTGTCGGCGAAGAAGTCGATGTTGCGAAAGTCAATGAAATATTGCGTGACTTGGTGAGTGTGTTCGAAGATTTAGCGGAAAACGCCCAGGCCTTCATGGCCGGCGTTGCGCGCAGCCTGGAATTACAACAGGCCGAAGCAAATGCCGTGATCACCTACAAGCGTCGCCTAATTGACTATCTAGACCGGTTTGTCGGTGATTTAGTTAGGCGTTCAGACGGAATCGCTCAAGTAATTCAGCACCTGTCCCCGCGCATCGATTCAGTACTTCTGCAGGTCGCCGAGCGTGAAGCCCGTGACGCGGCCCCCGGAAGTGATCAAGATTTGATGGATGAGAAGATGCGACGCTGGCAGGTGTGGCGGGAACGCTGGAAAGGTTTGCGCGGTTGGTTCCTCGTAACTAACCAAGGTCCCCCGCAGGCCGAGCTATTGCGCAGTAGGGCACGTGCAGCCATCCCGCAACTGTTGTCCGCCATTGCCATGTTGAACGAGCGTCGCAGCGGTCGTAGTGATCGCTCTGCAGACTTTCGCATGCTGGCAAATTGGTTTGCAGCTTGTACCGACGATTCGCAGGCGCATCGGCTTGCGCGTGCCGCTTTCGCTCTCAATCCCGCGCGACATTTCTCCCTCAATACCGAGACTGAGGAAGATGTTCCAGCAAGCACTAGTTGGTTAGATGCCCCGCCGTTGCGCATCAGTCCACGGTTGCGCGAATATGGCGAGGCGGCACCGAGAGGGCCGCTCGCGCGGGTCCGGGATCGGAGCACCGAAAGAGCGCTTATGGCAGAGCAGCTTGCGGAAGAGTCGCGTCAGGTCGAAGCGGCGCGCCAACGACTGGCTACGGGAAGACCGACCCGGTTATCTGAACTAGGCGAGCTAGATACACACGCGTTTGCCCTATTTCTTTCCCTGTTGAGCGAAGCACTCGCTGAACAAGCAAGTCCTGAAAAGCCTGTTGAGCGTCAGACTGGTGACGGACTAATGAGTATCCGCCTCGAACCTCTTGAAGAGGACCATCAAGCCCGCATCGTCTCATCGGCAGGGGTATTTTCTGGACGCGACCACATCTTGACTATTTCATCGACCGAGGAGCCGTTTTGACAATATCCCGACCACGCCAGGACAGTCGACATATCGGTGATTTACAGAGGAGCCAGCACCTGGAAGAGTTCCGCAGAGCTACACGGGCTCTACTGATGCGCCCCTTGATGGATGCGAGCCACGAAGATTTCGGCGCTGTACGACGCCAGGCAGACCGCCTGCGTGAGTGGTTCTCGCGGGAGGCAGGGTGGATGCTGCATGTAGAACGTGATGGCGCTCGACTATACAAACGGCCCGCAAACTTGAGTGACGACTCCAGAGGCTTGGCAGGCTACGATCAGCGTAGATACGTGCTCATGTGCCTGGCTTGTGCCGTGCTGGAACGGGCCGATCCCCAAATCACGCTGCATGTGCTGGGCGAACGTATTGTGACTCTGGCGAGCGAGCCTACGCTAGCACCGCGCGGATACGAGTTCAAGCTAAGAAGCGCTACGGAGCGACGCGAGCTCGTAGCTATATGCAGGACCCTTCTTGAGTTGGGAATTCTGCAGCGTGTGGCGGGAGATGAAGAAAGCTTTGTTCACGAAGGAGAATCCAATCAAGCCGATGCGCTGTACGACGTACAGAGACGTATGCTCGCGGGTGTGATGGCTGCGGTTCGCGGGCCATCGACTTGGCGAACAGAAGAAGCTCCGGTCGATTTCGAAGACCGTTTAGCTTCGCTGGTGGTAGAACTTGTCGTCGACAGCGATCAAGGACGGCGCGATGCATTGCGTCACCATCTGGCCCGCCTCCTGCTTGACGATCCAGTCGTCTACACGGCGTCCCTTGGTAACGAAGCGCAGGCCTACTTTATTAACCAGCGAGGTGCCATGGCCGCCCGGCTTTGCGAAGCCTCGGGCCTAGCGCCGGAGCAACGTGCGGAAGGCCTAGCGCTTGTTGATGATTTCGGAACGCTTACAGATGTATCTATGCCTGCGGAAGGCACCGAAGCGCATGCGACGTTGTTAGTTGCCGAGCATTTGGCCAGCCGATTGCGCGATGGTAGTGAGAATGCAGACGCGCCATGCACTGAAGAGGCCATTTCGGAGTTCCTGCTTGGTTCCGTGGAGCGCTACGGGCGCTATTGGCGTAAGTCAGCTCGTGAACCAGGAGCGGAGAAAGAGCTCACGCAGATCGCGCTGGACCGATTGCACAAGTTGCAACTCATCTCACATGTCGGGCAAGAAGTTCATCCGTTGCCTGCGATCGCACGCTTTGCCCTTGGGGAAACTGACGTTCGTTCGGGAAAAGCGCTCAAGACAAAGGACAGCGTCCTCAGTGGCACAGAGCCGCTTTCGTTGTTCGCATCATGACCAATGCTTCCCTCCCACTCACGACACTGGCCCGGCCTGTGCTTCCAGAGCCGGCGCGTGAACGTTGGCAACCCTTGCGACTCGGTTTGGTTGAACTCTTTCACTATGACAGCGAAGAGTTCTGGTTTCATGACGGGCATTTGCTTCTTCGAGGCAACAACGGCACAGGCAAATCCAAAGTACTGTCATTGACTCTACCGTTCCTCCTAGACGCTCATTTGCGATCGTCGCGGGTTGAACCAGATGGGGATAGCGGCAAGAAGATGGCCTGGAACCTGCTGATGAATGCTTATTCACGCCGCATAGGCTATACGTGGATAGAGTTCGGGCGGATGACGGCAGATGGACCTCGATACCTCACACTGGGGGCTGGCCTATCGGCAGTTGAGGGGCGGCCGAAAGTCGACAGTTGGTATTTCATATTGGAAGGCACTCATCAAGGAGCAGACCCGCGCATTGGCCGTGACTTATGGCTTACATCGGACCAGCAGCTGGTGCTGACGCGTGAACGACTGGGTGCCGTAATCGAGGGTCGCGGTAATGTTTATGAAAACGCACAAACCTATCGCAGGGCCGTGGACGAGAGACTCTTTCAGCTAGGTCCAAAAAGATACGAGGCGCTCATGGACACCCTGATCCAGTTGCGCCAACCCCAGCTGTCTAAAAAGCCAGATGAAGCAGGTTTGTCTCACGCTCTCAGCGAAGCGCTTCCACCCATCCCTCATGAACTGCTGGCCGATGTAGCCGAAGCACTTAATCAGCTTGAAGAAGACCGCAGGCAACTCGAAGGCGCTCGCCAACTGGCACAGGCGGTTGGTCGCTTTGACCTGCGCTACCGCGTGTATGCGGGAACGCTTACGCGTCGTCAAGCCCGTGAGTTACGCCAGGCGCAAACCAGTTTCGACAAAGCCAGCGAGGAGCGCAACAAAGCACAGGCAGCTCTCGCAGCCGCAAATTCCAATGAAGCGAAGTTGTTGGTCAATCAGCAGACGGCAGCGGACCTCCTGAACCGCAGTCGCGAGCATCATGCGACGTTGCAATCCGACCCCGCGAATGCCGACGCCAACCGTTTGACCCAAGCTAAGCAGGATGCGGATGACCGGGAGGCCGAACTCAAGACCGCTCAAAGGCTACGGAACGAGGCATCCCACAGTCTTGATCGCGAAGTGGCGCGCAGCACCGAGTCCCAAACCAAGGCTGAAACCGCGAAACTGGGGGTTAACTCGTCGCGAAACGCCTGCGCACTGCAAGCCGATTTAGCTGGAATGTCGCAGACGTATGGCGAGAACCCAATTGCGTATCTAGATCTCGAATTGCTGGCCCAATCCGGGGCCGAACAGGTAGCAGAAGCCGCCAAGGCATTGCGTGAGTCCGTCGGTCGCAGAAGGGAAAATATTCGCCATATCGAGCAATGCCTCGCCGCCGTCACCTTGGCAGAGCAGTCGGTTCGCAACCACCGGTCCATGCAACTTGAGCGGCAGACCGAGCTTGAGGATGCTGTCGGGAGGCGGATGATTTGCGACGAAACCGCGGAGGCGGAGGCCGCTGCGTTGATCGAAAAGTGGGTCGCCTATGCGGACGCACTCACAGAGCTCCAGCTCGACGGATACGAACACCAGACTGAGATGGCAGCATGGGTAGCGAAGCCAGAAGGTGAAAGCCCCATGGACGTGGCATTGGCTGAAGCCAACCGGATCGCATCACTAAGCTATGCGCACCTTCAGTCAAAGCTAGAGGCGTTGGAGACCAAGAGCAAGAGCGAAAGGGCTGAACTTCAGGAAGAGCAACTACTGCTGTTGGCCGGCAAGGATACAGAGCCTACGGTTCCGCCGCGGCGAGCGCCCGAGGCGCGGGTTGACCGAGTTGGAACTCCGTTTTGGAAGCTCGTCGATTTCCGTGAAAAAGTGGACGCACGGGAGCGCGCAGGCTTAGAAGCGGCGTTGGAAGTGAGTGGATTGCTAGATGCTTGGGTATCACCTGAGGGCCAATTCACTGACTCCACGGGTGCTCCGCTATTGGATCTTCAGTTTTTGACTAGGGCACCGGCGATAGGTGTCTGCCTGGGTGATTGGCTAGAACCCTCCTTCCAACCTGAAAGTGGCCCTGTTTCAATCGAATACGTGCAAGCTTTGCTAATGGGAGTTGCGTGTGATGTTCGCGATAACCTTTCAGCAGAGGCTTGGATTTCACCCGAAGGTCGATTTCGGCTCGGTGGCCTTTCCGGCGCTTGGACCAAACCTGAAGCGGCCTACATCGGACAAGCAGCACGGGCGCGGGCGCGCCAGGGCCGTCTTGAGGAGATCGTTAAGCGCTTCGACCAGCTCGACCAAGATGATGCCGCCCTGCACACCCAGAAAAATGCTTTGGATACCACGCGCGCCCTCGCTGAGGGCGAGGCTCGAAATGCGCCTTCTGAATTACCGCTGCGGGAATCAATCCTGGCGATTGCGGCATCGCAGCGCGAAGTGGTCTCCGCAAAACAGCGTCTTGAGAACTGTGAAGGTCAGCTTAGATCCGAGGAGCAGGATCTGCAAGCGGCCACGACGAACGCCGAGCGCGATGCCAATGATTTGAATCTACCAGGTGACACCGGCGCGCTGGCCAAAGCCTCTACAGCGTTGGAACGCTTCAACGACTCACAGCATTTGCTCGTCCAAGTTGCAGGAGAGTGGCGCGGCGCGTGGCCAGAGCGAACCAAGCAGCTAGCGCGCGAAGCGGAGGTGCGCGCCGCATTGTCACAACGGGATGAAGCGCTCGGCGCAAGCCAAGCTAAAGCTGAAAAGGCAGACACTCGATTCACAACCCTTCGTGATTCAGTCGGCCTCAAGGTTGACGCGTTACTGAAACAACTGATTGAAGCGTTAAGGGTCGTTACCCTCGCAGAGCAGGACCTGGAAACCAAGCGTCTCGCCGCCGGGCAGGCAGCAGAAGCACGAGCGGTCGCGGCCACAAATGCCACAACCGCAGATGGTTTGCTGGAGGAACGCACTTCTGCGCGAGCCGAAGCGGTCGAGCGGCTGCACCGCTTTGCCGAGAGCAGTCTGCTGGCATCTGCGCTGCCAGACTTGGCTTTGCCGAGCAGCGATGGGCCTTGGACTATCGAATCGGCCCTGAATGTCGCCCGACGAGCGGAGCAGGCGCTCGGCCAGGTGCAAGATGACGAGGCCAGCTGGACACGAGTGCAGCGCCAGGTATCTGAGGACTTGGTCGAGCTGCAGCGATCACTTAGCGCCCTCGGGCACCAGGCTTCGGCTGAGCCTAATGACTGGGGGTTTGTCGTGCACATCACCTACCAGAACCGGATGGAACGACCGGATCGGCTGCTTGCTCGACTGAACGAGGACATCGCGCAACGCAGCGAGTTGCTTTCGGCAAAGGAGCGCGAAGTTCTGGAAAACCATCTTCAGGCGGAAATCGCGTCCGAGGTTCAGCGGCTCATGCGCAGTGCCGATAGCCGGGTTGAGGCTATCAACAATGAGCTTGCGAAGCGGCCCACCTCGACGGGTGTTCGCTTCCGCCTGCAATGGCAAGCCCTTGGCCATGAAGATGGTGCACCTGTTGGTCTCACATTAGCGCGGGAACGCTTGCTCAATACCAGCGCCGACTTGTGGACGGCAGAGGACCGTAAGGTCGTAGGCAATATGCTCCAAGAGCAGATCGCGCTGGAAAGGGCACGTGCTGATGTCGATGCCAGCGCGGCGGGTTCCAGTCTGATCGATCAGCTCGCACACGCGCTTGACTACCGTAGGTGGCACCGCTTTCGCGTCGAGCGCAAACAAGACGGCCATTGGCGCAAGCTATCTGGTCCTGCGTCCAGTGGTGAGCGTGCCCTTGGCCTGACGGTGCCTCTTTTTGCCGCCATTTCAAGCTTCTATGGCGAAGGCGCCAGTCTGATAGCGCCGCGGCTCATGTTGCTTGACGAAGCCTTTGCCGGTATCGACGATTTGGCACGCGCCCACTGCATGGGTCTGGTGCGCGAATTCGATCTCGACTTTGTCATTACCAGCGAGCGCGAATGGGCCTGCTACGCGGAGTTGCCGGGAGTGTCGATCTGCCAGCTGCAAAGGCGTGAAGGCGTTGACGCCGTCCACGTTTCGCGGTGGACTTGGGACGGTCGCGCAAAACGGCGCACTGACGATCCTGACAGAAGGTTTCCTCCCAAATGACGCCTTCGAAGCAACAGGCAGGACCCGACCCCCGGCTTGTCCGTCTACTTGGTGGGGAGGAGCTCACCGAACTGCGTCGCCGGCTGCGCAGTCATTTTGAAAGAACGAACGAGTCCGTCTCTGTTCGCAGCATTCAGTTGGCGCGGTTGACCAAGTCAGAACAGGACGCGCTCGCGCTGCTTACGGGACAACCAGTGCGAAGTACAAGTTCCAGGCGAATTGACCTGAACTCGGTCGATGCTGCGCTTCTTGCAGCCGGAGTTGCCCGGTCCCTGCGTCACGCCTTGGAAATACTGGAAGGACCAATCGTTCATCGCGCAACCGAGAGGGCCTTGCATCGTGCACAGTGGTCGGCGGTCACCACCAAGGTCGATCACCACCCGGTGCTGTCGCGATGGCTGCAAGTGCCCAATGCAGCGGGATTGCTCAAAAGGCTATCCAAACAAGATGCCGCAGCGGCAGATCAGTTCGTTCGGGGGGCGCATGAAGTTCTACTCCGACTCCCTGCCGCGGGTCTGACACGTGCGCAACTGGCGGCTGAAATCTTCGGGAACGCCCATGCGCTGGATAAGGGTCAGCCTACGGCTACGGTGGTACTAGCCGCCCTGCGTCATCACGACATGATGCAGAGGGCCAGCGCTGAGAGCCATATTGAAAGCGACTCTGATGACTCAGCCATTGACACCCAGGTAGAAGAGCGAGCAAGGGATTTGTGGGCCAAATCTGGAGTCCTGGTTAATGAATTAGCTCGACCCGCGCTATTCCTAAACCTGCCGGTGCAACCGGGAGATGTTCCCCTCAGCCCCCAGGGAGAGCCGGGCTATCTTTCGTTGAGGAGGCTACTTCGGACATCGATAAATTGGTCTGTAGATGGTCAGCGCATTTTTGTATGTGAAAACCCGAACGTTGTGTCGATTGCCGCCGACCAACTTGGTGTTGATTGCGCGCCGCTAGTCTGCACAGACGGAATGCCAGCAGCAGCGCAGCGGGTGTTGCTCACGCAACTCGCAAAGGCAGGCGCGCACTTGGTCTACCACGGCGACTTTGATTGGGCTGGGTTACACATCGCAAATCACGTGATCAAGACTCACTGCGCCAGTCCGTGGCGCTTCGAATGCAGCGACTACTTGCAAGCTGTGGGAGAAGGTGTCCACGCAACGCATGACTTGAAAGATTCGGCCGTTGCTGCTTCGTGGGATCCGTCGCTGACAGCGGCGATGCAAAGGCGCGGAATCGCAATCGCGGAAGAGGCCGTAATGGCTGGCTTGCTTACCGATTTAACCCCAGCGTAGGTGGCTGAGATTTTCTGTTCCAGATTGGATCATCCTTACCCGCACATGATTAAGCTGGGGATATTGCGGGCGCAGTTGTCGGCGTTTCTGGTGGCCAGAATCACGTCCACTGAAATCGCTCTGCCGATTTACCAACAAAGACAAACGCGCGTCGCAAGTGGATTAAACGGACCGGGGCCGTGTTTCAGAGGCCAAGATGATCGAGCCACGCCCGAACCTGACGAAATGCATCGACCTGCACCTGTTCGACCGTCATCGCGCCGAGTGCGTCCGAATCGCTCAAGAAGCGTCGCACCGTGACAGGTCCAAACGCCCCATCGCTCGCGAACTTCTCAGCAATGCGTTTGTATCCCCCCAAAGCTACAGGATCTTCCAGCAGCGGTCGGCAAGCATCGGCGAGAGCTTTTGGTCCGCCTTCGAACTCACGCACTGAGAAGTAGATATCGTACGCGTCCTTGTGCTTGTCGCGGCCCGCCAATGCGTAGCCCTTCATCACCAAGAACGCCGGGATACTTGCGACGCGAAGTTCCACCGTGTTCGGACGACCGTCAGGCATCATGCCCTGGAGCTTGTGCTGCACGAATGACTGCATGGCCACACCCGCACCATCGGCCTTTTGTACCGCGAAATTGGCCAGAAGAGGCGGCTTATTGCGCTGGATCTTCGCCTCGCGGGGCATTAGCAAATCGATGATGACGGCCACTGGCTCATGCTCATCAATCCGGACCGTCCGGCGCAACTGGAACACCTTCATCTGCTCGGCCGCCCGCTCGTAGCCGGCGGCTTCGAGCGACTCGACCAATCCCTTGTACTCTCCATCACCCAGCGCCTGAGCGTCCAGGCTGAGATCAATGTCGAGCGTACCAACATGCGCCGGCACGGCGTCCGGAAAAAGCAGCCAGGGGACCGACCCGCCAATGACCACGAATTGATCGCGGTAAGCGCCGAGCACCTGACCAATTTCCAACAGAACCGAATAGACGGCCTGTGCGCCCCGATCGCCATAGTCGTTAGCAGAGTTGGGTTCCGTCATGGCTTCCCGCGCAGCATGGGAGTGATCTTCTCTGTCCGCCAATGCTCAGCAGCTTCGCGGCCTCGCTCTCCCGTGGAGAGTAGATCCAAATAGGTCTGGATGGGGCCGGTTGCTCTTATCTTGGACCCGAGTTCCATCGTTTCTAGCCACAGTCCGTCGTCAGCGGCCTCGTAAATGGTCACGTTCTCTCCTTTGTCAGTGGGGTCGATCTGCAGTCGGCGCCTGAGAAGCGAGAAGCCCGTCGAGTCAGCGTAGAAGAACTCGCCCGAGACGCGAGCGAACGGCGCCACCCGGCGCGCGACCGAGTGCGAGGCCAGCAATACGTGCACATTCTGGTCTGCTGCTTCGGCGAATGCTTCTTCGATGGCCGCGTCAAGGGCTCGCCCGTGTGTCAGCATATAGCCACGCATCAGCACCTGCGGGGGCTGGATGCCGTCGTCGCGCCAAGCGTCGAGCAATTGGTCAGGCTCGGTTAACCGAAACCCCTCGCCCGCTTCGGCATGCGCCCATTCGCGCTCGATCAGAGCTTTGCGCACATTGCTGACCTGGCCCGCACTCACCCCGGTTTCCGTGACCAGTTCGGCCACCTTCCACGACTTCTGGGGCTTGTGCAAAAGCAGTTTGAGAAGCCGCGCGGACTTCGGAAAGAAAAGTGAACGTTGCTCGCGCTTGGTCGCGAAGGGATCACGGTCGGCCTTACTGATTTCCAAGTGAAAGCGCGGAAACACGATACGGGCATTGCCCGCCAAATCGATCCATCCCATGCCGCTTTCGGCCAAGATGGCACGCGAAGCCGGTGAAATGAAAGGTGCCGCTACCATGCCGCGGGTAAGGCCGTGGGAGCGAAAGATTTCTCGGCCGAGCCGGCCCACTGCGTCGCGAATATAGCGTGGCTGACCGGAGGATTTGCACTCGATCACAAGCCGGTGAGGTTCCCCGTCCACGAGAAAATCAACCTCACCGTCGGGACCATCCTCGTGCAAGCGGATGGGTTCGATCGCGACGTCTTTGACGATCGGCGAGGAGGCCAGCAACTCTGAAAGCCGGATAGGCCAAACCTCCTCGATGTCTGGTGACAGCGAGGGGTTCATCGGGTCTCCCATTTTCAGCATTCGCTGAATATGCCACTTAGAGTGAAAAAATGCAAGATATTCATCCAAGCAACCATTTTCAGCGAATGATGAACGTGCCACTTCGGGTGAACAAGATGGCAAATTAGAACCCTTGCTCCACAGGTACAATGCAGCGCATGCGCTGCATTGTACCTCTACTGCCTTCAATCTAACGCCCCAGAGGGAAATTGACATCGGATCGTCTTCGAGATATGCTATGAAGCATATATGCTTCATAGCATACTGCTTGTGCGTCAAATACTCGACACGTGAATCGTCTACAAATTGCCAAGTCAAATATCGTGGCGCACTTCGACCAGAAGGGGGCACACGTTCTCAAATACAGAGAACTCGGAGCAATCCTGTCTAAAGAGGGTCGCAGCTGGCGCTTAGCGCAGAACACGACGGTCACGGATTTCATCGACTTCCTTATAGAGAGTACGAATCTCAAGCGGTTCGAATTTCCGTTCCCGAACCGGAACGAAACGCTCTTCGCATGGGGCAAGGTGCCGACCATGGAAATGCTTCTCCACATCAAGACGAGCAGCTATTTCAGTCACCACACCGCCGTTTGCATGCACGGACTCGCAGAACAAATCCCACCCGATATTTACATCAGCCATGAACGCGCAAGCCCAAGTCCCAACGCGAACATAGATCAGGCCAGGATCGATGAAGCCTTCCGTTCCCCGGCGCACGCCACTCAGAACGCAATGGACTTCGGTGATCGGCATCTTGTCCTGCTCAACAGCGCCTCAAGTCAACAGTTGGGTGTTGTGAAGCAGACGGTGAAGTACGGAGCGGACGAAGCTGTATTGGTTCGCCTGACCAATATTGAACGCACACTGATCGACGCGGCCGTCAGACCCATATACACAGGCGGCATCTCTGAAGTAGCCAAGGCCTTCAAGTTCGCGAAAGAGCAAGTCTCCGTCAACCGCTTGGGCGCCATGCTGAAAAAACTCAGCTACACCTACCCATACCATCAGTTGATCGGCTATTACTTGGAACGAGCAGGCTACCGGCCGAGCCAGCTTGACCTGCTGCGGCGTTTCCCGATGGAGTACGACTTCTACCTGGATCACGGAATGCAGAACACCGAGTACATCAAAGATTGGCGACTCCACGTTCCGCGCGGCTTTTAGGCATCGCGGCTAGGTTGCTGTCATGCGCACATCGAGACCAATTTCAGCTTGCTCCCGGAGTTGCCGCTGTAACTGTGGAACGTCGGGCGCGAAAACCCCGATCACGCTCAATGAACGCCCGGAGCATGTGCGGGATCAGTGAATCGGCTTCGATATGCTGACCATGCAGTTGGCTATGAAGCGCTGCATATTGGTCAAGTGCCTCCTTGAGGTCCAACGGAAGCGAGAGGGTAATCTTCACCTGATCTCGCCGGGGGAGCGGCCCCAGCCGCAACATTTTTCCGCTCATCGATTGGCACCTCGTTCAAAAAACAAAGGCTGATACGGTCGCAAAACCAAATCCTTACTCACCATCACCCGCATCGGAAACCCAGGCCGAATTGTCAGCGTCGGCTGAACGCTCATGTTGCGCTTGGTGATCTCCTGCCCGACCTGGTTAACGGTGTCCTGCGCACCCTGACGCACGGCGACGATTACCTTGCCATCACTCCCACTGCGGTCCGGTGCTGCCAGTTCAGCCCCCACACCCAGCAATGTGGACAGTGCAGCACCCGCAAGAATCCGATCCCAGTGCCAATCAACACCATCCTCCAGCCCGGCATAACCAGCCGGATCAATGCCAGGCAAACGGTCCAGCGCAATCGAAGAC
>JAUSDK010000225.1 GCA_030650875.1 Polaromonas sp.
CTTCATCTTCATCTTCTTTTCCAGCGCATAGGCCGCAAAGGCCGACAGCAAGGCACCGCCGCCAGGCAAGATGCCCAGTGAAGAACCGAGCAGCGTGCCGCGCAGCACGGCAGGCGTCATGTCCTTGAAGTCCTGCTTGGTGGGCATCAGGCCCGAGACCTTGGCCGTGAACACTTCACGCTCATGCTCTGGCTGTGCCAGGTTGCTGATGATCTCGCCATAGCCGAACACGCCCATGGCGATCACCACAAAGCCGATGCCGTCGGTCAGTTCAGGAATGTCAAAGCTGAAGCGGGCCACGCCCGAATTCACGTCGGTGCCGACCAGGCCGAGCAGCAGACCCAGCACGATCATGGCAATCGCCTTGAGCAGCGAGCCCGAAGCCAGCACCACCGCGCCAATCAGGCCCAGCGTCATCAGCGCAAAATACTCGGCAGGGCCGAACTTGAAGGCCAGTTCGGTCAGTGGCGGTGCAAATGCAGCGAGGATCAGCGTGCCGACGCAACCGGCAAAGAACGACCCCAAGCCGGCAGCCGCCAGTGCGGGTCCCGCCCGGCCTTTTCGCGCCATCTGGTAGCCGTCAATACAGGTGACGACCGAGGACGACTCTCCCGGTAGATTCACCAAAATTGCCGTGGTGGAGCCTCCGTATTGGGCGCCGTAGTAAATACCGGCCAGCATGATCAGCGCCGACACAGGCGGCAGCGCGTAGGTGGCGGGCAACAGCATGGCGATGGTCGCAACCGGGCCAATGCCGGGCAACACGCCAATCAGCGTGCCTAAAATGCAGCCGACCAGGCAGTACAGCAGGTTGATGGGCGTGAACGCCACACCAAAACCCAGTGACAGATGTTCAAATAATTCCATTTTTTTCTCCTTAGCCAGTGATGAAGGCGGGCCACACCGGGAACTGCAACTTCAACGCCAGCACAAACGCGAGGTAACTACCCACCGCCAGCACCGTGGCCAGGATGAAGGTATTTTTGACTTTCCAGCCGGGCTCCGCCATGCTGGCAATAAAGGTCAGGGCGTAAATGGCCACGATCATGCCAAAGGCCGGAAACTTGATGGCAGGCAGGCCGGCCAGCAAAACACCAAAGACCAGATTGGCCATGATGATGAAAAACAGCGGCTTCCAGGCCCATTTGCCGATCTTGTCGCCGCCTACGGTTTCAACCACCAGCGCCTTGAACGTGATGGCAGCCCCCAGAATGGCCATCAACACTCCCAGCATGAGCGGAAAGTAACCAGGCCCCATGCGTGCGCCGTTGCCGACGTTGTAGGTCGTTGCGCCCCATGCGAACGCCACGCCGACGCCCATGAACATGAGGCCGGAAAAAAAGTCTTTTTGACTCTTGATATTCACGGGCTATCTCCTCTTTAAAACAATGAATCGATGGATTCTGCATTCAAAGACCCGTGCCGACCATGTGGCTTTCACTTACATCGGGTTTACCCCTGCCACATGGGCGCCCCGAAAGGCCTCAGGACAGCGGCGGCGTCGAAGCCAGAATTTCGTCTACCGTGCTGAC
>JAUSDK010000227.1 GCA_030650875.1 Polaromonas sp.
GCCGCTGCCGCCAGCGGCGCCTTTTCGGGCGATGCCGCTGCGGCCCTGCAAGCGGCCGCCGGCGAAACCCTCAACGCGCTGATGGCACTGGGCCAGCCGGCCTGGTCGGCGCTGCGCCTGGCCCTGTCGCGCGCCCTGCGCGAAGGCGCGGCCGCGCAAAGCCAACTGGCCAGCTGCATGGTGCCGCAGGCGGTGGCCGAGTTCGCGGTGCCGGCGCGCATCGGCGACTACACCGATTTTTATACCTCGGTCTATCACGCCACCAACATTGGCCGCCAGTTCCGCCCCGACAACCCGCTGCTGCCCAATTTCAAGTGGATTCCGATTGGCTACCACGGCCGCGCGTCCAGCATCGGCGTGTCCGGCCAGTCCTTCCCGCGGCCAGTCGGCCAGACACTGCCGCCCGGCGCAAGCGTGCCCGTGTTCGGCCCGTGCAAGCGGCTCGACTACGAGCTGGAAATGGGCGTATTTGTGGGCCACGGCAATGCGCTGGGCGAGCCCATCGCCATCACCGAGGCCGAAGCCAGCGTGTTCGGCATGTGCCTGCTTAATGACTGGTCGGCCAGAGACATCCAGGCCTGGGAATACCAGCCGCTCGGGCCATTCCTGTCCAAGAACTTCGCCAGCACCATTTCCCCATGGATCGTGACGCTCGAAGCCCTGGCCCCCTACCGCGTGGCCTTCACCCGGCCCGAAGGTGACCCACAGCCGCTGCCTTACCTGGATGCGCCCGCCAACCGGGCGCAGGGTGCGATGGATGTGCAGCTTGAAGTGCTGCTGCAAACGCAGGCCATGCGCGAACAAGGCCAGGCAGCCGCACGGCTGACGCGCACCAGCTACCGGCACGCGTACTGGACGGTGGCGCAGATGGTGGCGCACCACACGGTCAATGGCTGTAATCTGCAACCGGGCGACCTGCTGGGCACCGGCACCCTGTCGGGGCCCACGCTGGACCAGGCCGGTGCGCTGATCGAGTTGACGGTGGGCGGCAAGCAGCCGCTCACGCTGCCCAACGGCCAGACCCGCACCTACCTCGAAGACGGGGATGCGGTGGTGTTGCGCGGCTGGTGTGAAAAGCCCGGCGCTGCGCGCATCGGCTTTGGCGAATGCATCGGGACCGTGCTGCCGGCGCGTGCCTGAGTTCAGCCTGGAG
>JAUSDK010000231.1 GCA_030650875.1 Polaromonas sp.
CCCCATCAGCCACCCCAGATAAAGCCTTACGGTACATAGAAAGCCTGCTACTTAGTTGATAGCAGGCTTTTTTGTTTGTGCCAAAGAATTCCCAATTTGGGAATTCAAAGGTTTTTCAGGTTGATCACCTTGCTGCTGTCATAAATGCGCGCGGTGGTTCCGGGGGCGGCATGAATCTCAGGCAAGCTGCCGAACTTGGCCTTGAACTGCGTGTCGTAATACGACCGCAAGTCGTGAAATGTAAAGTTCACTTCCAGCTTTTTCGCCATGCGTGCAGCGGCCTTTAGTCTTGCAAATCACTGCTTGAACGACTGCGCCGCGTACGCGTTGCCATGGGGTGCCTCTGGCGTCGTGCAGTCACGACGCCAGAGCGATCTGAAGCCCTGGGCTTCATTGGACCATTCGCTATGACTAATACTGTCACGCGTTGCACCAGATCGCCCAAAACGTCTTGTGGACCTACCCAACTTTGCTAGAACCATAGGGCCCAGGAAGGCGCCACGACTAATGATGCTTGAACACGGCTTTGAGTCAGCAATCCCAAGCATTTCTGTTTCATAATTGCTGCGTTGCAACATTTTTACAAAGGCCACTCATGTTTTCCAATTCCCCTTTCGAGTCCATCGCAAAAACCATGAAAGAAAATGCGGAGAAGTTCAACCCTGCGGCTTCCCAGGAAGCTTTCAAGCCCGTGATGGAGCAACTTAAGGCTTGGGGTGACCTGGCACAGAAACAGACACAAGTTGCGCAAGCTGCCGTTGCTGAAACCGTCGAGTCATTCAAAAGCATCAAGGAGCCACAAGCTGCTTTTGAGGCGATGAAGGCCTCGGCAGAAAATGGCCTGGCGATGGCAACAAAGAATCTGAAGGACGTCACTGCGCTGGGTTTTGAGCAATTTCACACCAGCGTCGATGCGCTGCAAAAGGCCCATCCAGCGCCGGAAGCCTTCGCTACGGTCGGAAAAGAACTGAAATCTGCTGCCTCCACGATGGAAGCAGCCATGGAATCAGCAATGACGGCGGGGGCCTCGGCAGTCAAGAAGGCCCGCGGAGGCTGAGCTGAGCGCATCTGGCGCACTGTGACCCGGCTGCTTCGTTGAAAAAATTGTGCAATTTAATTTAACAACGCAAGGCCTTGAGCGGTTTGTACAAGCGCAAGACAGCGTCTATGCCTCGGTCCTGGAAGAGCTCGCCGCTGGGGAAAAGACCAGCCACTGGATGTGGTTCGTCTTTCCTCAACTCCAGGCACTGGGCCGAAGCACAATTGCCAGGCACTTTGGCATTGAGTCCAGAGACGAGGCGATGGCCTATTGGCAGCACGCAGTCCTTGGCCCGCGCCTAAAGGAGTGCACGAAGCTGGTGTTGGGCGTCAGTGACAAAACCGCCCATGATATTTTTGACTCGCCTGACGACCTGAAATTCTGGTCATGCATGACGCTTTTCGCGCAGGTCGCCCCGCAAGAACCTTTGTTCGCCCAGGCGCTGGAACGCTTTTTTGGTGGGCGGCCTGACAAAAACACGCTTGAACTGCTGTGAGCCATTGCGCCATACGGTCTCACGCTTGCCGGCCTGAGGTTTACGGCGCAAACTTGCATGGCGGCAGACAAACCATGAAAGTCGTCGCCCCGAAGATGCGAAAGAAGACGCTCAAAAAACTCCAGGCGTTGTCCACTAACGGGATTGCATGGCGGTCCACATCAACTTTGAAATCCATGATGCCTAAAAAATTTCTGTGCTCGATTTTTGCCTCGATTGCTGTTTCTTCCCTTTTAATGGGTTGCCAACGCACGGAGCAACGCACCGAGACTCCGCCGTTCGGTTCATTGGCGCAAATCACTTCCATTTCACCCGACACAACCCAAGTGCTTCGCTCTGGAGAGCAAGTCAAGCTGAAGGTCGATGTCAGCCATGTCTTGACCGCAGAATCAGGAACAATCAAGCTTGTCGTGCTGGCCGCCGACAATTCCGACATTGCTCAGGGATCCGAGGCGATAACCAAGGGTACGGGGAAGTCCACTCTGGAAGTGGAGTTCAAGGTTCCCAGCACCACAGTTATCCGGGTGTTTACGCCGCTTATTGTTCAGGGCCAGAACTCAACATCGTTAGCCGATGGCCGAACATTTGAGGTGGTTTCTAACTAAGCGGCCCGCCAGGGCTGGTTGCACCTGTATCGAGTTGCTGGGCGGCTACTACGCAGGACGGCAAGACAAAGCCCGGCACCAGCCTGCAGCGCGTCGAGTTCCCCTTTCTGGTGTTGCTGATCAGGAGATATTGAACAGGTTCCTGAAAGCACGCGGCGTGAATTCGATTTCAGTGGCAATCGTCGGGTCGCTGGCGTATTAGTTGCTCAGCGGGGCAAGGCCCGAGGCGCGCCAGATCTCGTTGAGTTGCTGAAGTTTTTCTTCAAGCACAAAGTAGTCCAGTGGCTTGCTCACGTAACTGTTGAGCCCTCCCTTGAACGCAATCACAGCCTGGGACTGCTCACTCGCTGATGTCAGCATGATGACGGGGATAAAGAACGTTCTGGGATCGTCCCGCATGCGTTGCATCACGGCCAAGCCGCTGAGCTTGGGTAGACCCAGGTCGAGCAGGACCAGAGAGGGCTGATGGTCAGGGTTGCGGTCGCTGAAAAGACCCTCGCAAAACAGGTATTCGAGGGCTTCCAGCCCATCATGGGCCACCACGATGTCGTGCGGCAAACCATGCTGCTGCAGTGTGGTCAGGGTTAATTCGAGGTGGTCGGGGTTGTCTTCCACCACCAGAATGGTTGGTTTGCTCATGGGTGGGCTTCTGTAATGAATGACCAATATACCAGCACTGCAAAAATGCGCTCATCAGCCGTTTTCTTTGCTGAAAAGGCATTTTCAAAAGCCAAAAGCCAAAAGCCAAAAGCAGGTCAGTTCACCATCACCAGTTTGCCTTTCACGCCGCGCGATCCCATATGGGCGTAAGCGGCCTTGAGTTGGTCCATCGGCATGGTGCGGTCGATGACGGGTTTGATTTTTCCTTGTGCGTACCAAGTTGCCAACTCGGCCAGCGCATTGGCGCTGGCTTGGGGTTCCTGCTTGGCAAAGCCTCCCCAAAATACCCCGACGATGGAGGCGCCTTTGAGTAGTGTCAGGTTCAGCGGCAAGGACGGGATGGTGCCCGAGGCGAAGCCCACCACCAGATAGCGTCCGCGCCAGGCGATGGAGCGAAAAGCCGGTTCTGCAAGTTCGCCGCCCACGGGGTCGTAAATGACGTCGGGGCCCTTGCCGTTGGTCAGTGCTTTGAGGGCTTCCCGCAGGTTTTCGGTGCTGTAGTTGATGGTGGCATCGGCGCCTATGGAGCGGCAGAGCGCGCATTTTTCATCGGTGGAGGAGGCGGCGATCACATGGGCGCCCATGGCCTTGGAAATCTGGATGGCGGAGGTGCCGACGCCGCCGGCGGCGCCCAGGACCAGCACGGTTTCACCGGCCTTGAGCTGCGCCCGGTCCACCAGCGCGTGATGCGAGGTGGCGTAGATCATGATGAAGGCCGCCGCATCGACGTAGGAAAAGCCTGTTGGCAGCGGCATGCACAGCGCGGCGGGCGCGATGGTGTGGGTGGCAAAGCCGCCGGTGCCTGACAGGCACGCTACATTCTGTCCGACCTGCAGGTGCTTGACGCCTTCGCCGACGGCTTGAACCACGCCCGCGTATTCAGAGCCCGGAACAAAAGGCAGGGGCGGTTTCATCTGGTATTTGTTCTGCACGATCAGCAGGTCCGGAAAGTTCAGGCTGGCGGCCTTGATCTCGATCAGCACCTCACCCGCTTTGGGTTGCGGCGTTGGCAACTCTTTCCAGGTCAGGGCGTCTACGCCGGTAGGGTCTTCACAAAGCCAGGCATGCATGAGATGTCTCCGAAGGTTACGAACAAGGTGGGCCTACCCGGAAAGCACAACCGGGTCCATCTTTGCATCATAGGCAAAGCGGCGTGCAGTGCTTCCTTGAATGCCGTACCGGCTGTCACAGCTGTGACCGTAAAATCAAACCATGAAAATTCTGATTTGCAACGACGACGGGTATCAGGCCACCGGCATCATGGCCCTTTACGATGCACTCACAACAATCGCCGATGTCGAGGTGGTCGCGCCCGAGCAAAACAACAGCGCCAAATCGAACGCGCTGACCCTGCACTCGCCGATGTATGTACAGACGGCGGCCAACGGCTTTCGCTACATCAACGGCACGCCTGCGGATTGCGTGCATATTGCCCTCACAGGCTTGCTCGGCTACCGCCCCGATCTCGTGGTGTCGGGGATCAACAATGGCGCCAACATGGGCGATGACACGATTTACTCGGGCACTGTCGGGGCGGCCATGGAAGGCTATCTGTTCGGCATTCCGGCCATCGCCTTTTCCCAGACCGAAAAAGGCTGGGGCCATATTGAGGTCGCTGCCCGGCGCGCGCGCGACCTGGTGCAGCAGCTCATGCCTTCGCTCGAAGCCGTGGCCGACGGCGCGCAGCCGTCTTTGGCCCCCTGGCTGCTCAATGTCAACATTCCCAATGTGCCGGACGAGCAGATTCAGGGCTTCAAAGTAGCGCGCCTGGGGCGCCGCCACGCTGCCGAGCGCGTGATCACGCAGACCAGCCCGCGCGGCGAAACCATGTACTGGATAGGCGGTGCCGGGTCTGCCAAGGAGGCCGGCGAGGGCACGGATTTTCATGCGACAAGCCAGAAGTTTGTCTCCATCACGCCGCTTCATGTCGATTTGACGGACCACGAGCGATTGCCATACTGGTCGCAAACAGCGGCCAAGCTGGCGCACGCGCAGCAGAAAATAGCCGAATGACGTCCCCCTTCAAACCGCCTTCCGCAGCGGGTCGCCCGGCGTTTCCGGTCCGCCTCAAGCCGGACATGGGCGTTCCCTCTGCGACCAAGCAGGTAGTGGTTAATCCCCGGCCGGCAGGCGTCAAAGGCATGAATGAGCTAAAAAGGCCGGTTCAGTCTGTGGTGCCCGGCGGGGTTGGCCTTGACTCTCATGCTGTGCGAGCGCGCATGGTGCACAAGCTGGTGGCGCAAGGCGTGTCGGACGCACAAGTGCTGGCGGCCATGGGCAGGGTAGAGCGTCACCGCTTTGTGGATTCGGCGCTGGCCAACCAGGCCTATGAGGACACCAGCCTGCCGATTGGCCTGGGGCAGACCATTTCCAAGCCCAATGTGGTGGCGCGCATGCTCGAGTTGCTGCGCCTTGGCGCGCCGGGCAAGCTCGGGCGGGTGCTGGAAATTGGCACGGGCTGTGGCTACCAGGCGGCCGTGCTCAGCCATTTGGCGACCGAGGTCTACAGCATCGAGCGATTGCGCGGCCTTCACGACAAGGCCAGGGAGAATTTGCGGACTTTCAGGTTGCCCAATGTCCACCTGCTGTTTGGTGATGGCATGATGGGATTTGCCAGAGGGGCGCCCTATGCGGCGATTATTGCGGCGGCGGGCGGTGAGTCCATTCCGCCGGCCTGGATAGAGCAATTGGCAACGGGGGGCCGTCTGGTCGCACCGATGCAAACCGCTACTGGCGCGCAGGCGCTGGTCGTCATCGACAAAACAGCCCAAGGCATCAGGCAAACGATGCTGGAACCCGTGCACTTTGTGCCTCTAAAATCAGGTACGAACTGAAGATCAACCCTTATTCCCTACGGGGTCGAGATTGAAGAAGAAAGAACCAATGAATCAAACCGAACGCTCGATGAAGGCGCAGACTGCAGACACCACAGGCGCAGTGCAGAGCACCCGCCTTGTCCGCAGACTTGCGCTGCCGTGCGCATTGGCCGTGGCAGTGCTTTTGGCTGCGGGCTGTGCCTCGCGTTCCAACGGCAATGCACCGGTTGAAGATCGCGGCACGGGCCAGTCGCGCCAGCTTCCCGGCGTTGACGTCAAGCAACTGCCGGGATTTGAGAATGCCGGCAAACCCGGCTACTACTCCGTCAAGCCCGGCGACACCATGATCCGCATCGGACTGGAAAATGGTCAAAACTGGCGCGACATCGTGCGCTGGAATGGCCTTGAAAACCCCAACCTCATTGAGGTGGGACAGGTGCTGCGTGTGCTGCCGCCCGTCGTGGAAAGCGCTGTGGCAGTGACACGTCCCGTGTCCCCAGGGGCGGCAACTGCAGCGGCTTCCGCTGCGCTGGGTCCAGCCAAGCCGGCATCGGCTGCTTTGGGTGCCGCACCTGCGCCGGTTCCCGCACCTGCATCCCCTGCATCCAATGGCGATGAAGATGTCGCATGGATCTGGCCGGTGCAAGGTGCGTTGATCGCGGGATTTGACGAAGCCAAAAACAAGGGGCTCGATATTGCGGGCAAGTCTGGCGATGCGGTGATGGCTTCCGCCGATGGCCGCGTGGTGTATGCCGGCGCAGGGCTGCGGGGCTACGGAAACCTGGTCATTCTCAAGCACAACAACACCTTTCTCACGGCCTATGCGCACAATCAGAAGCTGTTTGTCAAAGAAGACCAGACCGTAAAAAAAGGCCAGAAAATTGCAGAAATGGGCAATAGCGATGCGGACCGCGTGAAGCTGCATTTTGAAATCCGCCGCCAGGGAAAACCGGTTGACCCGGCCAAGTACCTGCCTGCAAGATAGGCGACCAGGTCTGAAAGCAAAGGAGTCCCGCGCTGGCCGGACTCCTTTTTTTATGGGTTTTGCGTTCTGCATTCAGTCATTTTTGTGCTGTTGGCGGCGTTGTCATGCCGGCTGGTGCCGCACCTTTTTCGGGCGCTCAAAAAATTGCAGGGGCAGCCTGAGACAATAGGGGATGACTGAAGAAATCCACAACAAACCGACCTCTGCGCCTGCCGACTACCCACTCGACTTGCTCGCCGTCGAGTCGCTTGACATTGAAGCCCAGGGTATTGCGCACCGGGCAGACGGCAAAGTCGTGTTCATTGAAGGCGCGTTGCCGTTTGAGCTGGTGACGGCCAATGTTTACCGCAAGAAAAGCGCGTTTGAAAAGGCCACGCTGCTGGCGGTTCACCGCGAGTCCTCGCAGCGGGTCCGCCCGGCGTGCCCCAACTTTGGCATGCACACCGGTGCCTGCGGCGGCTGCAAGATGCAGCATTTGCATGTGGGGGCGCAGGTGGCGGTCAAGCAGCGTGTGCTGGAAGACAACCTGCGCTACATCGGCAAGGTCAAGGCCGACAACCTGTTGCGGCCCATCGAAGGGCCGGCTTGGGCTTACCGCTACCGTGCGCGCCTGTCGGTCCGCTATGTCCGCAAAAAGGGCGCCGTGCTGGTCGGTTTTCATGAGCGCAAGAGCGGCTATGTCGCCGACATGAGCGAGTGCCGTGTGTTGCCCAGGCATGTCAGCGACATGCTGCTGCCGCTGCGGGAACTGATTGGCAGCATGGATGCCCGGGAAACCGTGCCGCAGATCGAACTGGCGTGTGGCGACGCGGTGACAGCCATGGTGCTGCGCCACATGGAGCCGCTCAGCGACGGCGATCTGGCCAGGCTTCGGGCTTTTGCCGCCGCGCATGTGGGCCTGCAATGGTGGCTCCAGTCCGGTGGGCTGGAGACCGTCAAGCTGCTGGACGAGGACGTGCCGCAGTTGAGCTACGGCTTGCCGGAGTTCGGCGTGCTCATGCCGTTCAAGCCGACTGATTTCACCCAGGTCAATCCGGAGATCAACCAGGTGCTGGTGTCCCGCGCGCTGCGCTTGCTGGATGTGCAGCCGCATGAGCGGGTGATTGACTGGTTTTGCGGACTGGGCAATTTCACGTTGCCGCTGGCCACGCGTGCCCGAGAGGTGCTGGGCATTGAGGGCAGCGAGGTGCTGGTGGCCCGTTCGCGCGACAATTTTGAGTTAAATAAACCGGCTTCCAAGGTGCGGCCGGCGCTGGCTGCTACTACGTTTGTAGCGCGCAATCTTTTTGAGATGACGCCTTCGATGCTGGTCAAGGACGGCATGGCTGACAAGTGGCTGGTGGACCCGCCGCGCGAAGGGGCGTTTGAGCTGTTCAAGTCCCTGGCCGCGCTGCACCAGCAGATCGTGACCGGCGTGCCCTGCGATGACGCAGGACAGCAGCAAAGCCTGCTGCTGGGCGACTGGACGCTGCCCAGCCGCATTGTGTATGTGAGCTGCAATCCGGCCACCCTGGCCCGCGACGCGGGCTTGCTGGTGGATGGCGGCGCTTACCGCTGCACGGCAGCCGGCGTGGTGAATATGTTCCCGCACACGGCGCATGTGGAGTCCATGGCGGTGTTTGAGCGGGTGTAGGTACTTTCACCAAACTTTTCAGCAAGCAACAAAAAAGGGCCCGAAGGCCCTTTTTTGTTGCTTGCTGAAAACCAGACGGGTTGGAGTTAGTCGCGTTCACCACCAAAGATGCCCAGCAGGGCCAGCATGGCCTGGAAGACGTTGAACACGTCCAGGTACAAGGCCAGCGTGGCGCTGATGTAGTTGGTTTCGCCACCGTCCAGAATCCGCTTCAGGTCATACAGCATGTAGGCGCTGAAAATCGCGATCACGGCCACCGAAAGAGCCATCATGCCGGCGGTGGAGCCGACAAAAATATTGACCACGCCGCCCACCATCACCACGATGGCGCCGACAAACAGCCATTTCCCCATGCCGGACAAGTCACGCTTGATCACGCTGGCCAGCGTTGCCATGACAAAAAACACACCGGCCGTGCCGCCCATGGCCGTCATGATCAATTGGGCACCATTGCTGAAGCCCAGGATCATGCCGATCATGCGGGACAGCATCAGACCCATGAAGAAGGTAAAGCCCAGCAGCACAGGCACGCCTGCTGCCGAGTTTTTGGTCTTTTCAATGGCGTACATGAAGCCGAAAGCGCCGCCCAGAAAAACGACCAAGCCCAAGCCACCGCTCAACGCAGCTGTAATACCCGTGGCCACGCCCACCCAGGCACCCAGTACCGTGGGCAGCAGGCTCAGAGCCAGCAGCCAGTACGTGTTGCGCATCACCTTGTTGCGCTCTTGCAAGGCCGCACCGGCCGAGCCATAACCAAGGGGTTGAACGTTTTCATTCATGAGCATCATCTCCATAAACCCAGCAAATGCTGATAAAACCATTTTACGGGCCATGCTTTCATTTACAAGAGTGCAAGCACATGCACTCCTTATTTTCTGTAAGGGCTCTATAGAAAGTTTGCTTGGCCACAAGTGCTGAAGCCATGAAAAATTGCGTATGCTTGACGTCTTTGCCAAAAAATCTCGAACCACTGGAACACCATGAAATCAAAAGCAGTACTTGAACTTGTCGACGTCAAGGCTATCGCAGCTGCCGCCGAGGCCGAAGCCCTGAAAAACAAATGGGCCGTCACCATCGCCATCGTGGACGATGGCGGCCATTTGCTGCACTTGCAGCGGCTCGACGGCGCAGCGCCCATTTCCTCGCACATTGCGCCGGCCAAGGCCAACACCGCGGCCATGGGTCAGCGCGAAAGCAAGGTCTATGAGGACGTCATCAACGGAGGCCGCACCTCGTTTCTGTCGGCGCCTTATATCCAGGGCATGCTCGAAGGCGGCGTGCCTATCATCAAGGACGGCCAGTGCCTCGGCGCTGTCGGCGTGAGCGGCGTGAAGTCCTCGGAAGATGCGCAGGTCGCGCGCGCCGGCATTGCCGCCATCGGACTGTGATCCAGCCCTCTGGTTGGGCGCAGGCCTGACGTAAAAAAGCCGACGTTGACGTCGGCTTTTTTACGGGCAACTCAAGCCTCTGGCCTGGTGGATCATCGAAAAAAAAGCCTGGCTCATGGGCACCAGAAGGCGCCTGTGGCTGGCAAAAACGACCCTGGATGCTTGGCTTCAAGCACCTGGTCGCCCCACGATGAAACGGATGTGGTTGTGCTTACTTGGTCAAGATCAGTTTGCCCAGGCGCGTAGCCTGCAGGCGGTAGGTCAAGCCGTTGTGGCTGATTTCAACCGTTTTCTGGCCGCGCAAAATATCGGTGCTGTTGACGCAAGGGGCGCATGCGCCTGGCGGTTGGGCATCTGAATCCGCTTTGGAATGCGACGATGAACAGGTGGGCAGGCGCACGGTTTTGGAGGAGGGCAGCGCTAAGGGCATGATGATGAAACCGGTTGATTCTTCGACGCGTTAACGATGGCTGCCCGCATTGGCGGGAGGCAGGCTTTTCACGAAAATAGTCAGTTTTTGGGCTCGGTAATAAACCCGATCTTGCGCAGTCCGGCCTGCTGCGCTGCCGCCATGGCTTGGGCCACACGCTCGTAGCGCACCGCCTTGTCGCCCCGTATGTGCAGGTCGGGTTGTGGTTGTTGCGCGGCAGCGGCCTTTAGTTGCGTCGCCAGTTCGTCATCCGCCACCTGGTTTTCATTCAGAAAATAATGGCCTGCGGCATCGACGCTCAGGCGAACCGTTTCAGGCTTGATGTTTTGCACCTCGTTGCTGGCGCGAGGCAGGTCAATGTTGACGGCGTGCTTCATCACCGGAATCGTGATGATGAAGATGATCAGCAGCACCAGCATGATGTCCACCATGGGCGTCATGTTGATTTCGTTCATCACTTCGTCGTTGTCATCGGCGATGTTGTTGGGGGTTCCGAAGGCCATGGGGTGTGTTCCTTCAGGCTTTTTTCATCGGTATGACCTGGGCCGAGCCGAGGCTGTTGACGCGGGCACCGGTCACAAAATAGGCGTGAAGGTCGTGGGCAAAGCGATTGAGCTTGTGCAGAACGCCCTTGTTGCCGCGCACCAGCGCGTTGTAGCCCAGCACAGCGGGAATAGCCACCGCCAGGCCCAGCGCCGTCATGATCAAGGACTCGCCAATCGGCCCCGCCACCTTGTCAATGGTGGCCTGGCCTGCCGCGCCAATTGCCAGCAGCGCGTGGTAAATACCCCAGACCGTGCCAAACAGACCCACAAACGGCGCTGTGGAGCCCACCGATGCCAGGATGGCCAGGCCTGATTGCAGCCGGGCGGTGAATTCATCGAGGGCGTTGCGCAATGCACGCGTGACCCAGTCGCTCATGTCCAGCGTGTCGCGCAACTGCGCCTTGGTGTTGCGGTGGTGGGCTGCGGCCTCGTGGCCTTCCAGTGCCAACTGACGAAGTGGGTTGCCCGGGTCTTCGCCCAGCGTGGTCAGGCCGGCGGCAAAGTCCTCGCTCTGCCAGAAGTCTTCCGCGCTCCTGGCCAGGCGTTTGTACTTGATGAGGTCCAGCGTCTTGATGAGGATGACCATCCACGAGGCCAGCGACATGAGCAGCAGCAGCAGGGCCACCGACTTGGTCACGACGTCGCCCTGGCTCCAGACGTTGGCAAGGCCGAATTGGGAATTCATGAATTCAATACTCCACAGTTTTTTAAAATTTACTCAAGAACCCAGTTGAAGGGAACGTTGAACGTCATGGCTTCAGCGACGCCGTTGCGCTTGCCCGGCGTGTAGCGCCAGCGCATGATGGCCTGGTAAGCGGCCTGGTCCAGACGCTCGAAGCCGCTGGACTTGACCAGCCGGGCGCTGACGGCGGTGCCGTCAACGCCAATCAGCACGCTGTGAACGACCAGACCCTGCTCACCCAGACGCCGGCTCAAAGCCGGGTAGGGTGGTTTGGGGTTGCGCAGGTAGTCGGCATCGCTGGAGGGCATCTGGACCACGGCTGGCACAGGGGGCGCGGCGCGTGTCACCGGGGCGGGGGGGGCTTGCGCCACCGGGGCTGTCGGCGGGGGGGGCGCTGTCACGCCAGTCGGCGCGTCAGGCGACGGTGTCGTGTCCGCAATGGCCAGGGGCTGCGGCGCGGCAGGCGCTTTGACGACTGCTTTTTTAGGCATCACCGGCGCCGGCGTCCTGGGCGCGGGTCGGGCAGGCTCGGCTTTGGGCGCTGGCGGATCGACAAACTCCACCAACATTTCAGCGGGAACCAGCAACTCGGCCGCGCGCATCAGCAGGCCGCTTTGCAAGGCCCAGATGAAGCCCAGATGCAAGACCACCACCACGAACGCAATGACCGCATTGCGGCTGACCGGCGGGCGCAAGCGTGTCGCCGTTGGCGCAGAAGTGTTGGAAAAGGCAGTTGCATTCATCAGAAAATATACGGGGGGTTGGGTCACAAGATTGCCACAAGCATGGCCAGGGCGCCAGCTATTAGCGTCGCAAGACCCACCAGGCGGCGCCCATCACCAGGGCCAGACTGATGGGCAGCGTGGCGATCAGGAGTGTGAGGTGGTCCATGCGTGGCTTTCCAGGGGACGGTTTGCCTGCTTGATATGGGCCGTGGGGCTGGTCGCGCTGCATTGGGCCACCACGTCACGGGCACAGCCTTCGCAGCGGCCGCATTGGGTCGCCACACCGAGTTCGAACTGGATCTCGTCAAAGCCCATGCCGGCACGGGCGTGACGGGCGATTTCACGGTCAGAGATTCGGCGGCAGACACAGATGATCATGATGATGGATTTTGCTGGCTGATAAACAAGGAATGGTAAAAGTATAAATGCGAATGGATCTTATTTGCAATAACTTTAACTTCTGCAGTTCATTCTTTTGTAACCGGCTTATTGCCAAATCTGTCGCGCCGGTTGCCGCCCGGTCTTGGGAATGGCCAGGGCGGAGGGTTATGCCCTGCGCTGTGGTAGTGGCAGGCACGCCCAGTGGTTGTCCAGCCGAATAGCGCTTTGACTCACTTTCTGCGCTTGAGGCGCAGCGTTGGAGTCGCCGGAGATCCATAAGGTGTCGTTCTGGCCGCCAGCCCAGCAGCCGCTGTCCACGGATGCCACGGCACAGGCATTGGGCAGCGCTACCAACTTGTGCCACGAACCATCGGTATTGAACAAGGCAACGCCGTTAACACGCGGGCAACCCACCGCCCAGCCATCCTTTAGGGCACAAATGGTCCCGCCATAGCCCGCAAGGCTGGTGGCGACTTCAAACAGTTTGAGCGCGCTTCCGTCAAACAGCGCCAGTACCGGGGCCTGTTTTTTTGCTCGGCCGCCTCGTGCTCGGCTTGCAGCGCAATTCCCAGCAAGGGCCGGTGCTTTCCGTCTGAGGCGTCTTGCCATGCCAGATGATGCAAGCTCAGGCGCTTGTCTGCCAGTCGCCACTGGCCCAGCAGTGCGCCGGTGCGGGCATCCAGCTTGACGAGCGAGGAGTCTATTTTGGCCAAGTCAAGTTTTGCGCGTCCCGTCTCGGGGCGGGTTGGAACGCCGCCGTTGGCAACGATCAGTGCTGGCCGTGCCGAATCCGTCGCGTCCCAGATCAACTCGTGCGAATCGATGCCGAACGTCGGCCACTCTTCGAGCTTGGCCAGAGCGCGCGCATTCCGCACGCCGACCAGCCCGGCGCCGGTTGCCAGGTCGGTCTCGGTGGTGTAGAGCCGCTTGCCATCCGGGCTGGCGATGACATGCCCATTGAATGCCTGACCGGAGTCTGCCCATTGCCATTGCACCGGCTGGCCGTTGTTGGGCGACCAGCGTAGCAGCCAGTCGCCGGGCCGCCGGGCTACCGCCAGCAGGGTGTTGTCCGGCAGGGCCAGCACGCCATGCGCGCGGGTCGGCACGGCAATGGACTCTACGGTGCCCAGCGAGCCGTGGGTTTGCGGCCCAAGCAGGCCAACCGCAAAACCTTCAGCGTATTCCCATGCGGCGATCAGCAGCGCGAACGATGCCAGCTTCCCGCCTCAGTCTGCGGACCATGTGGCGATCACGCGATTGGGGGCGACGTTCAGTCCGTTTTGAACAGGAGTTCAGGCGTGGCCTGCGCCAGCGTGCGGCAGCCGCACAGTGCCATGGCGATTTCAAGTTCATCGCGTAGCAGGCGCAGCACATGCGCCACGCCCAGCGCGCCAGCATTGGCCAGCCCATAAACATAAGGGCGCCCCACTAGCACGGCGCTGGCGCCCAGTGCCATGGCCTTCAGGATGTCGGTGCCGCGGCGTATGCCGCCATCGACCAGCACCGGCAGGTCACCGGCCACGGCCTGCACGATGCCGGGCAGCGCGCTGGCGGTGGCCGGTGTCGTGTCAAGCGTGCGCCCGCCATGGTTGGAAACCATGATGCCCGCCAGCTGGAGAGCGGCGGCCTGACGCGCGTCAGCGGGATGCAACACGCCTTTCAACAGTATCGGCAGGCGTGTGATGGATTGCAGCCAGGCCACGTCGTCCCAGGTGGGCGCGCTGGCCAGCAGGCCGTCGAACAGCGCGCTCTGGCCCGGCGTCAGTCTGGTGGGCGAGGGGGGCTGCAAGCCTTCGAGGTTGACGGCCGAGATGTGGGGCGGCAGGCAAAAGCCGGCGCGGCGCTCCCGGTCGCGCGCGCCGCTGGTCGGCGCGTCTACCGTGAGCACAAGGGCCTCGTAGCCGGCGTTTTCGGCGCGCTGCACCAGTTCGCGGGTGAAGCCCCGGTCGTGCTGGAGGTAGAGCTGAAACCACAGGGGGCCGCGCTGCGCTTCGCCCAGGAAGGCCTTGGCGACCGTTTCAAGCGGCATGCTGGCCTGCGTGCTCAAGACCAGGCCGGCGCCTTGGGCGGCCGCGGCGTACGCGCTGGCCAGTTCGCCATCGGGGTGCGCCAGGCGCTGGAAGGCCACCGGCGCAAGCAAGATTGGATGGGCTAGCGTGCGGCCCAGCAGTTCAAGGCGTGTATGCCCACCCGCGATGGTCTGCAGCACGCGCGGGTAGAGCAGGCGCTGGTCCCAGGCACTGCGATTGGCACGCAGCGTGATTTCATCGGCCGCGCCGCCGCTGAAGTAGGCCCAGGCCTTGTCGTCCAGCCGGGTGCGCGCATGCGCCTCATGGTCGGCCAGGGTCACGACCCCGGGCGGAATCACGCCTTGCGCCGGGAGGCTGCTCATGTGTCGGCCCAGAGGCGCAGCAGGTTGTGGTAGGTGCCGGTGAGGCCGACCACGCCCCTGTCGGTTTCGCCCAGCGTCTGGCGCAATCGGCCCAGGTGTTCGTCCATGTCGAACAGCAGGCGCCGCTGTTCGTCGCTGCGGACCAGGCTTTCGATCCAGAAAAAACTCGCGATGCGTTGGCCGCGTGTCACGGGCGTCACCTGGTGGACGGTGGTGCCGGGGTAGAGAATCAGGTGGCCGGCAGGCAGCTTGATGCGCTGGGTTCCCTGGGTGTCTTGGATGACCAACTCGCCGCCGTCATAGTCGGCCGGGTCGGACAGGAACAGCGTGCAGGAAATGTCGGTGCGCACCCACTGCTGGGTGGCCTTTGAATGCAGCACGGCGCCGTCGATGTGCGGGCCGTAGAAATTGGAGTCACCGTGGTAACGGTTGAAGAGCGGGTTGAAGATCTTTTTGGGGAGCGCGGCGGAAAGGAACAGCGGGTCACGGTTGATGGCTGCCAGCACCAGGGCCTGCAGGCGCCTGGCGACGTCGCTGTCCTGGGCCAGTTGATGGTTCTGTTTTTGTGTGACTGCCTGCCCACCCGCACTGCTGCGTCCATCGATCCAGGGCGCGTCGCCACCAAGCAGGTCCCGAGCCTGCGCCAGTTCGTCGCTTGAAAGGATGTTCGTCAGGTGTAGCAGCATGATGTATGGCGCGGGGATGGGCAGGCGAGGGGGTTTAAAACAGGGTCTTCAGCGTCAGCTGGACCGACCTGGCCGCACCCGGGATGTAAAACCCGCGGTACAGCGAATCGGCGTAGAGCTTGTCGGTCAGGTTGGTGATGTTCATCTTCAAGGACGTGCTGTCGCTAAAGGTGTACTCGGCCATGGCGTCCACGGTGGTAAAGCTGTCGGCCTGGACATGGCGTGCGCCTTCCGGGTTCTGCTTGCCCCGGTAGGTCAGGCCGCCGCCCAGGCGAAGGGCGGGCAGGACCTGGTAGGTGGTCCAGAGGCTGGCGCTGTGCTTGGGGGTGATTGCAGAACGGTCGCCCTTGACCTGCGCGCCCGTGCCTGCCGCATTGAGCGCCACATTGCTTTCGTCGATCTTCGCGCTCGGAATCCAGGTGTGGTTATAGAAGATCTCCCATTTCGGCGTGATGCGACCTGCGAGGTTGAACTCCATGCCGGTGGCGTGGCGCTTGCCCGACAGCAGGTTTTGCTCGCTGGCGGTGTCCGGGTCGGTATTGCGCTCGTTGTATTTCTCGGAGTGGAACAGGGCCACGCCCAGGGACGCACGTTTTTCAAACAGCTCGAACTTGCTGCCGAACTCGATATTTCGGCTCTTTTCAGGCCCGGTGTTGGCATCCTTGGCGCTGGGGCTGCCGGGGCTGAACTGGTAGGTGTCGCCGGAGGTGTTGAAGGAGGTGCCAAAGGATGCGTAGTAGGCGCTGTTCTCGTCAGGCTGGAACACCGCGCCCAGTCGTGGACTCCAGAGTCCGTCAGCGCTCTCGTGGTTCACACCGGCGCTGGTCTGGTATGACGCCTTGAAATCGTCATAGCGCAATCCGCCGATCAACTTCAGGGTGGACGTGAGGGCCATGGTGTCCTGCACATACAGCCCCAGGTTGCGGGCGTCGAACGTGTTGAATGGTGCGGCGCCCCGGGTATCGGTGCGCGAGGCGCCATTGTTGGGCGTGCCCACCGTCGTCGTCAGGCTGCTGGCGCTGCCGGCAAAGTTGTTGGCCCGCTTGGCATCTTCCTGGTAGTAGTCCACCCCGGCGATCAGGTCGTGTTTTTTACCCCATGCGCTAAAGCTGCTGGTGTAGTCGCTCTGCAGTTGCGTGGTGTCGCTGATGCCGATGCGTCCCTTGGGTGAGCGCGTCACGATGGTGTCGGGACTCAGGTTGTTGATCGTGGTGGCGGCGCGGTTGGTCTGGCCGAAACGGATCACGCTGGCCCACAGGTCGCGCTCGTAGCGGCCATGGCGCACCCGGGTCGTCAGCTGGCTGTCATGGTCAAAGCGGTGGGTGTGGCTGAGGGTGCCGTACGTCGCCGAGGTGTTCAGGTGGTCGCTGTCGAACCCGTAGTAGTTTTTGGCCGGCAGCGTGGGAACGATGACGCCGTCCTTGATGAACCAGGGGTGGTTATAGTTGGGCGTGCCCTTGATTTCGAGGTGGTAGAGACCCACCGAGAACTCGTCGCGGGTACCGATGCCCCAGCGGTAGGTGGGTGCAATGCCGCGCTTGCTCGACGTAGCGCCGTAGTTGTCGGCCTCGTGGACCAGGGCATTGATGCGCAAGGCGGACTCTTCCCCGGTCTTGAAGTTGAAGTCGCCTGTCAACCGGTTTTCCTTGCCAGTGCCCAGGGTGTAGTTCACCTCGTGCTGGTCCATCAGGAAAGGTTGCTTGTTGACCTGATTGACCACACCGCCGGTCGAGCCCTTGCCGAACAGCATGGACGCCGACCCCTTGAGCACCTCGACCCGGTCGTTGTTGAAGGTGTCGCGCTCATACAGTGCGCCGTCGCGCAGGCCGTCGGTGTAGATGTCCCCGGCCAGGCCCAGTGAGAAGCCGCGCAGGCGCACATCTTCTTCGCCGGTTTCGCCGGCCTGGAAGGTCACGCCTGCCGTGGTGCGCAACACCTCGCGAAAATCGTCCATATTGCGGTCGTCGATCAGGCGCTCGGTCATCACGGTCACCGATTGCGGAATGTCGCGCAGGGCTTGATTGCCCTTGCCGATGCTCGTTTCGGTGGCCCGCAGCGTGGCCTTGGCGTTGGTGCCTGCGGTCTTTTCCTTGATCACCACGGTTCCCAGGGTTTTATCCGTGGCGTCTGGCGCTGTTTGTGCCCAGCCACTGACCGATGCCGCGAGCATCAAGGCGCCCAACGGCAGTAACGCTCTTTCGGACGATGACACTGGCGTGATGGCGCCGACGACGGCCGGGTGGTTTCCCGTGCTGGAGTGACGGGATTTTTTGTTGCGCGCAGCGCGTGCGTAAGGGTTTGCCAAGATGGCCTCCAAGCGGGGTCTGGCGTTGCAGGGCGCCGGACCGGGTTACAAAAAATGGCTTGGCTGTGCTCGAGGCGGTCCCGAAAGACGCGAGTTGGCTGGCTGGTAAAGTTCGCTTTGAAGTGTATATTGAATGAGAACGATTCGTAAAAAGGCGGTCTGGATTTTAGGTTTGACGCGCTTGAATGAATGTTTTTGTTGCGTGCGCGCAACGCGGCGCCGGGCGCTGGCCTCAAAAAAAAGGGCCCTGAGGCCCCGTGACTTTTTTGCGCGTTGCCAGCAGGCGCCGCGCCATGCCGATTTCTCAGCTGAGCTCGCCCATCTGGCTTTGCAGATAGTTCTGAATGCCGACTTTGCCCAGCAACTCAATCTGGGTTTCCAGAAAGTCAATGTGCTCTTCGGTATCGTCCAGGATCATTTGCAGCAAGTCGCGCGAGACGTAATCGCGCACCGACTCGCAGTGCGCAATGCCGTCCTTGACGGTGACCTGCGCAGCGCTTTCCAGTTTCAGGTCGCAACTCAATGCCTCGGGTACGTCCTCGCCAATCATCAGCTTGCCCAGATCCTGCACGTTGGGCAGGCCGTCCAGCATGAAGATCCGGTCCATCAGCCGGTCGGCGTGCTTCATTTCGCCGATGGATTCCTCGTATTCCTTTTTGGCCAGCTTGTCCAGGCCCCAGTGCTTGTACATGCGGTAGTGCAGGAAGTACTGGTTGATGGCGGTCAGTTCGTTTTTGAGCTGGGCCTGCAGGTAAGCAATGACTTGTGCGTCGCCTTTCATGGCAATCCTTTTGGTGTTCTAAAGAGGGAGATTGTGCGCACCCGCGCCCGATTGGGCAAGCAAAAGCCCATGACCCTTCGCGTCGCAGGTTGTGGGTTTCGCCCAGAGCGTTTTGAGCCGAGCGACGGGCAAGGCGCTGGCTGCTTTCGCACCGCCGGCAACCGGTCCCGCATGAGGCTGCCATGGCCTGGCTGGCCTCCTCGCAGCGTCGCCTCTTCAGGCCGCAGGTGCCGAGGTGCGGATCAGGTGATCAAACGCCGCCAGCGCCGCCTTCGCGCCGTCGCCCGCCGCAATGATGATCTGCTTGAACGGCACCGTGGTGGCATCGCCCGCCGCAAATACGCCCGGCACCGAGGTTTGGCCCTTGGCGTCCACCACGATCTCGCCGTGTTTGGACAACTCGACCACGCCCTTGAGCCAGTCGGTGTTGGGGATCAGTCCAATCTGGATGAACACGCCTTCCAGTTCCACCTTGTGCAACGCGCTGGTGGCGCGGTCCTTGTAGACCAGCCCGTTGACCGTCTGGTCGCCGGTGATCTCGGTGGTTTGCGCGTTGGCAATCACCGTCATGTTTGTCAGGCTCAGGAGCTTGCGCTGCAGTATCGCGTCCGCGCGCAACTGGGTGTCAAATTCAATCAGCGTGACATGGCCGACCAGCCCCGCCAGGTCAATGGCGGCTTCGACGCCCGAGTTGCCGCCGCCAATCACCGCCACTCGCTTGCCCTTGAACAGCGGGCCATCGCAATGCGGGCAGTAGGCCACGCCTTTGTTCTTGAATTCGGCCTCGCCGGGCACGTTGATGTTGCGCCAGCGCGCGCCGGTGGCCAGGATCACGGATCTGCTCTTGAGCGAGGCGCCGCTTTCAAGCTGGATCTCAATCAGGTCTTTATTCGGGCCGGCGTTGGGAATCAGCGCCTTGGCGCGCTGCATGTTCATGATGTCCACGTCGTAGCTGCGCACATGCTCTTCCAGCGCCGCAGCCAGTTTCGGGCCCTGGGTTTCCTGGATCGAGATGAAGTTCTCAATGCCCATCGTGTCCAGCACCTGGCCGCCAAAACGCTCGGAGGCCACGCCGGTGCGAATGCCTTTGCGGGCCGCGTACACCGCTGCCGCCGCGCCGGCCGGGCCGCCGCCGACGATCAGCACGTCGAACGGTGCCTTTTCAGCGATCTTTTTGGCTTCGCGCTCGGTGCCGCTGGTGTCTATCTTGGCCAGGATTTCTTCCAGGCTCATGCGGCCGTTGCCGAACATGGTGCCATTCAGGAAGACCGTGGGCACGCCCATGATCTCGCGCTCCTTGATCTCGTCCTGGAAGGTGCCGCCCTCGATCATGGTGGTCTTGATGCGCGGGTTCTGCACCGCCATCAGGTTCAGCGCCTGGACCACGTCGGGGCAGTTGTGGCAGGTCAGCGAGACATAGACCTCGAATTCAAGGTCGCGGTCCAGCGCGCGTATCTGGTCAAGCACTTCCTGCTCGACCTTGGGCGGGTAGCCGCCAATCTGCAGCAGCGCCAGAATGAGCGAGGTGAACTCGTGTCCCATCGGCAGGCCGGCAAAGCGCGGGCCGTGGTCTTCGCCCGGGCGGTTGATCGAGAAAGAGGGTTTGCGGTGCGGGTCGTCGCGGCTTTCGGTCAGCTTGACCAGCGGCGAGGAGCTGGCCACGTCTTTCAGCAGCGACAGCACTTCGCCCGAGGCTTCGCTGTCGTCGAGCGAGGCAACGATTTCGATCGGCTGCGTGGCGCGTTCGAGATAACTTTTCAATTGGGCTTTGGTGTCGGCGTCGAGCATGGCGGACTCACTTCTCTAGGGATGTATCGTGTCAAAAGGGAACAAAAAAGCCCGGGTACACACCGAAGTGTGCAGCGCCCGGGCTTGGACTGCGAGGGCTTAGATCTTGCCGACGAGGTCGATCGAGGGCGCAATCGTCTTGGCGCCTTCGTTCCACTTGGCGGGGCAGACTTGGCCTGGATGGGCTGCGGTGTACTGGGCAGCTTTCAGCTTGCGCAGGGTTTCCTTCACGTCGCGTGCGATTTCGTTGGAATGCACTTCGGCCGTCTTGATCATGCCTTCAGGGTCGATCACGAAGGTGCCGCGCAGTGCCAGGCCTTCTTCAGGGATGAACACATCAAATGCCTTGGTCAGCGTGTGGGTGGGGTCGCCGACCAGCGGGAACTTGGCCTTGCCGACGGCTGGGGATGTCTCATGCCACACCTTGTGCGAGAAATGGGTGTCGGTGGTCACGATGTAGACCTCGGCACCAGCCTTCTGGAATTCGGCGTAGTTGTCGGCCGCGTCCTCGACTTCCGTCGGGCAGTTGAAGGTGAAGGCCGCAGGCATGAAAATCAGGACGGACCACTTGCCTTTGAGCGATTCGTTGGAAACCTCAATGAACTTGCCATTGAGAAAGGCTTGGGTCTTGAAGGGCTGGACTGCGGTGTTGATCAGGGACATCTGGATGTTTCCTCTATGAGAGTTGATAAAAGTTGGCGACAAGGGATAGCGTAAGGCCTGGATCGATATTAATCCAGTTAATTGAATCAATTGGTTTAATTGACTTTAGCTATCGGAGGGCAAGGTGGCTACCTCCGCAGCAGCCTCAATTTTCAATAAAAACGGCCTACAGATCAATGGATACGGTCGCTGTGAGCGATTAAAAAAGAGGAGAAAAAATCCGGCTTCAGTATTCCAGCCGCTCCGGTCTGATTTCCTGCAGGATGGTGGTGGCAATTTCTTCAATCGACTTGGTGGTGGTGGACAGCCAGCGAATGCCTTCGCGCCGCATCATGGCTTCGGCTTCATGGATTTCGTTGCGGCAGTTGGCGAGGCTGGCGTAGGTCGAGTTGGGCCGGCGCTCGTTGCGGATCTGGCTCAGGCGCTCGGGGGAAATCGTCAGGCCGAAGATTTTCTTGCGGTGCGGCGCCAGGGCAGGCGGCAGTTGGCGGCGGTCAAAATCCTCGGGGATCAGCGGGTAGTTCGAGGCTTTGAGGCCATACTGCATCGCCAGGTACAGCGATGTCGGCGTTTTTCCGCTGCGGCTGACGCCCACCAGAATCACGTCCGAGCCGGCCAGGTCACGGTTGCTCTGGCCGTCATCGTGGGCCAGCGAGAAATTGATGGCCTCTATGCGGTCGTCATAGGCCTTGCTTTTGGAGGCGTCCGAAAAGCGCCCGACCCGGTGGTTGGATTTGATGCCGAGCTCAAGCTCAAGTGGCGCCACAAAGGTGCCAAACATGTCCAGCAGCATGCCGTTGCAGTGGGTTTTGATGACCGCCAGAATGTCCATGTTCACCAGCGTCGTGAACACAATCGGCCGTTTGCCTTCAACTTCCCCGGTGTGGTTGATCTGCCGGATCGCCTGGTGGGCCTTGTCCACGCTGTCGATAAAGGGCATGCGGATATGGCGCGGCGTGAGTTCAAACTGCGCCAGGATGGCGTTGCCAAAGGTTTCGGCGGTAATGCCGGTGCCGTCGGAGATGAAAAATACGGTGCGGTCGGACATGGGTGGTTCAGGTTGGTGAAAAGGAAGGGATGGGGCGTGGCGAACCGCGGGCCCCTACAATTGAGGCCAATTATCCCGATTCCCATGCCATGCCCCGCCACAACCCCTTCGAACAACAACAACCCCGTTGCTCGCTGCGCATGCGCCTCGCCCCCGTTTTTAAACCTCCCGGAGTATTTCTATGTCCAACTTGTCTTCTTTGTTTGGGGCGACCGATCTGGTCGTACCGTTTGAACACCTGAGAATGACCGATGTCGAGGTCGTAGGCGGTAAAAACGCCAGCCTTGGCGAAATGATCTCGCAACTGCCCACCGGCCCCAACGGCGTGCGCGTGCCTGGCGGTTTTGCCACCACGGCGCATGCCTTTCGCGTGTTTCTGGCCTATGACGGGCTGGACAAAAAGATCAATGCCGTGCTGGACGCGCTGGACGCCGACGATGTGCGGGCACTGGCGCAAGCCGGCGCTCACATTCGCGGCCTGGTCGAAGCCCAACCCTTCCCGCCAGAGTTTCAAAAAGCCGTGACCGAAAGCTTTGCCGCGCTGAGCGCTGGCAATCCGCAGGCCAGCTTCGCGGTTCGCTCGTCCGCCACCGCCGAAGACCTGCCTGACGCCTCGTTTGCTGGCCAGCAGGAAACCTTCCTGAATGTGGTGGGCATTGACGCCGTGCTGCACAAAATGAAGGAAGTGTTTGCGTCGCTCTACAACGACCGCGCCATCAGCTACCGCGTGCACCAGGGCTTTGCCCATGCTGACGTGGCGCTGTCTGCGGGCGTGCAGCGCATGGTGCGCAGCGACCTCGGTGCGGCCGGCGTGCTGTTCACCATGGACACCGAAAGCGGCTTTGACGACGTGGTCTTCATCACCTCCAGCTACGGCCTGGGTGAGACGGTGGTGCAGGGCGCCGTCAATCCCGACGAGTTTTATGTGCACAAGCCGATGCTCAGGGCGGGCAACCGTGCAGTGATTCGCCGCAATTTGGGCTCAAAGCTGCTGCAGATGGAATTCACCACGGCAGACGAGAAAGCGGCCACTGGCAAGCTGGTCAAGACCACCGACGTGCCGACCGAGCTGCGCAACCGCTATTCGCTGACCGACGACGAGGTGGAGCAACTGGCCCGCTACGCGCTCATTATTGAAACCCATTACGGCCGCCCCATGGACGTGGAGTGGGGCAAGGACGGCACCGACGGCCAACTCTACATTCTGCAGGCCCGCCCCGAAACCGTGAAAAGCCAGGCCAAAGGCAAGGCCGAGCAGCGCTACAAGCTCAAGGGCACCAGCACCGTGCTGGCCGTGGGCCGCGCCATTGGCCAGAAAATCGGCACCGGCCCGGTCCGCATCGTGCACGACATCAGCGAGATGGACCAGGTCCAGCCCGGCGACATCCTGGTGACTGACATGACCGACCCGAACTGGGAGCCGGTCATGAAGCGCGCCAGCGCCATCGTCACCAACCGGGGCGGTCGTACCTGCCACGCCGCCATCATTGCGCGCGAACTCGGCATTCCGGCCGTGGTCGGCTGCGGTGACGCGACGGAAACGCTCAAAAACGGCATGCTGGTCACGGTCAGCTGCGCCGAAGGCGACACCGGCAATATTTACGACGGCCTGCTGGAAACCGAAGTGACCGAAGTGCAGCGCGGCGAAATGCCGCCGATTGACATCAAGATCATGATGAACGTCGGCAATCCGCAACTGGCGTTTGACTTTTGCCAGATTCCCAACCAGGGCGTGGGCCTGGCGCGGCTGGAATTCATCATCAACAACAACATTGGCGTGCACCCCAAGGCGATTCTGGACTACCCGCACATTGATGCCGACCTGAAAAAGGCGGTGGAAAGCGTGGCGCGCGGCCATGCTTCGCCGCGCGCGTTTTATGTGGACAAGGTCGCCGAAGGCATTGCCACCATTGGCGCGGCTTTCTGGCCCAAGCCGGTGATTGTTCGCCTGTCTGACTTCAAGTCCAACGAGTACCGCAAGCTGATTGGCGGCTCGCGCTACGAGCCCGAAGAAGAAAATCCAATGCTGGGCTTTCGTGGTGCCGCACGCTACATCAGCGAGGACTTCCGCGAGGCCTTTGCCATGGAATGCGAGGCGCTCAAGCGCGTGCGCAACGACATGGGTCTGACCAACGTGGAAGTCATGGTGCCGTTCGTGCGAACCCTGGGCCAGGCCAAGGCCGTGACCGAATTGCTGGCCGCGCATGGCCTCAAGCGCGGCGAGCAGGGTCTGCGCGTCATCATGATGTGCGAAGTCCCGAGCAACGCCATTTTGGCCGACCAGTTCCTTGAATACTTCGATGGTTTTTCCATTGGATCCAACGACCTGACCCAGCTCACGCTGGGCCTGGACCGCGACTCGGGCCTGGAGATTCTGGCCAAGGATTTTGACGAACGCGATCCGGCCGTCAAGGCGCTGCTCAGCCTGGCCATTGCCGCCTGCAAACGCCAGGGAAAATACATTGGCATTTGCGGCCAGGGGCCCAGCGACCACCCGGACTTTGCGCTGTGGCTCAAGGAGCAGGGCATTGGTTCCATCTCGCTCAACCCCGATACGGTGATAGATACCTGGAAGCAGCTGGCCAACTAAATCCGGCCTGCGTCGCCCACCAGGCAAGGGAAAACCCCCGGTGACTTGAGGGTGCGCGGTAAGTAAATGGCAAGGCCTCTGATGACAATCAGAGGCACGTTCTTTACCGGCCCTTTCACCGCCATGCTTGCTGCCGTCACCACTGTCAAACTGCTCGCTGAAATTGCGCTGCTGGCGCTGTTTGGTCAATGGGTGGTCGGCTTGCTGGCCGGCCCGGTGCCTGAGCGCAATCCGTTTTACCGCTTGCTGCAGTTGCTGGGGCGGCCCTGGGTGCGCGCCGCGCGCTGGCTTTCGCCGTCACTGGTGCTGGATCGTCACGTACCGCTGGTGGCCTTCCTGGCTTTGCTGTTTATCTGGGGTGGAGCCGCGTTTGCCAAAATCAGCATCTGTCTGCAAATTGGCGTGGCGCTGTGCAAATGAAGCCTGACTTGACCCCTGATTTCCACTACTACGCGTTAAAGGCGCAAGCTGTTCTGCTGCTGGCCCTGGGGCGACGGGATGGTGCATTGCGCAGGTTTGCGCAAATGCTGCGGCGCCGGCCTGCAGATCGTTATGCACTGGCCAGCCAGGCGCATGTGCAGGTCCAGCTCCATTGCCTGGATGCGGCCCTGTCGACCTTGCGGCAACTCACCGGCGTCAAGGGTTCCGCGCAGCAAGAGGCAGCGGCGTGGTTTAACCTGGGTTATGTGTTGCAGCAAGCCGGGCGTCATGACGAGGCCGGCCCGGCATTTCGCAGCGCCCTGGTCCTTGATTCCTCGCTGGACCGGGCCTGGTACGGCCTGTCACTGGTGCTGATTCACCTGCGCCAGTTTCCTGAAGCGGTGCAAGCGCTGAAAAAAAACACGGCCCTGCAACCGATGAGCCCTTACGGCTGGTATCGGCTGGCGCAGGTCCGGCTGGCGATGGGACAGCCCGAAAAAGCCCGAAAGATCATTGCGCATCTGCGCCGTTTTGAGCCCCGGGTGGCGGCACAGCTGGAACGCGAAAATGGGCTGGAAAGTCCCCTGGGCGCCCCGGTCCCCCTTGTTGCCGTCAGCGCGGGGCACCATGCAGCGCACTGAAAACCATCGCCGCTACTGGCGCAAGAACCTTGTCGTGACCGCATTGCTGTTGCTGGTCTGGTTTGTCACTACGTTTGGCGTGAGCTACTTTGCACGCGCACTGAGCTTTTCCTTTTTTGGCTGGCCTTTCAGCTTCTGGATGGGCGCGCAGGGCGCCCTGCTGGTGTATGGCCTGATCGTTGGTTTTTACGCCTGGTACATGAACCGTCTTGACATTGCGCATGATGCGGCAGACGGAGTGGACTGAATGACGGGCTGTTTCTAATGGCCGGGTTTTTCGGCGAACCTGAAGGCGCCATGCTTTCTCAGCAACGGTTCAAGGCCCGGCTGCACCGCGTCTATCTCTGGTACACCGCCGGTTTTGTGCTTTTTGTAGCCTTCCTGGCCGGCCTGGAGCAACTGGGCCTGCCGCGCATGTGGATAGGCTTTTCCTTCCTGGCGGTCACGATCGGCATTTACGCGGCCATCGGTGTCATCAGCCGCACGACCAATGCCACCGAGTATTACGTCGCAGGCCGCAGCGTACCGGCGGTCTACAACGGCATGGCGATAGGCGCCGACTGGATGTCTGCGGCCTCCTTTATTGGCCTGGCCGGAACGCTCTACCTCACGGGCTACAGCGGCCTGGCCTTTGTCATGGGCTGGACCGGCGGGTATTGTCTGGTCGCCTTGGTGCTGGCCCCTTATCTGCGCAAGTTTGGCCAGTTCACCATTCCTGATTTTCTGGGCGAGCGCTACGGCGGGCACCTCCCGCGGCTGATTGGTTTGGGCGCGGCCATCCTGTGCTCATTTACTTACCTGGTGGCCCAGATTTATGGCGTCGGCCTGATCACCTCTTACCTCACGGGCATCGCTTTTGAGTTGGGAATATTTCTGGGCCTGGGCGGCATTTTGGTGTGCTCCTTTTTGGGTGGCATGCGCGCCGTGACCTGGACCCAGGTGGCCCAGTACATCATTCTGGTGGCCGCTTACATGATTCCCGTGGTCTGGTTGTCGGTCAAGCAGACCGGCATCCCGGTGCCGCAACTTGTTTATGGTTTTCAGCTGGAAAAGGTCACCGCCAAAGAAAAAGAACTGGCCATGGACCCCAAGGAGCTGGAGGTTCGCGCCATATTCAAGCAGCGGTCCGAGGTGCTGGCTGAAAAGCTGGAGAATCCGGTGGCGTCCCTGATGGCGGACAAGCAGGCCGCCACCCAGAAGATGCAGGCCCTGAAAGGCGGCAACGCCTCGGTCGCAGAAATTTCCGCTGTCGGAAAAGTGCTTGCCAGCCTGCCCAAGGACGAAGCTGCAGCCAGGAAGGCCTGGACCGCCGCCAAAGCGACGGCGGACGTCAAAACCCAGCCGCTCAATGGCATGCCGGCCCATGCGGCCCAGTATTCGGGTGATCCGGATGGAACGCCCCGGGAAAAAGCGCTTTACGACACCTCGCGCCGGAATTTCCTGGCCTTGATCTTTTGCCTCATGGTGGGTACCTCGGCCTTGCCGCATATTTTGATGCGTTACTACACCGTTCCCAGCGTTCGGGAAGCGCGTCAATCTGTCACTTGGTCGCTGTTTTTCGTTTTCCTGCTGTACTGCACGGCGCCAGCGCTTGCCGTGTTGGTGAAGTATGAAATTTTCACCGTGCTGGTCGGTACGCCCTTTGACCAGTTGCCGGGATGGGTCAGCGCCTGGAGCCGGATAGATCCGGCGCTGCTGTCGGTGGCCGATGTCAACAAGGACAACATCCTGCAACTCAACGAAATGACGATAGGCGGCGACATCATTGTGCTGCTCACGCCTGAACTGGCGGGCCTGCCGTATGTGATTTCGGGGCTGGTCGCTGCGGGCGGGCTGGCGGCGGCGCTGTCGACCGCCGACGGCTTGCTGCTGACCATCGCCAACGCGCTGGGGCATGACCTGTATTACAAGATGATTGATCCCAATGCGTCGACCGTGAGCCGGGTGACGGTGTCCAAAATACTGCTGCTCATCGTGGCCTTGTTTGCGGCGTATGTGGCGGCGCAAAAACCCGCGGACATCCTGTTTTTGGTCTCGGCGGCGTTTTCTTTCGCGGCGGCTTCATTTTTCCCGGCCTTGAGTCTGGGTATTTTCTGGAAGCGCGCAACCGGCAGCGCGGCCGTGCTGGGCATGGTCTGGGGGTTGGCGGTGACCTCCTACTACATGGTCACCACCCAGCCCTGGCTGCGCGGCATTTTTGGCATTACGTCGCCGATTGAGTTGTGGTGGGGGATTGATCCCATTTCCGCGGGTCTTTTTGGTGTGCCGGTGGGCTTTGCCGTGATCGTCCTGGTCAGTCTGGTCACGCCGCCGCCGAGTCAAAAAGTTCAGGAACTGGTCGAATACATCCGTTACCCCGACCTCAAAAGCCTGTAGCCGCCATGCGCGAATGGGTCGTCAATGCGGCCTAATGGCCCGGCAGGCGGGCGGCTTTGTAGGCCCGAGCTTATGCCGGGCTATAATCATGGGCTTCGCCTTGCTGCACCCTTAACGACGCTGGGGCAGTTTTCATTCATCCAAAAGGAGATTTTATGCGTCACTACGAAATCGTCTTGCTGATTCACCCGGATCAAAGCGAGCAAGTCCCAGCCATGCTGGAACGTTACAAGGGCATGATTACCGCCGGCGGTGGTACTGTGCACCGTGTGGAAGATTGGGGCCGCCGCCAGCTGGTGTACCTGATCCAGAAACTGGCTAAAGCCCACTACATCTGCATCAACATCGAAGCCAGCCAGGCCGTGATGGAAGAAATTGAGCACGCGTTCAAGTTCAATGATGCCGTGCTGCGCCACCTGACCGTGGTCAAGAAAAAGGCTGAAACCGGCCCATCCCTCATGATGCGCAACGTCGAGAGGGAAGAAGCCCGTAAAACCCAACAGGCAGAATACGCCGCCCAATAAGCTGCGTTGCCGTTGAACGAATCACTGCTGCGCCGCCAAGAAAAGTTTAATTTGCAGTGAACCACGTTGAACTGACCGCCTGTATCGCCGAGCTAAGCCCGTTGCGCTACACGCCCGCTGGAATCCCCGCGATCAATTTCATCCTCGAACACGAGTCTGAAATCCTTGAATCAGGTGTTGCCAGACAGGTCAAATTGACGCTTAAAGCCGTTGCCTTTGGAACGCTGGCTGAACAAACAGTCAGGCTCACCTTGGGGAAAGCTTTCAGGTTCACGGGGTTTCTCATCAATGCGCGCACCAGCAAGAGCGTTGTTTTTCATATTCAAGCTTTCGAAATTTTCGAACAAGTACTGAACCCCATTTAAGGAGTCCATCATGGCCGGACCAAAACGTTTCAATAAAGACAAGCGCCCCAAGCGCAACACCCAGTCACTGCTGTTCAAGCGCAAGCGTTTTTGCCGCTTCACAGCCGCTGGCGTTGAAGAAATCGACTACAAAGACATCGACACCCTGCGCGACTTTGTATCCGAAAACGGAAAAATCATTCCCGCACGCCTGACCGGCACCCGCGCGATTTTCCAGCGCCAGATCAACACCGCTGTCAAGCGCGCTCGCTTCCTCGCGATGCTGCCTTACAGTGACCAGCACCGCAGCCTGTAAGGAGACACGACCATGCAAATTATTCTGCTCGACAAAGTCGTGAACCTGGGTAACCTGGGCGAAGTCGTCAAAGTTAAAGACGGCTACGCACGCAACTTCCTGATCCCTTCCGGCCGCGCCCGTCGCGCCACCGCAGTGGCCATCAAGGAATTCGAAGTCAAACGCGCTGATCTTGAAAAAGCCGCCGCTGCAAAGCTGGCTGAGATGCAAGCCCAAGGCGCAAAGCTCGGCGGTACCACCGTCAAGCTCACGCAAAAAGCCGGTGTCGATGGCCGCCTGTTTGGCTCCGTCACCAATGCCGACATCGCGCAAGAAGTCACCAAGCAAGGTTTTGCCGTGACCAAGTCGCAAATCCGCATGCCTAATGGCCCGCTGAAGACCGTGGGCGACCACTCCGTCAGCGTCTCACTGCATACCGACGTGCTGGTGGACATCACGGTCACGGTCTACGGCGAAACCGCCTAAACCAACACCGCGCTGTTCGTGAAAGCCGCTCCTCGGAGCGGCTTTTTGCTTGGCGGCTTCGGATCGGGCGCAGCGGCCTGCCGGGCCTGGCCCAGGGGCAATAGCCTTGTGCACAAGTTCAAGCCGCATTTCCACCGAATTTCCCCCGCTTGTCCACAGGCTTATCCACCGCCTTCCATCGGTCCCGGCGTACCATTTACCGTTCCCCTAAGGATGCCCATGTCTGCCGTACTTTCTCCCTATGAAGATCCCCGCTACGGCGGTGACCGCCAGATTGCCCAGTTGCGCATTCCGCCCCATTCGATCGAGGGGGAATCCAGCGTGCTGGGCGGCTTGCTGCTGGACAACGGCGCCTGGGACCGCGTGGGCGACCTGCTGAGCGATCAGGACTTTTATCGTCACGAGCACCAGTTGATTTACGCCGCCGTGGGCACGCTGATCAACGGCTCCAAGCCGGCCGACATCATCACGGTGTACGAGCATCTGCAAAATCACGGCAAGGCCGAGGAAGTCGGGGGCCTGAGCTACCTCAATGCGCTGGCCCAGTACGTGCCCAGCGCCGCCAATATTCGCCGCTACGCCGAAATCGTTCGGGAGCGCTCCATCTTGCGCAAGCTGGTTTCCGCCTCCGACGAAATTGCGACTGCGGCTTTCTCGCCGCAAGGCAAGGCGGTCTCGACCATCCTGGACGAAGCCGAGCAGAAGATTTTCAACATCGGCGAGCAGGGTTCCCGCGCGATGCAGGGTTTTCAGAGCATGGACACGCTGGTGGTCGACCTGCTGGACCGGGTCACCGAGATGGCGGAAAACCCCAACGACGTGACCGGCGTGCCCACCGGCTTTTACGATCTGGACCGCATGACCTCCGGCTTTCAGGCCGGCGACCTGGTCATTCTGGCGGCCCGGCCCTCCATGGGCAAGACGGCGCTGGCCATCAATATCGCCGAGCATGTGGCCCTGAACGAAGGCCTGCCGGTAGCGGTATTTTCAATGGAAATGGGCGCGTCCCAACTGGCGGTGCGTATTGTCGGCTCCATCGGCCGCATTGACCAGACCCATCTGCGCACCGGCAAGCTGACCGACGAGGAATGGCCGCGCCTGACCGAAGCGATTGAAAAGCTGCGCACCATCTCGCTGCACATCGACGAGACCGCGGGCCTGACGGTCAGTGAGTTGCGCGCCAACGCCAGGCGCCTGGCGCGCCAGTGCGGCAAGCTCGGCCTGATCGTGGTCGACTACCTGCAGCTCATGAGCGTGTCGACCAGCATGAACGACGAAAACCGCGCCACCGCCGTCGGCGAGATTTCTCGCGGACTGAAGTCACTCGCCAAAGAGCTCCAGTGCCCCGTGATCGCGCTGTCCCAGCTCAGCCGCGGCGTGGAGTCACGCACCGACAAACGTCCGATGATGAGCGATTTGCGCGAATCCGGCGCCATTGAGCAGGATGCCGACATCATCATGTTCATTTACCGCGACGAGTACTACACCAAGGAAGCCTGCAAAGAGCCCGGCGTGGCCGAGGTCATCATCAGCAAGCAGCGTAATGGCCCGACGGGAACAGTGAAGCTGGCATTTTTGAACCGCATCACCAAGTTCGAGAGCTTGGCGAGCGGCTCCGGCGGGGATTATTGAGCCGCTGGCACACGCCGCGCCTACCGCATGCTCAGCGCGGCAAACCCAGCGCCTCAAACACCCTGAGCGCTGCATACGCATCGTTGGCCGCGTAAATCAGCTGGGCTTCTGTGAGGCGCAGATTGGCCCAGTTGGACGTCGTGGCTTTTCGGGACTTGATGAAGCGCTTGTTGAACAGCACCGCCACGGCGCCGCGCACCCCCATGTCCTTGCGGTAGCCGCGCTCCCGGAACACGGTGTTCAGGTCCAGCACGCCCTGCGGGTCCACGCCCAGTTTGCTGATGATGCGCCTGCGGTCGTCGCCCAGGCCAAAGCCGGCTTTGATGACAATTTTCGACTCAAGCAATATCGCTACGGCGCGGCGGCACGCTGCGTCCTCCAGCTGAAAGATGTAGCCCTTGTGCAGTGTCGACAGCTGCACGATGTGGGGGCCCAGGGAGGCTTCATTTTTGGCAAAGGTCGGTTTGGACTCGGTGTCGAAGCCCAGGGCCGTGGCGCCGGCCAGTTCCTCCAGCGCGCTGCTGGCTTGCTGCGGCGTTGAGATCAGCTCGATTTGCGCCAGGGCCAGGCGCTCGAAAGGTTCGAGCAGTTCAATCTGTTCCTTGCCGGGGGTTAAATGGCGCTCTGTCATAGGTTTCCATGCATCAAAATAGAGGCTAGAGCTTACAGCGCCTTGCTGCAGCATCCATCCGACCGTTGAAAGCCCATGGCCACCGCAAAAAGCATCACCACCGGCAAGCACCTGCTGTACCCTTCGCCGCGCAACCGGCACCGGACGATTTTCATGCACGAGGTGTTTGTGCCTTACCCCTACATGCTGATTGACCTGGAAAGCTATAACTTCAAGGGCCACTACAGCCTGTTTGCCGCGTGCCGGCTGGCGGACCAGAAAATGGGGCAACTGGTCACGCTGGAGCTGCCTGAAGACGAGGTCAAGTTCAAGGCTGAGTTTGTTCCGGATTGAGGCATGCCCGGCACGCGCCTGGCCAGGTTGAACTGCCCGCCAATCTCCCCGGCCGCGTCAAACAGCGTCTCGTCGTGGCCGCGCTCGGCCAGCGTGGTGGCGGCGGCCGGCATGCCGAAGTCGTGGGGGACAAGTGCAAGTCTCCGGGTCGGGGTTGCCTGCATGGTAGCTGCAGGCAGCGGCGTGCGACCCCGCGTGGGCAACCTGGGAGACAGGGCTTGCTGCGCCTGCGGGCTAATCCTGAAAAGTCTGCCTGGCTATAAATTAACTATGAATATACTAGCTATAGACTCCTGTAGAAATTGGGCTAGAAGCATTTTTTGATCGCATTTGCGGCTTCGGCGACCAAGGCCGGGCCTTTGTAGATCAGGCCGCTATAAATCTGCACCACATCGGCGCCAGCCCTGATTTTGGACACCGCGTCCGCCCCGCTCATCACACCGCCTACGCCAATGATGGGAAAGTCTTTCCCCAACGCGGCGCGTAGCTGGCGGATCACCCGGTTGCTGGCGGCAAGCACGGGCGCGCCGCTCAGACCCCCGGCTTCCTCGGCATGGCGCAGGCCCTTGACGGCGTCGCGGCTCAGGGTGGTGTTGGTGGCCACCACGCCATCCATGGCGTGGCGCTGGAGGGTGGCGGCAATCACCTCGATCTGGGCATCATCAAGATCGGGGGCGATCTTCACAAATATCGGCACGCGTTTGCCGTACTGGCTGGCCAGGGCTTCGCGCCGCTCGGCGATGCGGCCCAGCAACGCGTCCAGCGCCTCGTCGCTCTGCAGCGCGCGCAGGTTCTTGGTGTTGGGGCTGGAGATGTTGACGGTGACATAGTCGGCATGCGGGTAGACGCCATCCAGGCAGATCAGGTAGTCGTCCACCGCGTTTTCTATCGGCGTGGCAGCGTTCTTGCCGATGTTCAGGCCGAGTAGCAACGTACTTTTTGCGCCTGGCTTGCGCACGCTGGACTTTTGCACGTTGGCCACAAAGGCGTCCAGCCCGTCGTTGTTAAAGCCCAGGCGATTGATCAGCGCATGGGCTTCTGGCAGGCGGAACATGCGTGGCTTGGGATTGCCGGGCTGGGCCTTGGGCGTGACGGTGCCGACCTCGACAAAGCCAAATCCCATCGCGGCCAGGCCGTCAATGCAGCGGGCATTTTTGTCCAGGCCCGCTGCCAGGCCTACGCGGTTGGGAAACTTCAGCCCGGCCAACTCGATCGGGTCGCTCACCTTGCTGCTGCAATAGAGGGCTGAAAGCGGCGTGCCCTGGGTCCGTGCCAGTGACGCCATGGTCAGTTCGTGGGCGGTTTCGGGGTCAAGCCCGAATAAAAAGGGACGGGCCAGGGCGTAGGGGAGCAGAGACATTGGATAATTCGGGAAAATGGCTATGGATGGTGCGGCTTGGGCAGGCGCTTGAGCCCGCAAGACATAAGCTTTGATTGTCGCAAAAACAACTTCACTTACCTGTAAATTTCAAATGACACAAGACGAACTCAAAACGCTGGTCGGCCAGGCCGCCCTGCATTACGTGCAAGACGGCAGTATCGTCGGCGTCGGCACCGGCTCCACGGTCAATAAATTCATCGACGCGCTGGCGACCATGAAGGACCGGATTGCCGGCGCGGTATCCAGCTCGGTGGCCTCCACCGAGCGCCTGCATGCGCTGGGCATCAAGGTGTTTGACGCCACCGAAGTCGATGAACTGGCGGTATATATCGACGGTGCGGACGAGATCGACCACGCGGGCTACATGATCAAGGGTGGCGGTGCGGCCCTGACGCGGGAAAAAATCGTGGCAGCCCAGTCGCGCCAGTTTGTCTGCATTGCCGACGAATCCAAGCTGGTGCAAACGCTGGGGAATTTCCCGGTGCCGGTAGAGGTGATCCCCATGGCTGAAAAACGCATTGCGCGCCAGTTTGCGGCCCTGGGCGGCACGGCAACTTTGCGGCTCAAGGAGGGTAAGCCCCTGGTCACCGACAACGGCCAGCATATTCTTGACGTGACCGGCCTGAAGATCAGCGACCCGCTGGCGTTTGAGTCCGAAGTCAACCAGTGGCCGGGCGTGGTGACGGTGGGGGTGTTTGCGTTTCAGAAGGCGCATGTGTGTTTGCTGGGCACCGAAACGGGCGTCCGTACCCTGTCGTTTTGAGGCGGGCTGCACGCTGCACCGCTGCGCGAAAAATCTGGATGGGATCTGAATACACGCCCTGGAAGGGCGGTCAGCCAGGCGGCACATCCGCTGGACCAGGCTGGTTGGACCCCGGCGCCTCAAGCTCGGCCGCGTAACCGCCAATATGGGCAGTTAGAACCGAATGCCCGCCGGATTGGTCGCAGGCGGTGCCACCTGCGGGGCCGGACGTGGATTGGGCCGGGCGGCGGCTGGCGCTGAACCTTCGGCGGATCTTGCGGGCGCTTCAGCGACACGTACCAGCGGCGCAGGGGCCGGCCGGCGGTAGCTGGGCGGCAATGCGGAAGACGCCGGATAGCCTGCAGCATTGAGGAACTGCGTCCACTCGGCATCGGAGAAGCCCTTGAGTTGCTGGCCCCCTATCGTGATGAACGGCAGTGAATTATCGCCACTCAGTCGCTGAAGCGCCTCGGTATCCTCGTTGGTGGTGACCGTTTTTTCGGTGAACGGAACACCACGGCTGGTCAGCAGGGAAACGCCCGCAAGACAGGGCCCGCACTTGTCGCCGGTGTACAGGGTCACCGGGTATTTGGCGGCAACTTGCCGCAACTCATAAGGCAGGCCCGCCGAAGCGCCCGCCGCGGCAGGACCGGCATTGGCTGGCGTGACCCTCGTTTCGGTGGCAGACGGTGGCGGCTTGTCCGAATAGGTGACCTTTCCGTCCGGCCCAACGATGCGGTAAACCGTCTGGGCCTGCACTGCAGGCAACAAGAAACTGCCCGCCAACACGACCAGTGCACCAAGGGCTGAAAATTTAACCGTGTTTGATCTCATGTTTTTTTCCATTGTCTTGAACACAGGCTTTTCAAACGCTCAAGCCATTCCCTGATGGCGCAGCAAGGCATCAATGGACGGCTCGCGGCCCCTGAAGGCTTTGAACGACTCCATGGCGGGGCGGCTTCCGCCGGCCTCCAGGATGGCCTGCCGGTATTTTCTGCCGGTTTCCACGGTGACCGTCGTTTTACGTTGGTCGGCATTGGCATCCTGCACGGCAGCTGCGGTTTCTTCAAAGGCCGCGTAAGCGTCTGCCGACAGCACTTCCGCCCATTTGTAGCTGTAGTAGCCCGCTGCATAACCGCCCGAAAAAATGTGGCTGAAGGTATGCGCGGTGCGGCTGTAGGCCGGGGCCGAAATCACGGCTGTTTCCTTGCGCACTTCATTGAGCAGATCCATCAAATCGTCGGCCGGATTGTGCGAGGTGTGCAAGAGCATGTCAAACAGTGAAAACTCGACCTGGCGCAGTGTCTGCATGCCGCTCTGGAAGTTCTTGGCCGCCAGCATTTTTTCAAACAGTGCGCGCGGCAGCGGCTCGCCAGTGTCGACGTGGGCTGTCATGCTTTCCAGCACGTCCCATTCCCAGCAGAAGTTTTCCATGAACTGGCTGGGCAGCTCGACAGCGTCCCACTCCACACCGCTGATGCCCGAGACATCACGCTCGTTGACCTGCGTGAGCATGTGGTGCAGGCCATGGCCGAACTCGTGAAACAGTGTGGTCACATCGTCGTGGGTGAGCAGCGCCGGCTTGCCGCCTACGCCTTCTGCGAAATTGCAGACCAGGTGCGCCACGGGCGTTTGCAGCACGCCCGTGTCAGGGCGCAGCCAGCGGGCGCGAACGTCGTCCATCCACGCGCCACCGCGTTTGCCGGTACGGGCCGGCTGGTCGAGGTAGAACTGGCCCACCAGCTGGCCGTTGCGCTCAATGCGGTAGAAGGCCACGCCGGGTTTCCATACGGGCGCGGAGTCCTCGCGAATGCTGACTTCAAACAGGGTTTCAACGATTTTGAAAAGGCCCGTCAGCACCTTGGGGGCGGTGAAGTATTGCTTGACCTCTTGTTCGCTGAAGGCGTAGCGCGCTTCCTTGAGCTTTTCGCCAATGTAGGCGTAGTCCCAAGGCTGGGGGTCGGGCTGATTCAGCGTTTCCAGCGCAAAGGCGCGCAGGTCGGCGATGTCTTTTTCGGCGTAGGGGCGGGCGCGCCGGGCCAGGTCGCGCAAAAAGGCACTGACCTCTTCGGGCGACTGGGCCATCTTGGCGACCACGGACACTTCTCCGAAATTACGGTAGCTCAGCAGTTGGGCTTCTTCCAGCCGCAGCGCCAGGATTTCACGAATGATGGCACTGTTGTCGTACTGGCTGAATTCCGCGGGTGCCTGGTCGCTGGCGCGCGTGGTGTAGGCCCGGTAAAGTTTTTCGCGCAAGGCGCTGCTTTCGGCGAACTGCATGACGGGCAGGTAGCTTGGCATTTTCAGGCTGAGCTTGTAGCCGGCCTTGCCCTCGGCCTCGGCTTGTTCCCGGGCGGTTTGCAGGACGTCCTCGGGAATCCCGGCTACTTCCTCTGCCGTGGCATAGTAGGCAAAGGCCTGGGTGGCGTCCAGCGCGTTCTCGCTGAACTTCTGGCTCAGTTCCGCCTGGCGTTCCTGTATTTTGGCGAAACGTTCCTTGGCTGAACCGATCAGTTCAGCGCCTGACAATACAAAGTTGCGCATGGCATTTTTGTGGGCCTGGCGCTGCTCGGTGTTCAGGCTGGCCACGTCAATGGCCTTGTACTTGGCATACAGGCGCTCGTCGGCACCCAGCCGGGCCCAGAACTCGGTTACCGCTGGCAGGGCCGCGTTGTAAGCCGCGCGCATCTCAGGCGTATCGGCCACGCTGTTCAAATGGCTGACGGCGCCCCAGGCACGGCCCAGGTTTTCGGTGGCGACATCGAGCACACGGGCAATGTCGACCCAGGTGGCCGGAAAATCAGGCGCCGTGACCTGCACCAGTGCAGTGTCAGCCTGGACAATCAGGGCGTCCAGCGCCGGCCCAACATGCTCGGGCAGGATTTGATCAAACAGCGGAAGGTCAGAAAAGTCGAGGAGTGGGTTGGTCATGACTTCTAGCTGTGGGCCGATGAAGAAAATCTAAAGAGCCAGGGCCTGCTGATGACGCCTTGCTGGCCAGAAAAATAAACGCGCCGGCGATGTCCGGGCAAACGTTTCAGTCTTGCGAGCGCTTCTTGACGCTGCGTTGCTTGGGCTTGGCGCGTTTGACGGTGCCGCCCGGGGTCAGGCGCTGGTTGCCGAGCACCCGCAGGGTCTTGACTTCGGGCCGCTGGCCGTAACGCGAGCTGTTTTTCAGCACCTTGATGTCGCGCGGGCCGGGCATGCGGTCTTCACTGACCTTTTTTTCTTTTTCCGGCAGAGGGCGCCACAGCACCAGCAGCTTGCCAATGTGCTGGATGGGCGCGGCGTTCAGTTCGTCGGCGAGGGTTTGAAAAATCTGTTCGCGTCCTGCCCGATCGTCGGACTGGACCCGGACTTTAATCAGGCCGTGCGCGTTGAGGGCCGCATCAGTTTCCTTCTTGACGGCGTCTGTCAGACCGTCTGAGCCAATCATGACGACGGCGTTGAGGTGATGCGCTTCGGCGCGGTGATCTTTGCGCTGGGCAGGGGTAAGTTGTATTTGAGCCATGCCCCAATTATCGGTGGAGTCCGTAAGACGACAATAGCGCGCATGAAAGTAAATACGAAGTCAGATGCAAGTGCCCCTGTAAAGGCGGCCGCAAAAGCCACCACAAGCCTGGCGGGGAAGGCAAATCCCAAGGGCAAGAAGGTCAATAAGGCGTGGTTGCACGAGCACATTAACGATCCCTATGTAAAGCTTGCCAAAAGAGAGGGCTACCGGGCCCGCGCCGCCTACAAGCTGAAGGAAATGGATGAAACGCTTGGCTTGATCAAGCCTGGTGACTGCGTGGTGGACCTGGGCAGCACGCCTGGTGCCTGGAGTCAGTACGTGCGTCGCAAGCTCTCGCCCTCCGGGGCGGCGGCCGGCGAGCTCAAGGGCCGCATCATCGGCCTGGACATGCTGCCGATGGAACCCATTGAGGGCGTGGTCTTTATCCAGGGCGACTTTCGCGAGCTGGAAGTGCTTGAAAAACTGGAACGAGCCCTGGTCACTGACGCCAGGGCGGTTGCAGTGGACCTTGTTATTTCCGACATGGCCCCCAATCTGTCTGGCATTGAGTCGGCTGATGCGGCCCGCATCACGGATCTGGTTGAGTTGGCGGTAGAGTTTGCCCAGAAGCACATGAAGCCGGAAGGCGCGCTCGTCGTCAAGCTGTTTCATGGAAGCGGCTACGACCAATTGGTCAAACTGTTTCGCGCGACCTTCAAGGTGGTCAAGCCCATGAAGCCAAAGGCCTCCCGGTCCAATTCGTCTGAAACCTTTCTGGTGGGGCGAGGCCTCAAAAACCGGAATGAGCCGGATTAAGTCGCAAACGTGAAGCGCAAGAGGGTAGAAATTGCCTAAATCCGCTTGAAGTCAAGGGGCGTAATGCGCTTCGTGATGTTTTTACCCTTGAAACGCCTAAAATCGGGCGCATGTGCCTTTTGTTCTTACACCGGAGTAGTCCTTGAACAATCAGTGGTTTCCAAAAATTGCAATCTGGCTGGTCATAGCCATGGTCCTGTTCACCGTTTTCAAGCAATTTGATACGCGTGGCGCTGCGGGTTCGAGTTACTTGGGTTATTCCGAGTTTCTGGAGGAGGTGCGCGGCAAACGGATCAAGGCCGCGACGATCGCTGAAGGCCAGGGCGGCACCGAAATATCGGCGGTGACCACGGACGACCGCAAGGTTCGCACCACGGCGACTTACCTCGACCGCGGTCTGGTGGGTGACCTGATCGCCAACGATGTGAAGTTCGATGTCAAAGCGCGCGAAGAGGGCTCATTGCTCATGACGCTGCTGGTCAGCTGGGGCCCCATGCTGCTGCTGATTGGCGTATGGGTTTACTTCATGCGGCAAATGCAGGGCGGCGGCAAGGGCGGGGCGTTCAGTTTCGGTAAATCCAAGGCCCGCATGCTCGATGAGTCCACAAATCCCGTGACATTTGCAGACGTTGCCGGCTGCGACGAGGCCAAGGAAGAAGTCAAGGAAGTGGTTGATTTCCTGAAAGACCCCCAGCGCTTCCAGAAGCTTGGCGGCCGCATTCCGCGCGGCTTGCTGCTGGTCGGCCCTCCGGGCACCGGTAAAACGCTGCTTGCCAAGGGCATTGCGGGCGAAGCGAAAGTGCCGTTTTTCTCGATCTCGGGTTCCGATTTCGTCGAAATGTTTGTCGGCGTAGGCGCAGCCCGCGTGCGTGACATGTTTGAAAACGCCAAGAAAAATGCGCCTTGCATCATCTTCATTGACGAAATTGACGCCGTGGGCCGCCAGCGTGGCGCTGGCGTGGGCGGCGGCAATGATGAACGCGAGCAAACCTTGAACCAGATGCTGGTCGAGATGGACGGCTTTGAGACCAACGTCGGTGTGATCGTGGTGGCTGCCACCAACCGCCCCGATATTTTGGATGCCGCCTTGCTGCGCCCTGGCCGTTTTGACCGTCAGGTGTATGTGACGCTACCCGACATCCGTGGCCGCGAGCAGATTTTGAACGTGCACATGCGCAAGGTCCCGTTGGGCCAGGACGTCAACGCGAGCGTCATTGCCCGCGGCACGCCTGGCATGTCGGGCGCTGACTTGGCCAATCTGTGCAACGAAGCCGCGCTGATGGCTGCCCGCCGCAGTGCCCGTGTGGTCGAGATGCAGGACTTTGAGAAAGCCAAAGACAAGATCCTGATGGGCCCAGAGCGTAAAAGCATGGTCATGCCCGAAGAAGAGCGCAGGAACACCGCTTACCACGAGTCCGGCCATGCGCTGCTCGGCAAGTTGCTGCCCAAGTGTGACCCGGTGCATAAAGTCACCATCATTCCGCGTGGCCGCGCCTTGGGCGTCACGATGAGCCTGCCGGCGCAAGACCGCTACAGCTATGACCGCGAGTACATGCTCAGCCAGATCAGCATGCTGTTTGGTGGCCGTATTGCTGAAGAAGTCTTCATGAACCAGATGACGACCGGCGCGAGCAACGACTTTGAACGTGCCACGGCTCTGGCCCGCGACATGGTCACCCGCTACGGCATGTCCGAGGCGCTGGGCCCCATGGTGTACGCTGAAAACGAAGGCGAAGTGTTCCTGGGTCGCTCGGTCACCAAGACCAACAATGTGAGCGAGTCCACCATGCAGAAGGTCGACATGGAAGTGCGCCGCATCATTGACCAGCAGTACGCTCAGGCGCGCAAGCTGATCGAAGACAACAAGGACAAGATCCACGCCATGGCCAAGGCACTGCTGGAGTGGGAGACCATCGACGTTGAACAACTCGACGACATCATTGCCGGCAAGGAGCCGCGTCCGCCCAAGGACTGGACGCCGCGCAATCCTTCCGTGGGTGGTGGCAGCGATGGCCCCAGCGGCGGTACACCTGCGGTGACTACCGAGCCTGCACCGACTGCGGCTTGAAGACCGGCGAGAAACTGCTTTTAAACCATGAAAACCGGGGCGAGTCCCCGGTTTTCTTTTTGGCGGCAGATTGCTGCCCGCTTGAGATGAGCATTCAACAAAAAACACCCCCCGTGATCTGGCAGACATCGCGCTTTCAGATTGACTTGTCCACGCCGCGCGTCATGGGCATTGTCAACGTCACACCCGACTCCTTTTCCGACGGCGGCAAGCACTTTGTGCCGGGCGGTGGTTTTTCGGGTGTGTTTGCGCACTGCGAGCGGTTGCTCAAGGACGGCGTCGACCTGCTCGACATCGGCGGTGAATCAACCCGACCCGGGGCGCCACCCGTGCCGCTGGAGGAAGAGCTGGCGCGCGTGCTGCCTGTCGTGCGTCATGCTGTGACGCTTGGCGTGCCGATATCGGTGGATACCTACAAGCCCGAGGTGATGCAGGCGGTGCTGGATCTGGGCGCAGACATCATCAACGACATTTGGGCGCTGCGCCAGCCGGGTGCTGTGGAGCAGGTAGCCGCTCATCCGGCTTGCGGGGTTTGCCTGATGCACATGCACCGCGAGCCCGAAACCATGCAGATGGCGCCAATGGACGGCGACGTGGTGCCGCAGGTGCTGTCTTTCCTGGCGCATGCAGCGCAAAGCCTGGAAGACGCAGGCGTGGAAAAGAGCCGAATCATGCTGGATGTGGGCATAGGGTTCGGGAAGACTGTAGCGCAGAATTTTTCGCTGCTGGCACGTCAGCAAGAGATTCTGGCGGCTGGCTATCCGTTGCTGGCGGCCTGGTCGCGCAAGTCGTCCCTGGCGGCTGTGGCATCGGCAGACATGGCCGAAATGGCCGACCGAATGGTGCCCAGCGTGGCCGCGGCTTTGCTGGCGGTTGAGCGCGGAGCCCGCATCGTGCGTGTTCACGATGTACGCGAGACGGTCCAAGCCCTGAAGGTTTGGGTGGCTGCGCGATAGCCTGAGGGATCTGGAGCAATTGCGCTACCGCAAGAACGCACTTCTTGTCGCCTCGGGTCTGCCAGCGCAAGCTTCTAAAATCGGGCAAACCTGCAAACCTTTTTACTCACCAATAACAACCAGCCCACAGGGTTCATCCACATGACAAGAAAATACTTTGGCACTGATGGTATTCGCGGCACGGTCGGCCAGCCGCCCATCACGCCCGACTTTGTGCTCAAGCTCGCGCACGCCGTGGGCCGCGTCCTTCGCAAGTCCGAGTCCCGCCCCACCGTGCTAATTGGCAAGGACACCCGTATTTCGGGTTACATGCTGGAAAGTGCGCTGGAGTCCGGTTTCAATTCGGCCGGTGTCGATGTGGTGCTCCTGGGACCTCTGCCCACCCCGGGTGTGGCCTACCTCACGCGGGCCCAGCGCGCCAGCTTGGGCGTGGTGATCAGCGCCAGCCACAATCCCTTTGCGGACAACGGGATCAAATTTTTCAGTGCGCAAGGCACCAAGCTCAATGATGAATGGGAACTGGCGGTGGAAGCCTCGCTTGAGGAGCCGCCAGTCTGGGCTGACTCGGCTTCGCTGGGCAAGTCCCGCCGCCTGGAGGATGCTGCGGGTCGCTACACCGAATTTTGCAAGAGCACGTTTGCGCATGACCTGACGCTCAAAGGCCTGAAAATCGTGGTGGATGGCGCCAACGGTGCGGCGTATCACATCGCGCCCATGGTGTTTCATGAACTGGGGGCTGAAGTGATTGCCATCGGCTGCACGCCCAACGGACTGAATATCAACCACGAGGTGGGCGCCACCCACCCTGAAGCGCTGATCAAGGCGGTTCGCGCCAATAACGCGGATTACGGAATCGCACTTGACGGCGATGCCGACCGGTTGCAAATCGTGGACGCGCAGGGGCGGCTTTTCAACGGTGACGAAGTGCTGTTCCTGATGGTTAACGAGCGGCTGGCACGCGGTGAAAAAGTGCCGGGCACCGTCGGCACCCTGATGACCAACATGGCGGTGGAAGTCGCCTTGAAGGCCAGGGGCGTCGAGTTCGTGCGCGCCAAGGTTGGCGACCGCTACGTGCTTGAAGAACTCGACAAGCGCGGCTGGCTGCTGGGCGGCGAGGGCTCGGGCCACCTGCTGGCGCTGGACAAGCACACGACCGGCGACGGCCTGATCAGCGCCCTGCAGGTGCTACAGGCCTGCGTGCGCAGCAAGAAGACCCTGGGCCAACTGCTGGCTGACGTGGTGCTGTTTCCGCAGACGCTGATCAATGTGCGCCTTCAGCCCGGGCAGGACTGGCAGAGCAGCGCTGAGTTGGCGATGCAAACCAAGGCAGTGGAGATCGAACTCGGCGACAGCGGGCGCATCCTGATCCGCGCCAGCGGCACCGAGCCGCTGCTGCGGGTCATGGTGGAGGCACGCGATGCCGAACAGGCCAAGGCCTGCGCCGAGCGCGTTGCAGATACCGTTCGCCTCTAACTGCAGGAAGTTGCCGGGGCTCTTCAGGCCTGATGTCCGCCGGCTCTATAAGCGGTTGGCTGTTGGCGCCCGTGCTAGTCGTTTACAGCGGCGACTTCTTCGGTGGCGAAACCCGCTGGCAAGACCACTTCCAGCATTTCAATGTCCTCGCTGTGGCCCAGTTCGCGGTGGCGAATGCCGGGCGGCTGGTGGACGCACGATCCGGCCTCCAGGCGGACAACGCCTTGGCCTTCATATTCGAATTCGATCCAGCCCTTCAAAACATAGACGAGCTGAAACGCTGTCTTGTGAAGGTGAGGCTGACTTGAGAAGTCCTTCCCCGACGCCGCCCGGATGACATGTGCGTCAACCTGGCCCCGCGTTGCCGTCTTGATGCCGAGATCGCGGTATTCAAAGAAAGAACGAAGACCTCGTTCAAACTCCGCGTCCTTGGCGTGGGACACGACAAAGCCCTGAATGGTCATGCGATTTCCTCTTTGGTGGTGCATGGGTGTTGCGTTGAATTTTATGCGACCTGCTTCCATTCTCACGACCACCAACCTGATTGCCGAAACCGACATGCCCGGCATGGGCTGCTCAAGGTGTTACCGTGCTTCATCCAGCACAAGATGGAGTCGTTTGGCGCCATTACCCGCAAGGACAGGCCGCTGAGCGAGGCCGCCCGGTTTTTTCTCTCGGCACTTCATTCGCGTGAACTGCCCGGGTGGCTTTAAGCCTTATTCCCCAGCCCGCTTGGCATCCTCATCCATCTTGCCCATGAACAGGCGCAGGAAAAACACGCCCATGCCGATCATGAAGGCGATGCCAATCACGCTCATCAGGCCGTAGTCGGTGGAGAAGAGGTCGGTCAGTAATTTCATGCAGATGGCTCCCGGAGTTGTAATGATCAGTATCTGCCATCCAGCGGCTTTGAAACATGATCCTGGTCAAGGTTCTGTGCCTTCTCCAGCCGGGCAGGGCTCAGGCAGGCTGCCTGGCGGCGTCCGCAGTGGCGTGGTCGGAACAACTGGCACCACCGCAGCCGTGGATGACGTCTGCCGGCAAGGCCTCGGGCATGGCGACCGTGCCGGTGGCCGGGTCGTAGCCGATGCGGCGCAGGTGCAGCGCCAGCGCCGCGTCCATGGACTGGGCGTGCTGCGGGAACCAGATGGCCAGTTCCCGCGCCATCTGGCGCACGACCCCCAAGTCACCGGCTTCGCCGCTGGTGATGCCTTCACGCAGTACTTGCAGCACGATCTTGTGCTGCACGCTGTGACAGTTGCCGGACGAGAACCGTGTGCTCTGCATCCATTGGTCCTCGCGGCTGAAGTGATCGTCGGTGTGGGCCACCAGCGCGCACCAGTGGGCCAGCAGTTCATCGTCGGCGGCAGTCTCTACCTGCGCCAGCAGTACCACGAATTCGCGGTGAGTGTCATCCATCACGGGGAGGTCCAGCGCAAGTGCGTCTGACCATTCAAGATTCGGCATGTGTTGGGCTCCTGGTTGTCCAGCGCAAGAGCTTACGCAATGGCGACCTGAAGAGTTTTGATCCAGGTCATTGAAGCTGCTGCCCACCTTGATGCCGGTCAAGGCGCCAGCCGCAGGGCGCACCATAATGAAAATCATCCACTCATTTCAAGGGGCTACGCGTCATGTACAAACATATTCTGGTTCCCGTCGACGGATCTTCCACCTCGATGCAAGCCGTGCGCCAGGCGGTGGACATCGCCAGCACCTATGGCAGCGCAGTGACCGCCATTTACGTGATCGACCCCTATCCCTTTACCGGCGTGGGCACTGAATTGGCCTATGGCCAGGCCGAGTATGTGACTGCAGCCAAGGCCGAGGCCCGGGAGACGCTCGCCGCCGCGCGGACGCAGGTCGAAGCGGCAGGGCTGAAAGCCAATACCCGGATGGTGGAGGCCCACGCGGCGTGGCGCGGCATCATCGAGACGGCCGATGCGATCAAGGCCGATCTCGTGGTCATGGGTTCGCATGGCCGCCATGGGCTTGAAAAGCTGATGCTGGGCAGCGTCACGCAGCGGGTGCTCCAGCATGCCACGCAGCCGGTGCTGGTGGTGCGCGGCTAAGCGGTGGCCGGGGGCAGCCTGGCCCGCAAATAATCCAGCAAGTCCTTGAGCGTGACCAGTTGCCCGTAGTCGGACTCGGCAATCTCGACCTTCAACTGCTGGCTCAGCCCGATCAGGAAATTGAGCCAGTCCATCGAGTCCAGGTCTACCTGCAGGCGCAGGGGCCGGTTGTCGCTAAGCAGCGCCGCATCCACCTCGGGCGCAATCGACAGCAGCGTGGCCACGACGGTGCTGCGCAATTGAACATCATTCATTGGCGGGTCTCCGGTTTACAGCGCTTCGGGCTGCTGCAGCAGCGCGCACAATTCGGCCAGAAAAAGCGCGCCACGGTGGCCGTCAGACACCCGGTGGTCCGCCGCCAGGCTGGCGGTCACAGTGGGCATCACGACCAGCGCGCCCTCGGCATCCACCCACGGCCGCGTCGCCATGCTGCCAAAGCCCACCAGCGCCACCTGCGGCGGGTAGATCACACCGAACACGGTTTCCACGCCTTGCTCGCCCAGATTGGTGACGGTGAGGGTCGGATCGCTCATTTCGGAGCTGCGCAGCGAGCCCGTCCGTGCGCGCTTGACCAGATCGGCCAGCTCGCGCATCAGCTGCTCCAGCGGTTTGGCCCCGATGTCGTGCAGCGCCGGTGCCACCAGCCCGCCGCCGCGCAGCGAAATGGCCACGCCGGCATGCACTGCAGAACTGGGTTGAAACTGTCCGTCACGGTAAAACCCATTGAGCTCGGGCGTGCGTTTGAGCGCCACGGCCACCGCCTTGAGCAGCAGCACGGCTGGCAGGATTCGCCCGGTGATGGGCAGGCCTTCGTTGCGTTGCTGCAGCCACGCCAGCGCGTTGGCCATCGGGATGGTTTCGCTCAGGTAGTAGTGCGGGATCTCGCGCTTGGAGCGGCTCATGGCCGCGGCGATGGCCTTGCGCATTTCCTTCTGGCGATCAGGCGCAGCGGGTGGGGCCGCTGCTGCACTCGCCGCCTCGATGTCGGCCAGCGTGACTGACCCCTGTGCACCGGTGCCGCTGAGGGTGTCGGGATCGATGCCCAGTTCCCTGGCCCGTTTGCGCGCAGAGGGCGACACCGCATGCCGCGTCGCCGCTGTAACTTTTTCCGGCTCCGGAGCGTGTTGCGTTGCAGCCACCTCACCTGGCGCCAGCAGCGTGGCCAGCACCGTGCCGACTGGCACTTTCTCGCCGGGCTGCACCAGCAGCTCATGCACCACGCCGTCGTGCCAGATTTCGACATCCACTGCTGCCTTGGATGTGTCCACCACGGCCACCACCTGGCCGCGTTTGACGCTGTCGCCCGGCTTCACTGCCCATGTGAGCAGCGTGCCTTCATCCATGTCCGCGCCGAGCGAAGGCAACTTGAATTCGATCATGGTGTGTTCCCCATCAAGGCCTGCACGGCCGCAACAATCCTGGGCACTTGCGGCAGTGCGGCCTCTTCCATGTGGCGGGCATACGGAATCGGCACCTCCTCGCTGCACACCCGTGCCAGTGGTGCATCGAGGTCAAAGAAGGCCTGCTCCATGATGCGGGCCATGACCTCGGCGGCCAGGCT
>JAUSDK010000236.1 GCA_030650875.1 Polaromonas sp.
CAGCCAGACTTCGAGCTCGATGTCGATTCTCCCGTGCTGCTGATTTTCGGGCGAGTCAAGGTAAGGAAGTGGCGCTGGGTCGTTCTCGGGCCGGGTGAATGCGTGGCGAAACGGTGCCAGCGCATCGAGCGTCACGACCCAGGGCGACACGGTGCTGGCAAAGCTCTTTGACAGAAAAGGGCCGAGCGGCTGGTACTCCCACGCCTGAATGTCGCGCGCGCTCCAGTCGTTCAACAGGCACAAGCCAAAGACATGGTCTTCGGCCTGCGCCATTGAAATCGGTTCGCCCAGGGCATTGGGCCGGCCGATGAATATACCCAGTTCCAACTCGAAATCGAGCCTGGCGCTGGGCTGCAGCCGGGGCGCGGTGGCCTGGGGTGCCATGATCTGGCCCTGGGGGCGGCGAAACGTTTGTCCCAAGCCCGGTCGGCTTACGCCAATCGAGGAAGCGCGGCCGTGGTAGCCAATAGGCACCCACTTGTAGTTCGGCAGCAGCGGGTTGTCCGGGCGAAACAGCTTGCCCACGGTGCTGGCGTGGTGGATGCCGGTGTAGAAATCGGTGTAGTCCCCAATCTCACAGGGCAGGCCCATTTCCACTGCGTCCTGCGGCACCAGCGCCGCCCGAAACAGGGCCTCTTGCGCGCTGCCCTGGCGCAAGCCGCAGGAGAGTGCTTGCCGCGAGGCCCGCCGAGCCGCCGGGTCCATCGCTATCAAGCGCTTCATGTCAATGGTTTCGATCAGCTTGGCCAGGCGCAGATCGAGCACCTGGTCGCCGATCGCCACCCCAATGGACCAATCGGCCTGTTCATCCCGCCGGAAGCGGCCGTAGGGCAGATTCTGAATCGGGAAATCCGTGCCGGGGTCGTTGGCCGAGTCCAGCCAGCTTTGCAGGGTGGACGCGTGCGTGTCGTCGATGGCCGCGCTCATGACTTGAACTCGCGTGCGTGCAGGAAGGCGGCGTGGTGCGGCGCGCGTTTGGTCTGTGACCATTCTTCGAGCATGTCCCATTTCACGGCATCGAGTCTCTTGAGCATGGCCTGCTCTTCGGGGTCGGGGCAAGCCAGCTCGACGCGGTGCCCGTTCGGGTCGAAGAAATAGATCGAGTGAAACGCGCCATGGTCGGTCACGCCGAGCACGTCGACGCCGTTGGCTTCGAGGTGCGCGCGAAACTCAAGCAGCGTCGCGCGGTCCTTGACCTTGAACGCAATGTGCTGCACCCAGGCGGGTGTGTTGGGGTCGCGGCCCATCGGCGGCTGGGTCGGCAATTCAAAGAAGGCGAGCACATTGCCTTGGCCCGCGTCCAGAAACACGTGCATATACGGGTCTGACGCCTTGGTGGAGGGCACGAAGTCTTCGGCGATGGCGAGCACGAAGTCCATCTTGAGCATGTTCTGGTACCAGAGCACGGTCTCTTTGGCGTCCTTGCAGCGGTAGGCGACGTGGTGAATGCGGTCGATTTTCATGGGTTTCATGCCTCCACGGTCAGCGCGCCGCGCTGGATCTGGTCGCGCTCCAGCGACTCGAACAGCGCCTTGAAATTGCCTTCGCCAAAGCCCTCGTCGCCCTTGCGCTGGATGAATTCGAAAAACACCGGCCCGAGTTGCGGCTGCGAAAAAATTTGCAGCAGCAGGCGCGGCGTGCCGCCCTCTGTGGAGCCGTCGAGCAAAATGCCACGTGTCTGCAGCTCTGCCACCGGCTGGCCGTGGCAGGGCAGTCGGCCCTCGATCATTTCGTAGTAGCTTTCGCTGGGCGCCGTCATCAGCGGCACGCCGGCCAGTTGCAGCTTGTCTACCGTGGCGAGCAGGTCGTCGCAGATCAGCGCAATGTGCTGGATGCCTTCGCCGTTGAACTTGAGCAAAAATTCCTCGATCTGGCCGCCGCCCTGCTTCGATTCCTCATTGAGTGGAATGCGGATCTTGCCGTCGGGCGCGGTCATGGCGCGGGACGTCAGGCCGGTGTATTCGCCCTGGATGTCAAAGTAGCGGATCTCGCGGAAGTTGAACAGCTTTTCATAAAAGCCGCCCCAGAACGCCATGCGCCCCCGGTACACGTTGTGCGTCAGGTGGTCGATCAGTTTCAGGCCATGGCCGGGCGGGTGGCGGTCCACGCCTTCGATGAACACAAAGTCGATGTCGTAGATTGACTTGCCGTCTTCAAAGCGGTCAATCAGGTACAGCGGCGCGCCGCCAATGCCCTTGATGGCGGGCAGGTTCAGCTCCATCGGCCCGGTCTTGATTTCAATTGGCTGCGCGCCGAGTTCAAGCGCGCGGTTGTAAGCCAGGTGCGCGTCCTTGACGCGAAACGCCATGCCGCAGGCGCTGGGCCCATGCTCGGCGGCAAAGTAGCCGGCGACGCTTTTGGGTTCGCGGTTGACGATGAAATTGATGTCGCCCTGGCGGTACAGCACCACGTCCTTTGACCGGTGCTTGGCCACCAGGGTAAAGCCCATGCGCTCGAAAACCGGCTCCAGCACGCCTGGCACGGGCGAGGCGAACTCGACGAATTCAAAGCCCATCAGGCCCATCGGGTTCTCAAACAAATCTGCCATGGTGTGTGTCCTTGAAAAATACAGGGTGTTTTCTTTGATGTGTCATCTTCACGCAAGGGGCGCGCAGTTTTCATGCGATTTGGCCCATGGGCCGGCGCCCTGCGCATGTTTTGAGCGCGGGCGGTCGCCAGGCGCCTAGTCGAGCGAAATGCCGGCCTTTTTGGCCAGCGCGGCGTAGCGCGTCATCTCGCCGCGGAAATACAAGGCAGCGGCTTCGGGTGTGCTGGGGTGGATCATGTTGCCCTGCCTGGCCATGGCTTCCTTCACTTCGGTGCTGCTGTAGGCCGTGGTGAATGCAGCGTGAATGCGCTTGACCTGCTCGGGCGGCAGCCTGGCCGGGCCGACCACGGCAAACCAGCCTTCGATCTCGTAATGGGGCAGGCCTTGCTCCGCAATCGTCGCAAGGTCGGGGGCGGCCGGGCTGCGGGTCTTTCCGCACAGGCCTATGGCGCGCAAGGCGCCGCTTTTCAGGTGCGCCTGCGCCGCCGGCAAGGCGACCACGCCCATTTCGACCTGTCCGCCGATCAGGTCGGCCACCATGGCGCCCGTGCTTTTGTAGGGAATGTGGCGGATCACGACCTTGGCCTCATCGACAAACATTTCGCCGGCCAGGTGAATCACCGTGCCATTGCCGGACGAGGCATAGTTGTACCCGTCGGGCCTGGCTTTGACCAGTGCGATCAGTTCCCTGACGTTGGTGGCGGCCACCTTGGCCGGGTTGACCACCAGCACGAAAGGGGTAGCGCCCATGACCGAAACCGGGGTGAAGTCGGCCAGCGTGTCGTACGGGATTTTCTTGTAGACGCTGGGGTTGATGACGTGGTTGTTGGAGATGACGCCAATCGTCAGGCCATCAGCCGGTGCCTTGGCCAGGGCGGACGCCCCGGTGATGCCGCCCGCGCCGGGCAGGTTTTCAATCACCACCGCTTGCCCACCCAGCGCCTTGACCAGTTGCGGCACGGCGGCGCGGACGATGGTGTCCACCCCCGAGCCAGCGCCCACCGGCAGGATCACGCGCAAGGGCCGGTCGCTTTGGGCCCAGGCCGGCAGCGCGGCCAGGGCGCAGGCGTTGGCGGCCAGACCCAGCGCGGCGCGGCGGGTGACAGAAAAAGGTGAGGATGTGTTCATGGTGCTTGTCTCCAGGTGGTCGGTTTTTTAAACAGGAATTCAAACGGTGGCGGTGCCCAGCAGGCTGGCCAGCACTTCGTCGGTGTGTTCGCCCACACGGGCCAGCGGCTGGCGCACGCCGGGGCGGCGCCCGCCCATGGTCAGCGGCAGCAGCACCACGTCAGTGGTGCCGCCGTCCTCCGTCTGCATGGGCACCAGGCCGCCGCTGGCCCGCAGGTGCGGGTCGCTCACGAGCTGGTCGGGCCGCACGATGGGCGCGTAGGGAATGCCGGCCGCCTCCAGCTGGCGCGACAGCGCATCGGCCTGGTGGTGCTTCAGGATTTCGCCCAGCGTGACCAGCAAGGCCGGGCGCAGCGCCACGCGCTGGGCGTTGGTTTGCAGCGCCGGGTCTGCCGCCAGGTCGGGGCAATCGAGCACCCGGCACAAGGTCAGCCACTGCTTGTCATTGACCGCACCAATGAACAGCTGCGCGCCGCCCGCCAGCGTGAACACGTCGTACACGCTCCAGGCCGATACGCGGGAGGGCATGGGCGGCGGCGGCTCGCCGGTCATTGCATACTGCTGCATGTGCTGGGCGCTCAGGAACACGCAGTTCTCGAACAGGGCGCTCTGGATCTCCTGGCCCTCGCCGATCTTTCCGGTCTCACCGGTCTCACCGGTCTCACCGGTCTCACCGGTCTTGTCGCGTTCGCGCAGCGCCGCCAGCACGCCGATGGCGCCAAACATGCCGCCCATGATGTCGTTCACCGAGGTGCCCGCCCGCAGCGGCCGGCCTTCGGGGCCGGTCATGTAGGACAGGCCGCCCATCATCTGCACCACCTCGTCGAGCGCCAGCCGATTTTCATACGGGCCGGGCAAAAAGCCCTTGTGGCTGACGTAGATCAGGCGCGGGTTGGCTTCTTTGAGGCTGTCGTAGTCCAGGCCGAGCCTGGCCATCAGGCCGGGGCGAAAGTTCTCCAGCAGCACGTCGCACTGGGCAATCAGCGCCTTGGCGGTTTCCTGGCCGTCTGGCGTGGTGATGTCGAGCACCACGCTTTTTTTGTTGCGGTTGAAGCTGCGAAAAAAGCCGATGCCCAGGCCCGGCAGGTTGCGGGTCTTGTCGCCGCCGGGCGGCTCGATCTTGATGACTTCGGCGCCCAGGTCGGCCAGGATCATGCCGCAGGTCGGGCCCATGACCATATGGGTGAATTCGATGACGCGCACGCCTTCGAGCGGCAGGCCGGTGGGGGTGGGGAGTGGGGCGTTCATGGGTTTTTTCCCGTAGGGAGTTCAGTGCGCGGCGGTGGGTTGGAAGTTGCTCGGCAGGCCGGCGCGCCACAGCGTGCCATGGGTGGCTTCGCCGGCCAGCCAGCCGGCCACGCGGGCGCGCAGGGCCAGCAGGGCAGGGATGTCCAGGCCGGTGTCCACCCCGCAAGCCTCCAGCATGAACGCCAGGTCTTCGGTCGCGGCGTTGCCGCTGGCGCCGGGCGCATGCGGGCAGCCGCCTATGCCGGCCAGCGACGCGTCAAAGCGCGTCACGCCCAACTGCAAAGCGGCTGCGGCATTGGCCAGCGCCAAGCCCCGGGTGTCATGGAAGTGGCCGCAGAAAAACCTGTCGCCGGCCATCTTGAGTGCCTGCTCGACCAGTGTGCTGACGCCATACGGGTTGGCGTAGCCCACCGTGTCGGCCAGGCTCACGCGGTCGGCGCCGGCGTCCAGCAGGGCCTGCAGCAGGCGCAGCACTTCGGGCACCTTTACATCGCCCTGCAGGGTGCAGCCCCAAGCCGTGCCCACGCCGCCTTCAATCAGGGTGCGGCTGCCAGAGGCGTCGCGCGCCGCGCGGATGCGGCCCAGCTCGGCCACCACCTCGTCGGGCGTCTTGCGCAGATTGGCCAGGCTGTGCGCGTGGCTGGCCGACAGCGGCATGACCATCAGGTCCGCGCCGCCCTCGATGGCGCGCTCCGCGCCCTTCAGGTTGGGCACCAGCACGGAGGCGAACAGGCCGGGCAGCGTTTTGGCAAAGGCCAGCACGTCTGCTGTGTCGGCCAGTTGCGGCATCAGCCGGGGCGGCACAAACGAGCCGACTTCGATTTCGCGCTGGCCGGCGGCATGGGCGGCACGTACCCATTCGATTTTTTGCGCCGTCGGCAAGATGGTCTGGATGCTTTGCAGGCCATCGCGCAGGCCCACTTCGCGGACGATGGCGCGGGCGGGCAGGGCTGACAGGGCGGTGGTGCGGTAAACAGGGGGTGTGGAATGCATGGCGAGCCCAGTGGGTGAAAAAAGCAACAGGCGCCCAGTTTAAAAGTTCCTTTAATCGTGGAAAGTGGTATTTTGGAAGCCTTGAAGTTCCATTTGGGAACGTTAATTAACCGTGTCATGGAGCAATACCGGCTCCTTTGCTGGAGCGCTGATGAAAGACCTGGACTTGACCACCCTGCGGCTGTTTGTGGCCGTGTGCGACGCGCGCAGCATTGCGCGCGTCGGCGAGCGTGAACACATCGTGCCCTCGGCCATCAGCAAGCGGCTGGCCCAGCTGGAGCAAGACCTTGGCTGCCGCCTGCTCACGCGGATACGGCGCGGCGTCGAGCCCACGGCCGCCGGGGAAACCCTGCGCGAGCACGCGCTTGGGCTGCTGGGCGCGGCCCAGCGCGTCAGCGACGACATGCGCGCCTACACCTCGGGCGCGTCTGGCCTGGTGCGGCTGATCGCCACCACGTCGTCGGTGGCCGAGTCGCTGCCCGATGACATTGCCGATTTCCTGAAAATCCCGGCGCACCAGGCCATCCGCGTCAACGTGCAGGAGCAGCTCAGCCGCGATGTGGTGCGCGCGCTGCGCGAAGGCAGCGTGTCGCTGGGCGTTTGCTGGGACGCGGCCGACCTGTCGGGCCTGCAAACCTACCCCTACCGGCAAGACCACCTGGCCATCGTGGCGCATGAAGGCCACCCGCTGGCCGGGCGCACGCGCCTTGCGTTTGTCGACACACTGGCGTTTGACCATGTCGCCTTGCCCGCCGCCAGCGCCGTGCAGCTGATGCTGGTCAGGGCGGCGGCGGCCAGCGGGCAGGCCATTCGCTACCGCGCGGAAGTCTCGACCTTCGAGGCGGCGCTGCGGGTGGTGCGCTCGGGCCTGGGTATCAGTGTGGTGCCGCAGGAGGTGGCGCAGCCGCTGGCAGCGGCCTTCAAGCTGTGCATCATCCCGCTGACGGATGCCTGGGCGCAGCGCCGGTTTGCGATCTGCTTTCAGGACGAGCGTTCCTTGTCTGCTGCGGCCAGGTTGCTGGCGGAGTACCTGGCTGAGGTGGGGCGCAAGGCGTAGGTGCGGGGTTTTGGCGGGCGGCCTGGCGTTGCTGCCGATAATGGCCTGATGCGCACCCATTTCCCCTCTCATCCCCAAGTCCTCGCATTCGATGTTTTCGGCACCGTGGTCGACTGGCACAGCGGCATTGCACGTGAAGTGCAGGCGCTGCGGCCTGCGCTGGACGGCGACGCGTTTGCGCTGGCCTGGCGTGCCGGCTACCAGCCCGCGATGCGCCGGGTCATGTCGGGCGAACTGGGCTGGACGCTGATTGACGATTTGCACCGCCTCATCCTTGACCCGCTTCTTGAACAGTTCGGCCTGGCCGATCTGACCGAGGCTGAGAAAAAGCACCTCAACAAAGCCTGGCACCGGCTGGACCCGTGGCCCGATGTGGTGGCGGGGCTCACGCGGCTCAAGTCACGCTTCACGATCTGCACGCTGTCAAACGGCAACATCGGCTTGCTGACCGATATGGCCAAGTACGGCGGCCTGCCGTGGGACTGCATTTTGTCGGCCGAGGTGTTTCGGGCCTACAAGCCCGACCCCGCCACCTACCTGGGCGTGGCCAGGGTGTTTGACGTGGCACCGCTTGACGTCATGCTGGTGGCAGCCCACCAGGACGACCTGGCCGCCGCGCGCGCCTGCGGCCTGCAGACCGCTTACATCGAGCGCCCGGCCGAGTTTGGCGCGGCCCGCCCCAAGGACATCACGCCTGACCCCGCCAATACCCGGCATGCCCAGGACTTTTTGGCACTGGCCGACCAGCTGGGCTGCTGATGTCCATGGCCTCCCGCCTGATCCTGTTCAACAAGCCCTACGGCGTGCTGAGCCAGTTCACGCCCGAGGGGCGCTGGCGCGGTCTGAAAGACTACATCGACCTGCCCGGCGTTTATGTGGCCGGCCGGCTGGACGCCGACAGCGAGGGCCTGCTGCTGCTGACCAACGACGGCAAGCTGCAGGCGCGCATTGCCGACCCGCGCTTCAAGATGGAAAAAACCTACTGGGTGCAAGTGGAAGGCACGCCTGACGAGGCCGCGCTGGAGGCGCTGCGGCGCGGTGTGCAGCTTAATGACGGTGTCACCCGCCCGGCGCGGGCGCAGTTGATGGCGCCGCCGCCCGCGCTGTGGGAAAGGGTGCCGCCGGTGCGGGTTCGCCAGTCCATCCCCACCGCCTGGATCGAGTTGGCCATCAAGGAAGGCCGCAACCGCCAGGTCAGGCGCATGACCGCCGCCGTGGGCTTTCCCACGCTGCGGCTGATTCGCGCGGCGATTGGCCCCTACCACCTGGACGGGCTCGTGCCGGGAACCTGGCAGGAGGGCGACGCGGCGCTGTCTGCGCCGGGCGCTTGAGCCGTTCAGGGCGCCTCGTCCACCGGCTCGCTCACCCCCAGGTAACGCTTGACCAGATCGAAAAAGCGCTCATAAAAGACATCCGACGAGATGGTTTTGCTGGCTACCCTGACCATGGAATCATTGCTGGAGCTGAACGGCAGCGAGACCGAACCAATCCCGCCCACGCCCAGGCTGGCCGAATTGTTGCTTTTCTTCAGGGCGTAAACGTCTTGCAGGGCGGTGACAAACCCCAGGCTGACCTGCCCGTCGGGGCTGTCCGGGGCGCAGACCACGCGAATTTCCATCTGCAGGTGCGACTCGGGCTCGGGCTGAAAGTTTTTCCGGCCCGTCACCAGTTCCTTCGCGGCGGTGCCGATGACGTACCCCTGGCTCAGCAAGGCCCGCCGGGCGGCCTCGCAGGTTTGCGCGGCAGTGGCATCAAACAGACGGGAATAGGTCGCCGTAGACGCGAACTCTTCCTGAGACGGAAACGCCTTGACCGGGGTGCCGCAGCCTGCCAGCAGGGCACAAACACATCCCAGCCCCGCCATCCACACGGCGGCGCCAGCGCGCATTAAGGGCAATTTCAAAACCAGGCACTCCTTCAAACATCAACTACCGTATTGTCAGGTCATCAGGGAACCACCGAGCCACCCGGAAACCACCCGACACACATTTGTCTCGACAAAAGAGCCGCCAGCAAGGGCAAGCGTTCAATCGGGGTTTTAGCATGGCCAGCCTGATAATGGCCCACTGAAATCCAGCTTCTGCGGTACAACTCGACAAGGATGCGTCATGAGCCTGCTCAACATCATTAAGAAACAACTGATCGAGGTCATTGAATGGACCGATGACTCGCGCGACACCTTGTCGTACCGCTGGCCCGACGAGGACCAGGAAATCAAGAACGGCGCGCAGCTGATCGTGCGCGAATCCCAGCAGGTGCAGTTTGTCGCCGCCGGCCAGTACGCGGACCTGTTCCAGCCCGGCAAGCACACGCTGAGCACCGAAAACATCCCGGTGCTGTCCACCATCATGGGCTGGAAGTACGGCTTTGAGTCGCCGTTCAAGTGCGACATTTACTACCTGAACACGCGCCTCTTCACGGGCAACAAATGGGGTACGGCCAACCCCGTCATGATGCGCGACCGTGACTTTGGCGTGGTGCGCCTGCGCGCGTTTGGCACCTACGACTTTCGGATTGTGGCGCCGGCCAAATTCCTGAAGGAAGTGGCAGGCACCGACCAGAACTTTCGCCTGGATGAGTTTGCCGACACCATGCGCTCGCGCATCGTCAGCGTGTTTACCGAGGCGCTGGCCCGCGCGGGCGTGCCGGCGCTGGACGTGGCGCACCGCTACGCTGAGCTGGGTGACGCGCTGCTGCCCCTTATCAACCCTGCGATGCGCGAAAAGTACGGGCTGGAAATCACCAGTTTCGTGCTGGAAAACGTGTCGGTGCCGCCCGAGGTGGAGCAGGCCATCGACAAGCGCTCCAGCATGAGCGTGATTGGCAACCTCAACGACTACGTGAAATACCAGATGGGCGTGGCCATGGGCCAGGGCGGCGAAGCCGGTGCGGCCGCCACCATGCCGGCGCAAATGGCCATGGGCTTTGGCATGGCGCAGGAAATGGTGCGCAGCATGCAGGGCGGCGGTGCAAGCCCGGCTGCCGCTGCCGCTGCGGCCAGCGCGCCGGCCGCAGCGGCGGGGCTGGAAGTGTTCACGCCCGAGCAGGCCGCGCAACTGCTGGGTGTGTCGCTCGAAGACGTGATGGCCGCCATCATTGCCGGCGACCTCAAGGCCCGCAAGATGGGCAACGCCTGGCGCATCGCCAACAGTGCGCTTGAAGCGTTTTTGCACGGCTGATACGGCCCTTACATCTATCCCGGTACAGCTTATGGCGGATGTCTACACGCCCGCAACCGTGGGCAAACACCCTTGCCCCGAATGCGGCGGCGACCTGCAGTGGAACGCGGCCCGGCAGTCGCTGGTCTGCCCCTACTGCGGCACGGTGGTGCCCTGGTCCAAAGGCCAGGAGGCCGATCCCGGCACGGGCGTGGTCGAGCAAGACCTGCAGGCGGCCCTCAAGGACCCGGCGACCGGGCGCGGCTGGGGTGATGGTGACGCCCGGCGCGAAGTGAAATGCCAGAGCTGTCAGGCGATCTCGGTCTTTGTTGACGGCAAAGTGGCCAAGCGCTGCGATTTTTGCGGCTCGCCGTCCATCATTGAGCACGCCAGCAGCAACGACGCCATCACGCCGCAAAGCGTGCTGCCCTTCAAGATCAGCGACGGTCAGGTGCGTGACCGCATCCGGCAGTGGTATGGCTCCCGCTGGTTTGCGCCCAACCGGCTCAAGTCGGCCGCGCTGACCGACACGCTGCACGGCGTCTACCTGCCTTACTGGACGTTTGACGCGCAGGTCAGCGCGCGCTGGCAAGCCGATGCCGGTCATTACTACTACGAGACCGAGAGTTTTCGCAACGCCAATGGCCAGACGCAAACCCGCCAGGTCCAGCGCGTGCGCTGGGTGCCGGCCGCGGGCAGCCTGAACCACCTGTTTGACGACGAACTGGTGCCGGGCACCGCCGGCGTGCATGCCAAACTGCTGCGGCAGGTGGAACCCTTTCCCACGCGCACCGACCTGAAAGCCTATTCGCCCGAGTTTGTGCGGGGCTGGACGGTTGAGCGCTACCAGATTGACCTGCACAAGGCTGAAAAAATCAACCAGCAAGCGATGGGGCAGCAAATGCAGGCGCTGTGCGGACGGCAGGTGCCGGGCGACACCTTTCGCAACCTGCAGGTGGACGCGCAGTACCAGGGCCGCACCTTCAAGCACATCCTGGTGCCCGTCTGGCTGGTCAGCTACACCTACGGCGCGCGCAATTTCCAGGTGGTGGCCAATGGCTACACCGGCGCAATTGCGGGCGAGCAGCCTTACAGCTGGGTAAAAATCACCTTTGCGGTGCTGGCCGTGCTGCTGCTGATCCTTGTGGCGGCCATGCTGAGCCAATGATGCGGCGAATCAGGAAGCCCGAATTGTTCTATTTTTAGTAGCTATAAGTCTTCGCAGAAATTGGGCTAATGCCTTGCTGGATTCATCATTTTGAAGCGATGGAGACCAAGCCCGGACTTATGCCCGCCGCCTGTGAATGGCCCTGTGGACAACCCACTGGATAAGCCTTGAAACCCGCGCCAGCCTTGGGTTTGCGAGGTGTGCCTTAAAAATAGGCAATGACTTTTGGGCAATCACCTTCAAGTCGTCCGCCATGCAGAGTAACCCCGGGGCGTATGCCGGTGCAGTCCTACAGCCCAGCGCTGGCACGCGCACTAGACTTGTAGCCACATGCGCCGCGCTCGCCGCAGCCCGGTTTTTCAGCCGGGCAGGCGCGCCGCCACCACCGAAATCCTTACAAAGGGCGCCCCCATTGAACGCTCACGCACGCATGCCAAAGGGCCATGCCCGCTGGTTGCCAACCACGCTGCTCTGGCTCGCTGCAGCCTTGGGCACACCTGCATTCGCGCAAAAAACCAGTACAGACGCACTAAAGAGCGTGGCGGCCTGTATCGGTTGCCATGGCGCCAAGGGGGAGGGCATCGCGACTTTTCCGCGTCTGGCGGGCACCGGCCAGGTTTACCTGCAGGCGCAGCTGGACGCCTTCGGCAATGGTTCGCGCAAAAACGCGATCATGCAGCCGATTGCGCAGCAGCTCACCGCTGCGCAGCGCACGGAAGTCGCGCAGTACTTCAGCCAGCTGCCCGCGCCTTTCCTGGCCGCCGACCCGGCGCAGCCACTGCCCGCCGATGTGGGCGCTTGGCTTGCCACGCGCGGCCGCTGGTCGGACAACGTGCCGGCCTGCGTGCAGTGCCACGGCCCGGGCGGCCGCGGCGTTGGTCCGCAGTTTCCTCCACTGGCTGGCCTGCCCGCAGCCTATATCACCGAGCAGTTGCAGGCCTGGAAAGCCGGTAGCCGACCGCCGGGGCCGTTGGCCCTGATGACGGGCATTGCGCAGCAACTGACCGAGGCTGATATCGCGGCCGTCGCGGCGTATTACGCGAATCTTGCCAAAACGCCGGACGCTGTTCCCGCCAAAGCCCTCCCACCGAAAAGCCGCCCATGACCACGCCACAACCCCCTCGAAAATTTCGCGTTAACGGCCTCGCCATCTTTGGTGTTGCAGCGGTGACGCTGCTGTTCGCGATGGTCGTGGGCGGCAACATGCTTTTTGGGCGCCTCTCGCAAACGACGATGCGGGTATCGGCAACCCCGCCGGCAACCCGTCCTTCCATCGCCCCGGTATCGACCGCCGTGGTGCCGGTGCCGGTGATGCGCATGGCATTCAGCCCGCCTGCCGAGAGCAGCCTGCCCGAAGGTGACTTCGGCAAGGTGATACGCCGCGGCGAACAGATATTTATGGAAACTGGCAAAAACGCGCCTCGCTACGTCGGCAACCAGCTCAATTGCGTCAACTGCCACCTGGATGCGGGCCGCAAGGCTGATTCCGCGCCGATGTGGGCTTCCTTTACGCGCTATCCGGCCTTTCGCAGCAAGACCGGCCAGGTCGACACGCTGGCCTCGCGCATCCAGGGCTGCTTTGAATACAGCATGAACGGCAAGGCCCCGGCGGCTGGTGACGAGATCATCACGGCGCTGCAAAGCTACGCGTTCTGGCTTGCCAAGGGCGCACCCGTGGGCACGGCCATGCCCGGCAGCGGCTATCCAAAACTCAAAAAACCTGCGCTGCCCGCCGACTATGTGCGCGGCGAAAAGGTTTATGCGCAAAATTGCGCGCTGTGTCATGGTGCCGATGGCCTGGGCCAGCGCGCTGGCAACAAGCAGGTTTTTCCGCCGCTGTGGGGCCCCCAATCCTTCAACTGGGGCGCCGGCATGCACCAGATTGCCAATGCCAGCGGTTTTATCCAGGCCAATATGCCCCTGGGCAAGGGTGGAACGCTGACTGAACAAGAGGCCTGGGACGTGGCCTTGTTCATGAACAGCCACGAGCGCCCGCAAGATCCCCGGTTCAAGGGGTCGGTTGCCGCCACCCGCAAGGCCTTTCATGACACCGAAGACTCGATGTACGGTCTGAGCGTCAATGGCCGTGTCCTGGGAAGCAAGCAAGCCCCTTGAGCCCCTTGAACCCCATGGGCCTGCCAGCGCAAAGGCGTCGCCCATAAAAAAGCCAAGCCGCCAGCCCCGAAGAGCTGAACGACCTGGCTTGCTGCCAACGCCACTCAGGCGCTTTGGGCGCCTGCCGCGCTGTTAGTTCCGGCCGCCACGGCGGTCGTCACGCATCAAGCGCTCCACCTCGTAGCGCAGCGCTGTGAGTTCATTGCTCAACTGGCGGCGCTCTTGCTGGGTCACGACACCATCCGACTTGAATTGGGCCTCCTGGCGTGCAATTTCCCGCTCCCGGCGTTGCAGCCTGCGCGCCTCGCGCTGGTTGATCCGGCCTGAGCGAACGCCCTCGTCAATGCGCTGGCTGATCTGGTATTCGCGGTTGTCGATGCCGGGCGTGTTCCCGGCATTGCCCGCATTGCCAGGTCGCACCACGTCACGGTTGGCCATCATGCGTTCAACTTCGGCGCTCAGTGCGTTCAGGTCGGCCCTGAGTTGCGCACGCTCTGGCGGCGTCGCATTGCCGTTGGCCTTGTACTGGCTCTCGCGTATCGAAATTTCGCGCTCGCGCCGGTACAGCGCCTGGGCTTCCGACGGCGTGATGTGGCCGGAAGCCATGCCTTGCTGGATGCGGGTGATGATGGCTTGCTGCGCCTGGTCAATCTGGGGGGTATTGGTGCCCTGGGCCATGGCCGGGGACATGCCCAGTCCGGCGAACAGGGCCGATGCCAATAAAGATGCGGTCAAGAGTTTCGATTTCATAAGGGTTCTCCTACTTTGTGGATGAGCTGGACAACAACCCCTTGGGTCATTTGCCGCTGCTGAAATGAATTCCAGCTTCTGCAAACAACGGTTGGCGCTGCCCCCTGAATCGCTTGCCTTTCCAGAAATGCACCGTGACTCAGTGAAAGCATTGTTGACTTGCATTTGTGAACGCCGTGTAAGGAAAACAGACATTTACCGGGTATTTACTTCGCGACTACAGGCGCTTGCGGATGCGTTTTTTCGTAACGTCAGCCATGGCCGGGCGCAAGCGGCGCCACATTGGTGGCAACGCACACTGCAAGAAAAGACGCTATAACCCCGGCAGCGCTTGCCGGGTCAGTGCCACCGCAACGATATAGGAAAAGGTGGCCAGCGCGGCTACCAGCGCAAAGGTCCGCACGCCTTTCGTCCTGCCGCGCTTGAGCGCCACCGTGCCCAGCACAATGTAGGCCACCAGGGCCAGCACCTTGGCCGTCAGCCACGGCTGCACAAACGGGTACTGCCCGCTCCAGAACACCAGCACCAGCGCCGTCGTCAGCAGCAGCGTGTCCACCACATGCGGCACTACCTTGACCCAGCGCCGCTGCAGCAGGGGCGAGTCCGTCAGCATCCAGAGCCCGCGCAGCATGAAGAAACTGCCGCTCAATGCCGCGCAGGTGATGTGGAGATGCTTGATGGCGAGGTAGTTCACGGGCGGTTTGTTGTGAGGGGCGTGATGGGATTTGAATGAGCGGCTATTCTAAAAGCGGTGAAAGTGCAGGGACTCCGGCCAACGGCCTGCAGGCTTGTCGCAAAAAACCCAATATGGGTACGATGCAACCCAATTTGGGTACCCAGATGAAAGTAAAACAATGACCCCCTCCTGGTACGACCGCTACATCCTCCCGCCGGCCCTCGACTTTGCCTGTGGTCTGCCCATGGTCAGCCGCCAGCGCCAGTTGATCGTGCCGCTGGCGCGGGGACGGGTGCTGGAAGTCGGCATTGGCACGGGGCTGAACATGCCCTGGTATGACCGGGCGCGCGTGACCCGCATCACCGGGCTGGACCCGGCCCTGCAGCTGCACCCGCGGGCGCGGGAACGCATTGCCGAGGCCGGTCTGGAGGTGGAGCTGCTGGCGCTGTCGGCGGAACAGATTCCCCGGCCCGATGCCAGCTTTGACACGGTGCTGGTCACCTACACCCTGTGCACCATTCCCGACCCGCTGGTCGCGCTGCGCGAAATGCGCCGCGTGCTGGCGCCCGGCGGGCAGCTGCTGTTTTGCGAGCATGGGCGCGCGCCCGATGAATCGGTACGGCGCTGGCAGGAGCGGCTGCAGCCGCTGTGGGGCAAGCTGGCCGGCGGTTGCCACCTGGGGCGCGACATTCCGGCGCTGCTGCAGGAAGCCGGTTTTGGGCTGACGAATTTGCACACCCGCTATTTGCCGGGCCCAAGGCCTTTCACGTTTCACTACTGGGGCGAGACGCTGCCCGTTTAAGTGCGCTGCGACTTACTCCCGCTTTCTGTGGGTCACCTTGTGGACAACTGTGTTCATAAGCCGCCAAGCCCGCGCCGGCATTGGGTTTGCGGGGGGGCTTGGGATTGAGCAGTCGCTTTGATGGGGTCTGTTGATTGTTTTGGTGGCGGGTTGGTTCTTCTGGGTTGGGCTGGCCGGGAATCGCCCGGCATGCGACTCACTTTCTTTGCTTCGAAGCAAAAGTAAAGTGCCTCGCCCGCCGGGCGAGACCGGCCAGCCCAAACCCGCAAAGCCAACCCACGACCGAACCGACAAGCGCCCCCAAAAACTGTCCCCCAGCAAACATCAACACAAAAAACTTACCCCCGCTTCCTGTGCGCCACGCTGTGGATAACTATGTTCACAAGCCGCCAAACCCGCGCCAACGCTGGCTTTGCAGGCGCTGCCTCCGAATTGACCAGCGGACCGAATCGTTTTATTCATGAAGCGTCGTTTTACCAATGAAGAAATTTTTGTGTTAGCACAAAATGCCCATGCCTGGCGCCCTGATTTTTGTGCGAAAGTTACCCAAACTTACCCCCGATTCCTGTGGGCCACGCTGTGGATAACTATGTTCACAAGCCGCCAAACCCGCGCCAATGCTGGCGTTGCAGGCAGTGCCTCGGAATTGACCAGGCCGGGCTCAGGCGTGCGCTCAGGACGCGGGCGGCCTGGGTACGGCCTGAAACTCGCCGCTCAGCAGTTCGGGCAGGCGTTCTATGCCCATCTTGAAGCCGCACGCCTGCGCGTGGCCGCCGCCGCCCATGCTTTCGGCCAGCGGGATACAGTCAAAACTACGCTGCGAGCGCAGCCCGACCTTGACGCCGCCGCTCTTGCCCACATGCCACATCAGCGCAAAGGTGCCGCTTTTTTCAGACAGCATGTTGCCGATCAGGCTGTGAAACACGCCGGGCACGTTCACCATCAAGCCGCTCTGGCCGTTGAAGCTGACGGGCTGGGCGGAATCGGCCATGTCGGTGACGAGCTTTTTGAATTTCTCGTCCATGGCCTGGCCGCGCGCCATGAAGTCGGTGATTTGCGCGGGGCTGAACTGGGCAATCTCGGTCCAGCGGGCAAAGTCGAGCGGCTCCATGTCGAGGGCTGCCAGAAAGCCGGCGCTCTCGGGGTACTGCCAGGCCCAGATGTCGCGGTCTTCAATAAAGCGCACCAGGTCAGGCACCGGCTTGTCAGGATGGAAAAACTCCCAGGCCAGCCGGGCGCCCGACTTGTCCATGTCGAAATGCACCACGCCGCAGCGGCAGGTAAAGCCGGTCAGCTTTTCGGCGGCGCTCTTGTGGTGGTCGAGCATGACGAGCTTGGCGGCGCGCTCGTCGATGCCTTGCATGATTTCGGGCGAGAACGAGAAGTCCAGGATGTAGACGGCGCGGCCGCTGAGCGCGGGCAGGTCGTCTGTAGACTTGATGTCGCCGTGGTCCAGCGGCAAAAATTCGGCTTTTCCCTCGTAAAAAAGCCAGGCGGCCAGGGCTGACGCAAAGCCGTCGGGGCATTTGCGGCCGTGGTAGATGACCAGCGGCTGCGGGTCGTTCAGGCTGGGGGCCAGCAAAAGCTGCAGGGGAAGAATGGTTTTCATGATGGGGTGAATTGTCGCCCCGCTGGCGCGCCTGGAATTTGTCCTACAGCCAGTCACTGACATCGGGTGTTAACAACTGGTCCGCCACGGAATCCAATCAAACCTGGTTGGCCCTTGGGGCACGGCCAGGCTGCTGTCGTCATCTACTGTTTCAGGGAGAGCAAGATGGAAAAACCCTATAACGCTGTAGGCTGGTTTGAAATCTATGTGAACGACCTGGCGCGCGCCAAGGCGTTTTACAAGGCTGTGTTTAACCGGGAGATGCAGGACCTCCCCACGCCCGAGGGCGACATGCAGATGTGCACCTTCGCGGGCATCGACGATGCGCCTGGCACGGCGGGCGCGCTGGTCAAAAGTCCCAAAATGGGGCCGGGCGTGGGCGGCACGCTGGTGTACTTTTCATGTGCCGACTGCGCCGAGCAGGCGGCCCGGGCGCAAGCGGCCGGTGGCAAGGTTCTGCAACCCAAGACAAGCATTGGCCCGTACGGCTTCATTGCCATGGTGCAAGACACCGAGGGCAACCTGATCGGCCTGCATTCGCTGCAGTGAGTCCGGTGCGTCAAGACCGGTGCGCCGCCGCAACGCCTACGCCGGGCGGCGCGGGCGCGTAGCGGCTGAACTCCATCGAGAAGGTGGCGCGGCCCTGCGTGAGTGAGCGCAGCGCGGTGGCGTAGCCAAACATTTCGGCCAGCGGCACGTCGGCGCGCACCCGCTTGTCGCCGCCGCCGGCGATCTTGTCCATGCCCAGGATGCTGCCCCGGCGCGACGACAGGTCGCCCATCACATGGCCCAGGAAGTCGTCGGGCATTTCGACCTCGACCGCCATGATTGGCTCCAGCAGCACGGGGCTGGCACGGCGCATGCCGTCCCTGAACGCGATGGCGCCGGCCATGCGGTAGGCGTTTTCGTTCGAGTCGACGTCGTGGGACGAGCCGAATACCAGCGTGGCCTTCACGTCCACCACCGGGTAGCCCGCCAGCACACCGGAGCGCATGCCGTCCTGAATGCCTTTGTCAACCGCCCCAATGAATTCGCGCGGCACCACGCCGCCCTTGATGGCGTCGACAAACTGGTAGCCTTGCCCGGGCGGCAGGGGCTCCAGGCTCAGCACCGCGTGGCCGTACTGGCCGTGCCCGCCCGACTGCTTGATGAATTTGCCCTCGACGTCGCTGACGGCCTGGCGGATGGTTTCGCGGTAGGCCACCTGGGGCTTGCCGACGTTGGCGGCCACACCGAACTCGCGTTTCATGCGGTCCACCAGGATGTCGAGGTGCAGCTCGCCCATGCCTTCGATGATGGTCTGACCCGATTCCGCATCGGTGTGCACGCGAAACGACGGGTCTTCCTGCGCCAGGCGGTTCAAGGCCGTGCCCATCTTTTCCTGGTCGGCCTGGGTCCTGGGTTCCACTGCCTGCGAAATGACGGGTTCCGGAAAACGCATGCGCTCCAGGATGATCGGATGCGCCGGGTCGCACAGCGTGTCGCCGGTGGTGACATGCTTGAGGCCCACGGCGGCGGCAATATCGCCGGCCCGCACCTCCTTGACTTCATTGCGCGCATTGGCATGCATTTGCAGGATGCGGCCCAGCCGCTCGCGCTCGCCCTTGGCGGGGTTGTAGACCGTGTCGCCGGCATGCACCACGCCCGAATAAACGCGGAAAAAGATCAGCTGCCCCACGTAGGGGTCGCTCATGATCTTGAAGGCCAGCGCCGCCAGCGGTTCGTCGTCGCCCGGATGCCGCTCGGCCGGCTTGTCGTCCCCGGTGTGGCCCAGAATCGCCGGCACATCCAGCGGCGACGGCAGGTAGTCGACCACGGCGTCCAGCAGGGGCTGCACGCCCTTGTTCTTGAAGGCGCTGCCGCACAGCATGGGTACGATGTCGCCCGCCACCGTGCGCTGGCGCAGACCCTGGCGGATCTCGCCTTCGCTCAGGACGTCGCCCGACAGGTATTTTTCAAGCAGCGCCTCGCTGGCTTCGGCGGCCGCCTCGACCATCTTTTCGTGCCATTGCGTGGCCAGCTCAAGCAGGTCGGGCGGCACCTCGCGGTACTCGAAATGCAGGCCCTGGCTGGTGTCGTCCCAGAGGATGGCCTGCATTTTCAGCAGATCGATCACGCCGTGGAAATGGTCTTCCGCGCCCACCGGAATCTGCACCGGCACGGCCACGCCCTTCAGCCGCTCGGTGATCTGGCGCTGCACCCTGAAGAAGTCGGCGCCGACCCGGTCCATCTTGTTGACAAAGGCGATGCGCGGCACCTTGTACTTGTTGGCCTGGCGCCAGACGGTTTCAGACTGCGGCTGCACGCCGCCCACCGCGTCATAGACCATCACGGCACCGTCGAGCACGCGCATGGAGCGCTCCACCTCAATCGTGAAATCGACATGGCCGGGTGTGTCGATGATGTTGATGCGGTGCTCGGGGTAGTGGCCGTCCATGCCTTTCCAGAAGGCCGTGGTCGCCGCCGAGGTGATGGTGATGCCGCGCTCTTGCTCCTGCGCCATCCAGTCCATGGTGGCCGTGCCCTCGTGGACTTCGCCCAGCTTGTAGTTCACGCCGGTGTAGAACAGGATGCGCTCGGTGGTGGTGGTTTTTCCGGCGTCGATGTGGGCGCTGATGCCGATGTTGCGGTAGCGCTCGATGGGTGTTTTTCGCGTCACGACAAGCTCCTTGATGGCCCGGTGGGCCGGGGCGGGATGCAGGCCTTATTTTGCGCTTATCGCGGGGTTTTGTGCCGCCCGCGCAGTTACCCGGACACTTCGTTACTTCGCCCTGAGTCCCTGCACCAGCGCGCCCAGCGCAATGCCGGCCAGCGCCCACAACAAGTCCCAGTTGCCCGCGCCCAGGCCTGCAATGGCCGGGCCAGGGCATACGCCGCACAGGCCCCAGCCCACGCCGAACAGGGCGGCGCCCACGGCGGTGTCTCGGTTCCAGACGCTGGGGTGCTTGTGAAAGTGGTCGTCCAGCAGCGGCCGGGCGAGCAGGCGCGGCACCAGCTTGTAGGCCAGCAGCGCCACCATCACCGCTCCGCCCATCACCAGCATCAGGCCGAAGTCCTCAAAGCGCAGAAAGCTCAGCACCACTTCGGGCCGGATCATGCTGGAGTACGACAGCCCAAAGCCAAACAGCGCGCCTGCCGCCAGCGTGGCCAGCGTGCGGGCAAGGGTCTTGTTCGGCGCGCTCATGGCAGCCACCGTGCGGCCAGGTTGGCCGTCAGGAAGGCGGTGGCCATGAAGGTCAGCACCGCCATCAGCGACGGCAACTGCAGCGAACCGAGTCCGCAAATGCCGTGGCCCGACGTGCAGCCGTTGCCCAGGCGGGCGCCGTAGCCCACCAGGAACCCGCCCACCAGCAACTGCCATGCCGGCACGGCCGTGGCTTCCGGCTTGCCGCCGGCAAAGCCCAGCCACCATACCAGCGCGCCCAGAATCAGCCCCAGCGCATACACCAGCCGCCAGCCGCGCGAGTCCACAAACCGCGCCTGCTGAAAAAACGGCCGGCGCACCACAAAAGACCAGGTGCTGGAGAACACCGTGCTCATGCCGCC
>JAUSDK010000240.1 GCA_030650875.1 Polaromonas sp.
GCCCATTTTGAGCAAGTCACCCATCCCGACCTGGCCGTCGCCGTCCTGGTCCAGCAGGCTGCCCAGCAAACCGCCGCCCAGGCCACCCTGCTGCTGCACCCGCTCACGCTCCTGACCCAGCGTCTGCCCCAGGCTGCCGGCGTCCATGCCGCCGGCCTGCACGCGCTGCGCCAGAAAGGCCATGACGATGGGCGCCAGCAGCTTGAGCAATTGGCCTGCGTTGGCGCCCAGCCCGGTGGCCTGGCCCAGACCGGTTTCAGCGCGCTGCTGGTTGCCTCCAAAAATGTGGCCGAGGATGGCGGCGCCGTCGGGTGCGCCGGCACCGCTATCCCCGCTGCCGCCCAGCAGACCGCCCAGGTCAAAACCGCCGCCCGCGTGGTGGTCGCGCTGCAGCGCGCCCAACAGGGCATCAGCGCCCTGCGGCTCGGCCGCGTTCTGGCCCATGGCGCCCAGCATCAAGGGCAGCGCGGCCGCCACGGCCTGCTGGGTCTGCTCAGTGCCGGTGCCCAATTGCTGCGACAGCTGCTGCAGCGGCGCACCCTGGAGTTGCGCCATCAAGTCATCGGCAAGGGAGGAAGAAGATGTCATGGTCAATCCTTTCGGTGGTTAAGACAACTGCCTGAGTCAGGCTTTCATGATAGCGCTGGCAAGCCCTGCGCAGTCGCCCTGGTGCCATGCACAACATCAAGGCATGCATGCACCACAGCGGTTCTTTGCAGACCGCAAGACACTATTTTTTTTATAGCTACTAGCGGCCACGCAGTATGAGCCAATGGCTTTTTCTATTTAAATTTTAAGTAACAAAAAAGATCTGGCACACCCTTTGCTTCAACCATGTGGAGGCCAATGCTGGCCGCATGAAGACCCGGTGCAATGGCGGATTGGATCTTCAGGACGATGGCGTCCCCACGGATGAGCAGGCTGAAAGGCCTTGCGATCCCGTGTGGACGCCTTTTTTGTTTTTGCGAACTGCCTACGGGGGTCATGATGAAGAAATCCAGACTGGTGATGATTGGGAACGGCATGGCCGGCGTGCGTGCGCTTGAAGAGCTGCTGAAGATTGCGCCCGAGCTTTACGACATCACCGTGTTCGGTGCCGAACCGCACCCCAACTACAACCGCATTTTGCTGTCGCCGGTGCTGGCCGGCGAGCAGACGTTAGACGAGATCGTGCTGAACGACTGGTCCTGGTACTTGGACAACCACATCACCCTACACGCCGGCTGGACGGTGAACGAGGTGGACCGCGTGCACCGCGTGGTGCATGCCGTCAACGCCGCTGGCGAAACCCTCAGCGCCGAATACGACCGGCTGGTTCTGGCCACCGGCTCCAACCCCTTCATGCTGCCGATTCCGGGCAAGGACCTCAAGGGCGTGCTGGCCTACCGCGACATCGCCGACACCCAGGCCATGATCGACGCCGCCGTGCTCTACAAGCATGCGGTCGTCATCGGCGGCGGCCTGCTGGGCCTGGAAGCGGCCAATGGCCTGATGAAGCGCGGCATGGAAGTCACCGTGGTGCATGTGGGCGACTGGCTGATGGAGCGCCAGCTGGACGACGTGGCGGGCAAGCTGCTGCAAAAGTCGTTGGCCGAGCGCGGCATGAAGTTTTTGATTGGCGCCCAGACGCAGGAACTGATCGGCGGCGACGATGGCCGCGTCAAGGCCGTGAAATTCAAGGACGGCAGCGAAGTGCCGGCCGACCTGGTCTGCATGGCCGTCGGCATTCGCCCCAACACGGCGCTGGCTGAAAAGATGCGCCTGCATGTAAACCGCGGCATTGTGGTGAACGACACGCTGCAAACCACCACGGACGCGCGCATTTACGCCGTCGGCGAATGCGCGGCCCACCGCGGCATTGCCTACGGCCTGGTCGCGCCGCTGTTCGAGCAGGGCAAGGTGCTGGCCAACCACCTGGCGCAGTTCGGCATTGGCCGCTACACCGGCTCGCTCACGTCGACCAAGCTCAAGGTCACCGGCATCGACCTGTTCAGTGCCGGCGACTTCATGGGGGGCGAAGGGGCCGAGGAAATCATCATGAGCGACCCTTTTGGCGGGGTCTACAAAAAGCTGGTGATCAAGGACGACAAACTGATTGGCGCCTGCCTGTATGGCGACACGGTGGACGGCAGCTATTACTTCAAGCTGCTACGCGACGGCCGCAGCGTAGCCGGCATACGCGACAAGCTGATGTTTGGCGAGTCCAACATTGGCGACGTGGGCCATGAAGGTCACAGCAAGGCTGCCAGCATGCCGGACAGCGCCGAAGTCTGCGGCTGCAATGGCGTCAACAAAGGCACGATCTGCAAGGCCATCAAGGAAAAAGGCCTGTTCACGCTGGACGAGGTGCGCAAGCACACCAAGGCCAGCGCCAGCTGCGGCTCCTGCACCGGGCTGGTCGAGCAGATTTTGATGTTTACGGCCGGTGGCGACTATTCGGCCACACCCAAGCTCAAAGCCATGTGCAGCTGCACCGACCACGGCCACCAGGCCGTGCGCGAGGCGATTCGGGGCAACAAGCTGCTGACCATTGCAGACGTTTACTCTTTTCTGGAATGGCGCACGCCCAACGGCTGCCCCAGCTGCCGCCCGGCCATCAACTACTACGTCACCAGCAGCTGGCCCAAAGAGGCCAAAGACGACCCGCAAAGCAGGTACATCAACGAGCGCAGCCACGCCAACATCCAGAAAGACGGCACCTACAGCGTGATTCCGCGCATGTGGGGCGGTGAAACCTCGGCCAGCGAGCTGCGCCGCATCGCCGACGCGGTGGACAAGTACCAGATCCCGACCGTCAAGGTCACGGGCGGGCAGCGCATCGACCTGCTGGGTGTCAAAAAAGAAGACCTGGTCAACGTCTGGAAAGACATCGGCATGCCCAGCGGCCATGCCTACGCCAAGGCGCTGCGCACCGTGAAGACCTGCGTGGGCAGCGAATGGTGCCGCATGGGCACGCAGGACAGCACGCAGATGGGCAAGGACCTGGAGCGCGCGATGTGGCGCATGTATGCGCCGCACAAGGTCAAGTTTGCGGTGTCGGGCTGCCCGCGCAATTGCGCCGAAGCCGGCATCAAGGACGTCGGCATTATCGGCGTGGACAGCGGCTGGGAGATGTACATCGCCGGCAACGGCGGCATCAAGACCGAGGTGGCGCACTTTTTTGTGAAAGTCAAAACGGCCGCCGAAGTGCTGGAGTACACCGGCGCCTTCTGCGAGCTGTACCGCCAGGAAGGCTGGTACCTGGAGCGCACCGTGCATTTTGTTGCCCGCGTGGGCCTGGACTACGTGAAGAAAAAAATCCTGGAGGACCATGACGGCCGCAAGGCGCTGTGGGAGCGGCTGCAATTTGCGCTCGACGGCGAGCCCGATCCGTGGTTTGACTTCCAGGAAGCCGCCGTGGACACCCGCCAGTTCTCCGCCATTTCAGCTTGATTTCCGTTTGAGGAGCCCCTGATGACCACGACCTTTGCCCCTACCTCTACCTTTTCCCGCCGCCGCTTTTGCACCGCCACCCTGGCCCTGGCCGCCGTCGGCAGCCATGCGCAGGTGAACAACCTGGGCGACGCCATCAACAAGGCAGGCCGCCAGCGCATGCTGTCCCAGCGCATGGGCAAGGCCTGGATGGGGCTGGGCCAGGGCGTCGAGGTGGAATCGGCACGCCGCGTGCTGGACCAGTCGATGGCGCTGTTTGACCGCCAGCTGACCGAACTCAAGGCGTTCGCGCCCGCTGGCGACACCCGCGACACCTATGTTCAGCTGGAATCGGCCTGGTCGGGCTACAAGGCCCTGCTGGTGGGCGCCGCGCCGTCGCAAGGCCAGGGCAAGCCGCTGCTGGACCAGGCCGGCAAGGTGCTGGCCCTGGCGCACAAAGGCACGGGGCTGTACGAGCAGCAATCGGGCAAGCCCGGCGCCAGGCTGGTCAATGTGGCCGGCCGGCAGCGCATGCTGTCGCAGCGCATGGCCCAGTTTTACCTGGCCAGCGCCTGGAATGTGGACAGCCTCGCCAGCCAGCAGGAAATCACCAAGGCCAGGGATGAATTCATTCCGGCACTGGAACTTCTGCGGAGCGCGCCGGAGGCCACCGCCGAGGTCAAGCAGGCGCTGGCGCTGGCCGATGGCCAGTGGCTGTTTTTTGACCATGCCCTGAAGGCGCGGGTCGGCAGCGCCAAGGCCGCCTCCGATGTGTTTGTGACCAGCGAAAACCTGCTGCAGGTGATGGACCGGGTAACCAGCCTGTATGCGCGCATTCTTGGATAACTGGATTACTGGAGAACTGACATGAACGAATGGAAAAAAATCTGCCTGGTCAATGACATTCCGGTGCTGGGTGCGCGCCGGGTCGCCCGGCCGCAGGGCATCGCCGTGGCGGTGTTTCGCAGCAGCGACGACCAGGTCTTCGCCCTGCTCGACCGCTGCCCGCACAAGGGCGGTCCGCTGAGCCAGGGCATTGTCTTTGGCGAGACCGTGGCCTGTCCGCTGCACAACATGACCATCGGCCTGACCGACGGCTGCGCCCGGGCGCCCGACGAAGGCTGCACGCCCAAATTTTCCTGCAAGGTCGATGCCGGCGAGGTGTTTCTGGATGCCGTCGAGCTGGCCACGCTGGCGCTGGATCTGCAGGCGCCCCGGGCCGGTCCGGGCAGCCAGAACTGTGACGTGCAGGCGCCGCACAGCGCGTGAAAGTCCCCTCGCCCACTGGAGCCCCCATGACTGAAACCCGATCCACCTGCCCTTATTGCGGCGTCGGCTGCGGCGTGCTGATTCAATCGCAGGCTGACCAGATCACCGGCATCAGGGGCGACCCGGATCACCCGGCCAACTTCGGTCGGCTGTGCACCAAGGGCTCGACACTGGCGCTGACCGCGTCCAGCGCCGTCACGCAGCAAACCCGGTTGCTGCACCCGATGCAGCGCCTGCGCCGCCGCGATGCGGCCCAGCGCGTCAGCTGGGACAACGCACTGGACTTCGCCAGCGCAAGCTTTGCCCGCATCATCGGTGCGCACGGGCCCGACGCCGTGGGGTTCTACATTTCGGGCCAGCTGCTGACCGAGGACTATTACGTCTTCAACAAGCTGGCCAAGGGCCTGATTGGCACCAACAACATCGACAGCAACTCGCGCCTGTGCATGAGCAGCGCCGTGGCCGGCTACAAGCAGACCCTGGGCGCAGACGCACCGCCGACCTGCTACGACGACATCCAGCATGCGCAGTGCATCTTCATTGTCGGCAGCAACACAGCCACCGCGCACCCGATACTTTTCAGGCGCATTGAAGACGCCAAGGCTGCCAACCCGGCGCTCAAGATCATTTTTTGCGACCCGCGCCGCACCGACACGGCCGAGATCGCCGACCTGTACCTGCCGATTTTGCCGGGCACGGATGTGTCGCTGTTCAACGGCCTGCTGCACATCATGCTGTGGGAAGGCTGGACCGACAGCGCCTACATCGCTGGTCATACCAGCGGCTTTGAAGCGCTGAAAGCCACCGTGCGCGACTACACGCCCGACCTGGTGGCCGACACCTGCGGCCTGAAAAAAGAAGACCTGCTGGCCGCTGCCCGGCTGTTTGCCACCTCGGCGGCCACGCTGAGCCTGTACTGCCAGGGCCTGAACCAGTCGAGCAGCGGCACCGCCAAAAATGCGGCGCTGATCAACCTGCACCTGGCCACCGCGCAGATCGGCAAACCCGGCGCCGGGCCGTTTTCCCTGACCGGCCAACCCAATGCCATGGGTGGACGCGAAGTCGGCGGCATGGCCAACCTGCTGAGCGGCCACCGCGACCTGGACAACCCCGCACACCGCGCCGAAGTCGCCGCGCTCTGGGGCGTGCCCAGCGTGCCCTCAACGCCGGGCAAGACGGCCATTGAAATGTTCCAGGCCGCCGCCGACGGCGAGATCAAGGCACTCTGGATTGCCTGCACCAACCCGGCGCAGTCCATGCCCGACCAGGCCCTGGTGCGCCGCGCGCTGGAGCGCGCCGAGCTGGTGATCGTGCAGGAAGCGTTTGCCACCACCGCCACCTGCGATTTTGCCGACCTGCTGCTGCCGGCCACCACTTGGGGCGAAAAGACCGGCACCGTGACCAACAGCGAACGCCGCATCAGCCGCGTGCGGCCGGCGGTGGCCGCGCCCGGCGAAACGCGCCACGACTGGTCGATTGCAGTTGATTTTGCAAGGCGGCTGGAACGACTCCTTACGGCACGGGCGGATCAAACCCTGTTCGGCTACGACAGCCCTGAAAGCGTCTGGAACGAACACCGCGAATCGACACGCGGCCGCGACCTGGACATCACCGGCATGCGCTACGACCTGCTGGAAGCGGCGCCGCAGCAATGGCCCATGAAAGAAGGCGAAACCAGCGGCAAAGCCAGGCTCTATGAAGACGGCATTTTCCCCACGCTGGACGGCAAGGCGCGTTTCGTGAGCACCGTCTACCGGCCCGTGGCCGAACCGCGTGAATCGCGCTTTCCGTTTTCACTGACCACCGGCCGCCTGCGCGACCAGTGGCATGGCATGAGCCGCACCGGCACGCTGGGCCGCCTGTTTGGCCATGTGGCAGAGCCCGCGCTCCAGATGAACGCGCAGGACATGGCCCGGCGCCTGCTCAAAGAGGGCGACCTGGTGCATGTCACGTCCAAGCGCGGCTCCATCGTGGTGCCGGTGCAAGCCTCGCCCGAGGTCGGCATGAGCCAGGCCTTCATGGCGATGCACTGGGGCGGCGAATATCTAAGCGGCCAGTCCAGCAGCGGCTTGGCCCTGGCCGGCGTCAACGCGCTCACCACCTCGGCTTTTTGCCCGAGTTCTAAGCAACCGGAGCTCAAGCACGCGGCAGTCAAGATCCTGAAGGCCGAGCTGCCCTGGTCGCTGCTGGCCATGGCCTGGCTGCCCGAGGGCGAGGCGCTGGCCGCCCGCGAACAGCTAAAAGCCCTGATGGCCGCATTTCCCTTTGCCAGCTGCGTGCCGTTTTCAAACAACACCCCGCTGGCCGACCGCAGCGGTGAACGCACGGGCGTGCTGTTTCGCGCGGCGGGCCATGAAGCGCCGGCCGACGACCTGCTGGCCACGCTGGAGCGCGCCTTGGGCCTGGGCGGCGCGGACACGCTGCGCTACGCCGACAAGAAAAAGGGCCAGCGCCGCACGGCCCGGCTGGTCCGGGCCGGCGAGCAGACCACCTTGGCCGGCTTCCTGCTCGCGGGCGACACCAGCGCAGAAGCCTGGATCAGCACGCTCCTGAAGGAGGCGCTTCCTGCGCAGGCCTACGGCCGCTTGCTGCTGCTGCCGGTCGCCCAGCCGCCGGTGGCGGTGCAATCGCGCGGCAAGGTCGTCTGCAGCTGCCTCAACGTCACCGACCAGGCGATTGACCAGCACCTGTCGCTGCTGCGCGAAGGCGGCAGCACGATGGGCTACCTCGGCACGGACGAGCAGCGGCTGGCGTCGCTGCAGCAGACGCTGAAATGCGGCACCCAGTGCGGCTCCTGCGTGCCCGAGCTCAAGCGCCGGGTGCGTTCTGCGCCCAGCGCCCAGTCGGCGCCAACGCTGCCGCCGCGCCGCGTCATTCCCATCCAGCAGCGGGCTTAAGCTCATAACAAGCAGTTATCTGCATTCGCGGACAATCGCCAAAATGAGCATCAGCCACTACATCAAGGAAATCGGGCGCGGCAAAGACGGCGCACGCCCCCTGTCCCGCGCGCAGGCCGCCGACCTGCTGGGCCAGGTGCTGGACGGCACCGTGACCGACCTGGAAATTGGCGCTTTTTGCCTGGCCATGCGCATCAAGGGCGAAACGCCCGAAGAGATGGCGGGCTTTCTGGACGCCGTGCAGCAGCGCATGCACCACCTGCCCGCCAGCGCCCGCCCCATCGTGGTGCTGCCCAGCTACAACGGCGCCCGCAAACTGCCGCTGCTCACGCCACTGCTGGCGCTGCTGCTGGCCCGCGAAGGGCTGCCGGTGCTGATTCATGGCACGCCCACCGAATCGACCCGGCTTTTTGTGTCGGAAGTGCTGCTGGCCCTTGGTATGCCTGCGCAGACGGCAATTCATGCCATAGCACCCGGCGAGCTCGCCTTTGTGCCGACCGAGTTGCTGTGCCCGGCGCTCAAGCGCCTGCTCGATGTGCGGCGCGTGGTCGGGCTGCGCAATCCGGCGCACAGCCTGGTCAAGATCATGAACCCGTGCCAGGGTAAAAGCCTGGTGCTCAGCAGCTACACCCATCCGGAATACGCGCTGTCCATGGCGCAAACCTTTGAGCTGACACGCGCCAACGCGCTGCTGCTGCGCGGTACCGAAGGCGAAGTGGTGGCCGACGCCCGCCGCACGCCCAAGATGGAAGCCTTCGTGAACGGCCAGCGCCGGCTGCTGCAGGAATCGCAAAGCGGAACCCTGGCCTCGCTGCCGGATCTACCCCAGGCGGTGGACGCAGCCGGCACGGCGGCCTATATTCGGTCGGTCATGGCGGGCGAGCGGCCTGTGCCCGCGTCAATTGCGAGGCAGGTGGAACACATCTTGCATCTGGTCCAGGAATTATGAACAACGGCAAAGACAACCCAGGCATGAACGGAAAATGCACACTGGTGGGCGCAGGCCCCGGCGATCCGGAACTGCTCACCCTCAAGGCGCTCAAGGCCATCCAGCACGCCACCGTGCTGTTCGTCGACGACCTGGTCAGCGACGAGATCGTGGCGTTTGCCGCGCCGGACGCCCGCATCGTGCATGTCGGCAAGCGCGGCGGCTGCAAGTCCACGCCGCAGGCCTTCATTGAAAAGCTCATGGTCATGGCCGCCCGCGAAGGCGAAAACGTGGTGCGACTCAAGGGCGGCGACCCCTTCATTTTTGGCCGGGGCGGCGAGGAAGTCGAGCACCTGCGCGCCGCCGGGCTGCAGGTTGAGGTCGTCAACGGCATCACGGCCGGGCTGGCGGCCGTGACCTCGCTGGGCGTGCCGCTGACGCACCGGGAACATGCGCACGGCGTAGTGTTTGTCACCGGCCATGCCAAACCCGGCGACGCGGGCACCGACTGGCCCGCGCTGGCGGCCACCGCCCACAGCGCCCGGCTCACACTGGTGATCTACATGGGTGTCAGCGGCGCTGGCCGCATCCAGACCGAACTGCTGACCGGCCTGCCTGCAGCGACCCCGGTGGCCGTGATCCAGAACGCATCGCTGCCCACGCAGCGCCACATCACCTCCACGCTGGGCGCGCTGGCATGCGCGATTCAGGCGGGCGGCCTGGCCAGCCCGTCCATCATTGTGGTGGGCGACGTGATCGGCAGCCTGGCACTGGCCGCTGCGCACCCGGCAACGGTTCGCGCCGCCTGAGCGGCGCGGCTACACTTTCACGTTCAAAAAGACGCGGCCTTCGGGCCCCGATCGAAGCACTATACTTTTCATAGTTGCTCATGCCCGTCTTGTATGGACCAGAGGTTGATTTGACGCATAAATTTGATGTCGTAGTGGTGGGAGCCGGTGCAGCCGGCCTGTTTTGCGCCGGCCAGGCTGGCCAGCAGGGCCTGAAGGTATTGCTGCTGGACCACAGCGAGAAGGTGGCTGAAAAAATCCGCATCTCGGGCGGCGGCCGCTGCAATTTCACCAACCGGGACGTGGGCCCGGCCAACTTCCTGAGCGAGAACCCGCACTTTTGCCGCTCGGCCCTGTCGCGCTACAGCCCGCAAGACTTCATGGGCCTGCTGCAGCGCTACGACGTGCCGTTTCACGAAAAGCACAAGGGCCAGCTTTTTTGCGACCGTTCTGCCGAAGACATCATCAACCTGCTGCTGGCCGAGTGCGCCAAGGGCGACGTCACGCGCTGGCAACCTTGCAGCATCCAAAGCATCACGGGCCCAGCACCAGAAAGCAATGACGGCTACCTGATCGAGAGCGACCGGGGGCTGATTGAAACGCCCCAGGTGGTGATCGCCACCGGCGGGCTGTCGATCCCGAAGATCGGCGCGACCGACTTTGGCTACCGCATCGCCAAACAGTTTGGCCTGCGCCTGGTTGAGCCGCGCGCCGCGCTGGTGCCGCTGACGTTTGACGGCCAGGCCTGGGCGCCTTATGCGCAACTGAGCGGCCTGGCGCTGCCGGTGCAGATTGAAAGCACGCCCGCGGGCGCCAGTCCCAGGCAACGCAAAAAGGCGGTGGCGTTTTCGGAAGACCTGCTGTTCACGCACCGGGGCCTGAGCGGCCCGGCGGTGCTGCAAATTTCGAGCTTCTGGCGCGAAGGCCAGCCGATTCGCGTCAACCTGGCGCCGGGCGTGGATTTGCCCGCCCTGCTGCTGCGTGCCAAGGCCACCTCCAAAAAGCTGATTGCCAACGAGCTGGCCAGCCTGGTGCCCAGCCGCCTGGCAGACGCCTGGGTCAGCGAAGACCCGGCCTTGCAGCGCCCCATCGTTGACGCCACCGACAAGGCCCTGCTAAACCTGGCGCAGCGCCTGGCCGACTGGGAACTGACGCCCACCGGCTCGGAAGGCTACAAGAAGGCTGAAGTCACTTTGGGCGGCGTCGACACCCGGGACCTGTCATCCCAAACCATGGAGTCCAGGCAAGCGGGCCTGTACTTCATCGGGGAAGTCGTGGACGTGACCGGCTGGCTGGGCGGCTACAACTTCCAGTGGGCCTGGGCAAGCGGTTTTGCCTGCGCAGAGGCGCTGGCGGCGCGGCATTTTGCGCGGCCTGTATGATCCATGTCAAGCACCGTTTTACGGACTGCTATAATCTTAGGCTTTGCTAGCAAACCCGCACCAGACCTGATCCTGATCAGATCACTCACGGTGCATATTTCGGATCAACTCATCAATGACCACCATTCGCGTAAAAGATAACGAACCCTTCGACGTCGCGCTGCGCCGCTTCAAGCGCACCATCGAAAAACTCGGCCTGCTGACCGACCTGCGCGCCCGCGAGTTCTACGAAAAGCCAACCGCCGAGCGCAAGCGCAAGAAGGCTGCCGCCGTCAAGCGCAACTACAAGCGCATTCGCGCCATGCAGTTGCCCAAGAAACTGTACTAATCGGTACCAGCTTCCCTTGCCTTTTGGCAGGCAGCTCACAAGCCCGCAAGAGGACGCTCTGCGGGCTTTTTCATTTTTCAGCCCGTCCACAAGATCCACCCCGCTTTTTCAGGAGCCTGCAATGTCACTCAAAGAACAAATCACCGAAGACATGAAGAACGCCATGCGCGCCAAAGACAGCGAGCGCCTGGGCACCATCCGCCTGCTGCTGGCCGCCATCAAGCAAAAAGAAATCGATGAACGCGTGGTGCTCGACGATGTGGCGGTGGTCGCCATCGTCGACAAGCTGATCAAGCAGCGCAAGGATTCGATTGAGGCGTTTCAAAAAGCCGAGCGCAAAGACCTGGCCGACAAGGAAGCCGCCGAGTTGCTGGTGCTGCAGGCCTACCTGCCCGCCCGCCTGAGCGCCGAAGAGGTCGCAGCCGAAGTCAAAACTATTGCCGCCGCACTGGCCGCAGAACTGGGCCGCGCCGTGGGCCCGGCCGACATGGGCAAGCTCATGGGGGCGGTGAAAGCCCAATTGGCCGGCAAGGCCGACATGGGCCAGGTGTCAGCGGCGGTGAAGGCCGCGCTGGCCGGCTGAACCAGACATAGACTACCTCCCCCCACCAGCAGGGGCCGCGGAACCGGCTTCGCCGGGCCGCAGGCGCAACGGCCCCCTCGGGGCTGAAGGCTGCGGCTACGAGTCCGCCTGTGCGGACTTGGACAGCCGAAGATGCGCCGCCTCTGGCGGCGTGGCGCCCTGCAAGGACAGCGCAGTACGCGAAGCGACAAGCGTGGGGCTTGATTAACTCCCGGCGACCTTCATGCGGTTGACCAGAATCGAGCCCACCGTCTTGGCGCCGTAGTTGTAGGCGTCGGCGCCCACGGCCTCTATGCCCATCAGCATGTCCTTGAGGTTGCCCGCAATGGTGATTTCTTCAACCGGAAACGCGATCTGGCCGTTTTCCACCCAGAAGCCCGAGGCGCCGCGCGAGTAGTCGCCCGTCACGTAGTTCACGCCCTGCCCCATCAGCTCCGTCACAAACAGTCCGCGGCCCAGCTTGCGCAGCATGGCGTCCAGGTCGTCGCCGGCGCGGGTGTGCCGACTGGTCAGCGTCAGGTTGTGGGAACCTCCGGCGTTGCCCGTGGTGCGCATGCCCAGCTTGCGGGCGGAATAGGTGCTCAGGAAATAGCCCTCGACCCGCCCCGCCTCAACCACCTTGCGCGCACTGGTTTTCACGCCTTCTTCATCAAACGGCGCGCTGCCCTTGCCCTTGAGCACATGTGGGTCTTCAAAGATGTCGATGTGCTTGCGAAAGGCTTGCTTGCCCAGGCTGTCCAGCAAAAACGTGCTTTTACGGTACAGCGCACCGCCGCTGACGGCCTGCACGAAGCCGCCCAGCAGGCCTGACGCCAGCGGTGATTCAAACAGCACCGGGCACTCGGTGGTCGCAATTTTCCGGCCTTTCAGGCGGGCCAGCGCGCGCTCGGCGGCATAGCGGCCGACGGCTTCAGGGCTGGCAAGGTCGGCGGCATCGCGCATCGAGCTGTACCAGGCATCACGCTGCATCTGGCTGCCCTTGCCAGCAATCGGGGCCACCGAAATGCTGTGGCGGGAAGCCGAGTAGCCGCCGCGAAAGCCTTGCGTGTGGGCGCTGAAAAAATGGCTTTGCTGGGCCGACACGCCGGCCCCTTCGCTGTTGGTGATCAGGCGGGAGGTGCCCAGGGCAGCGGCTTCGCACTTCAGCGCCAGCTGGGCCGCTTCTTCCGACGTGATGGCCCAGGGGTGAAACAGGTCGAGTTCCGGGTGCTCGCGAGCAATGTCCTGCTCGTCGGGCAGTCCCGAGGTCTCGTCTTCTGCCGTGAAGCGGGCAATATCGTAGGCCGCCTTCACGGTTTGTTCAATCGCGGCCTTGGAAAAGTCGCTGGTGGCTGCGTTGCCGCGCTTTTTGCCGATGTAGACCGTCACGCCCAGCGACTTGTCGCGGTTGCGTTCCACTGTTTCCAGTTCACCTTTGCGCACGCTGACCGACAAACCGCTGCCCTCGGACGCTTCGGCCGCCGCATTGGTGGCGCCCAGCTTTTTGGCGTGCGCCAGGGCTTTGTCGACCAGACCTTCAAAAAAGTCGCGGTGGTAGCTGAAACCCGCCTCGGGCTGGGGGGTCTTTGCGCGAGAAGAATTCTTGACTGAACGAGCAGGTGATTTTTGAGTCATATGGGTCGCTATGATACTGACTGCTATGAACATCAAGACTACCAAGGCTATCAAGAGCCCCATTAAAGGCTACTGGTCCAACGGCCGCTTCGTGAAACCCGAAGAAATCGCACTCGAAGAAGTGGGACCGCCCAGTAAAACCCAGCTCAAGGCCGAGGCCGACGAGAAGCAGGCGCTTGGCGAAGCGCTGCTGACGCTGCGCGCCGACCTGATGGCGCGCCTGGACCTGCCTGACAAGCTGCTGGACGCGCTGGCCCAGGCCAAACGCATCACCAACTTCGAGGGCCGGCGCCGGCAAATGCAGTTCATCGGCAAGCTGATGCGCCCGCTGGACACGGAACCGATCCGCGCCGCCATTGACGAGCAGGCCAACGGCTCGGCCGACCTGACGCTGGCCCTGCACCTGGCAGAGCAGTGGCGCGACAAGCTGATCGCCTCGGACGATGCGCTGGGCCAGTGGATCACAGCGTACCCCGGCACCGATTCGCAGCAGTTGCGCGCACTGATCCGCCAGGCCCGCAAGGACATTGCCAAGCCCGAGACACCCGGCGAGGCACCGCGCCACGGCAAGTCTTATCGCGAGATTTTCCAGTTGGTCAAGCAGACCATGAAGCAGGAGCCCGAGGCATGAGCACCCCGTGCGACGCCATCAAGGTGGGCATCGTGTCGGTCAGCGACCGCGCCTCGGCAGGCATCTACGAGGACAAAGGCCTGCCCGCCCTGAAAGACTGGCTGACGCGCGCGCTGCGCAACCCGGTCACCTTCGAAGAACGGCTGATTCCGGACGAGCAGGCGGGCATCAGCGCCACGCTGGTCGAGCTGGTCGATGCCGGCTGCTGCCTGGTGCTGACCACGGGCGGCACCGGCCCGGCGCTGCGCGACGTGACACCCGAGGCTACGCGGGCCGTGGCGCACAAGGAAATGCCTGGTTTTGGCGAGCAGATGCGGCAGATCAGCCTGAAATTTGTACCGACCGCCATCCTGTCGCGCCAGATCGCCGTGATTCGCGACCAGAGCCTGATCCTGAACCTGCCCGGCCAGCCCAAGGCCATTGCAGAGACGCTGGAAGGGCTGCGAAACGAGGCGGGTGAGTCCATCATGCCCGGTATCTTTGCCGCTATCCCGTACTGCATCGACCTGATAGGCGGGCCTTACCTTGAAACCGACCCGTTGGTTTGCAAGGCTTTTAGACCCAAACACGCCATTCGCGCGGTATAAAAGCCAACGTCCCGTATTCGTCGCGATGAATACAGGGGGAAAGGCCAGACCGAAAGGCACTGGCATCTTCTGTTTGGTTTTTTTACCTGAGTCAACACATGCACGCATCTTTTCGCACCAGCCTTTCCATCATCGCCTTGGCTGTGGCCTCTTTGACCCTGCCTTCGCTGGCGCACGCCAAACGCATGGGTGGCGGCTTTAAAGCCAAGCCGGCCACGGCGGCCCCCGCCAAGGCACCGGCTGCCGCCGCTCCGGCTGCGGCACCTGCAGCCGCCGCCGCACCTGCAGCAGCGGGGTCTGGAATGATGGGCACCATGGGTGCCGTGGCCATTGGCGCCGTTGCAGGCTCCATGGCCGGCAGCGCGATGGCCGCGTCTGCAAGCCCGGAAGAAAAGGAAAAGGCTGCGGCAAAGAAGGCCGCGGCAGAAAAAGCAGCCGCCCCCGCCGTAACGCCCGCCAAATAAGGGCCTCGCCGCCCGCAAGCCATCCGGGGCCAAATATTCAACAGCCCCCAGCGCCTGAAGCGCCTACTTGCCCACCAGCTGGTTCAGCTTGTCGGCTTCAAAGGTTTCTTGCAGTGCCGCATCTTTGGGCACGCAGTCATGGGTGGTGCTGTTGGGCAAGCAGGATAGCTTTTCAATCGCCTGCCAGAGCAGGGCAATCTGGTGTTCCTGCCCGGCGGCGTTGTCAATCAACCCGCGCATCGCCAGCGACAGCGGGTCGTCGCCTTGCGAGATGCCATAGGCTGAAAACCCCATCTGGCTGGCCGTCTGCTCGCGCTTCACGTCAGCACCGGCTTCGATCACGCGGGCCGGGTTGCCCACCGCCGTGGCGCCTGCGGGCACCGGCTTGACCACCACGGCGTTAGACCCAATCCGCGCGCCGTCGCCCACCGTGAAGCCGCCCAACACCTGCGCGCCCGCGCCCACCACCACGCCCCGGCCCAGCGTCGGGTGGCGCTTGGTGCCCTTGTAGAGCGAGGTGCCGCCCAGCGTCACGCCCTGGTAAATCGTGCAGCCGTCGCCAATTTCAGCGGTTTCGCCGACCACCACGCCCATCGCATGGTCAAAAAACACGCACTGGCCAATTTTGGCGCCGGGGTGGATTTCAATGCCCGTCAGCCCACGCGCCAGGTGCGAGATAAATCGACCCAGCCACTTGAAGCCGTGGTTCCAGCACCAGTGCGCGCGGCGGTACAGGATCAGCGCATGCAGGCCGGGGTAGCAGGTCAGCACCTCCCAGGCGGTGCGCGCGGCGGGGTCGCGTTCAAGGATGCAATGAATGTCGGAGCGGATTCTGGAAAACATGGGAGGAGTCTACTGTTCGGCTGACGGGTTCGCTGGCGCGGCCGTTTTGCCCGCCGCCCGCAAAGTTTTTTGCGACATGGCCTTGGCCACGCCGCGCAGGATGTGGATTTCCTCGGGGCTGAGTTGCGCGCGGTTAAACAGCTGATTCAGACGCGGCATGAGCTTTTTGGGCGATGCCGGGTCCAGAAAGCCGATGTCGGTCAGCGCCTCTTCCCAGTGCTTGAGCATGCCGGCCACAGCGGCGGCGTCGGCCAGCTGGGGCTCGGCCGTGGCCGACTGCACCGCAAAGCCGCCCAGCGCCTCGCGCCAGTCGTAGGCAATCAGCTGCACCGCAGCGGCCAGGTTGAGCGAGCCAAACTGCGGGTCGCTCGGAATGCTCAGGGCCACATGGCAGCGGTACACGTCTTCGTTTTGCATGCCAAAGCGCTCGGAACCGAACAAAAAAGCAATCGAATCGGGCCTTGGCCCATGATCTACAGGGGCAGTCAGCTCATTTTTTAATGGCATGTCAGGCGCGCCCAGCAATTCGGCAAAATGGGCGCGCGGCGAGCGGGTGGGCGGGCCGAAGTCGCGCGGCGTCATGGCCGTGGCGCACAGATGCGCCACGCCGTCCAGCGCTTCGTCCAGCGTTTCCACAATCCGTGCATTATTTAAAACGTCGAGCGCGCCGCTGGCCCGCTGGATGGTTTCTTCGCGCCTGAGCACATTGGCCCAGCGCGGCGCGACCAGCACCAGGTCGTCAAAACCCATGGTTTTCATGGCGCGGGCCGTGCCGCCCACATTGCCGGCATGGCTGGTGTTGATCAGGATAAAGCGGGTTTTCATGGATAAAAAAGGCCTCAGGCGCTGTCGGCACGCCAAGTTTCGCGGCAATTACGCTTGACTCGGAGGGGAAGCCGGTAAAATGAATCTATTGTCGCCTGCCCCCGGTTACCGGTTTGCAGCCCTGCCGCTCTTTCATACCCTCTATGTCCAGCAATCTACACCCCATGCTCAACGTGGCCGTCAAGGCTGCGCGCGCCGCCGGCGCACTCATCAACCGTGCTGCACTTGATGTTGAGGCGGTCCGCGTCTCCGCCAAGCAAACCAACGACTTCGTCACCGAAGTCGACCATGCCGCCGAAGCCGCGATCATCGAAACGCTGCTGACCGCCTACCCCGGCCACGGCATTCTGGCCGAAGAGTCGGGCTCCGAGCATGGCGCCAAAGACTCCGAATTCGTGTGGATCATCGACCCGCTGGACGGCACCACCAACTTTATCCACGGCTTTCCGTTTTACTGCGTCAGCATTGCGCTGGCCGTGCGCGGCAAGGTCGAGCAGGCCGTGGTCTACGACCCCACCCGCAACGACATCTACAGCGCCAGCAAAGGGCGCGGCGCCTACGTCAATGACCGCCGCATCCGCGTCGGCAAGCGCACCCGCCTGCAGGAATGCCTGATTTCCACCGGTTTTCCCTACCGCCCCGGCGACAAGCTCAAGCCCTACCTCAACATGCTCGGCGAAGTGATGAGCCAATGCGCGGGCGTGCGCCGCCCGGGTGCTGCAGCCCTTGACCTGGCCTATGTGGCAGCCGGCCACAGCGACGGCTTTTTTGAAACCGGACTCCAGCCCTGGGACGTGGCCGCAGGCTCGCTGCTCGTGACCGAGGCCGGCGGCCTGATCGGAAATTTCACCGGTGAAGCCGACTTTATCGACCACAGCGAATGCGTGGCCGGCAACCCGCGCATCTACGGCCAACTGGTGGCAACGCTGGGCAAATACAGCAAGTTTGCCGGCGCGGGCGACAAGGCCACCGTACGCCAGGCCCTGCAGGATTCACAAACTGAAGCCAGCGCGAACGAAGGCAGCGACAGCCCAAAAACAGCCTCGGCAGCCGGCGAAAAACCCAAGCTCAAGGCGAAACGAATCCAGCCGACGGTTGCGCGCGACACCAGCCCCCCGGACGCCCCCATCTAAGCCGATGTTGGCGGTTCAGCCGCCTCCCTGCAAGCTCCGCTCTGGAAACGCCCCGGCTAAAATCACAAATTTTGGCGCACCTGCACTGGAATTGGGCAATCTGCCATTTACCCCCCTATTGAGCAATCCTCTTTATGTCTGAACTGCCCCTCCAAGCTTTGCCTACACCGGCTGATGCGGCCCTGCTGCTTGAAGTCGCCGAACTGGTGGTGAGTGCCCTGAACCTGGAAGTTGCTGCCGCCGACGTGCAGGCGGACGAGCCGCTGTATGGCGACGGACTGGGCCTTGACTCCATCGACATTCTTGAAATTGCGCTCGTGGTCTCCAAACGCTACGGCCTGCAGCTGCGCGCAGACCATGACGACAACCACGCCATTTTTCATTCGCTGCGCAGCCTGAGCGACCATATTGCGGCGCAACGCACCCAGTGACAAGCCAGCTGACGACGCGGTTGATCCAGGCCTGTCGTTGGGGATTTATCGGCCTTCTGGCCGTGGGCTACGCGGCGCTTTCCCATCTCACCGCCACATCGACAACGCATGCGCTCCTGGGTGCCCTGGTCGCCGTGACGCCCATGCTGGCGCTGTCATTCCTGCTGGCCTGGCGCTCGGTCCGGCGCGCGCGCATGCTGGCCCTCTGGCTGGCGGTCTGTACCCTGCTCTATGGCGGCAAGGATTGGCTGATTGCCCATTACAACTGGATTTTCCTGCTGGAGCATGCCGGCACCTATTTCATGCTCTGCGCCACTTTCGGGCTGAGCCTGCGCCACGGTGAAACCCCGATGATTTCGCGCTTTGCCCATATCGTGCATGGCGGCATGTCGACCGCGCTGATCCGTTACACACGATCGGCTACCTGGGCCTGGACCCTGTATTTTGGCGGTATTGCGGGCATGTCCGTGCTGCTGTTCTGGCTGGCCCCCGTTAATGTCTGGTCGGCGTTTGCCTACCTCCTGGGCATTCCCTTGCTGCTACTGATGTTCGTGGGTGAATATGCTGCGCGTTGCTACCTGCTGCCGGCGGCCGAGCGGGCCGGGCCGCTGGAGTCCATTCGAGCCTACCGGAAAGCCTCAGCAGAGGACTCTGCGCGGCCTCGCAGCCAACCATGACCACCTTTCCGCTCATCACGCATGCGCATGCCGAGGACGTCATCGCCTTCGGCCCTGACCAGCCCATCACCGCGGCGCATTTTCTGGCGGACGTCCGGCAACTTGCAGCTGCATTGCCAGCCGGCAAGCATGTACTCAATGTCTGCAGTGACCGTTACAGGTTTGCCGTCGGCCTGGCCGCGGCCCTGCTGGCCGACAAGACCAGCCTGCTGCCACCCACGCTCACGCAGGAGATGGTGCGCCAGGTCAAGGATTTTGCACCCGATGTGTTTTGCCTGACGGACCAGCCGCAAGCCATCGCCCTGCCTCAATTTTCATGGGTAGATGCCCTGACAACGCCCTCCCCCGCCAGGGCTGGCAAGCCAACAGAAAACCTGGACATTCCCGAGATTCCCGGCTCACGCACGGCCGCCATCGTGTTCACTTCGGGCTCGACCGGCGCACCTGTGGCGCACCGCAAAAGCTGGGGCGGACTGGTTCATAGCGTGCGCGCTGAAGCGGGCCGTCTGGGTCTGCTCGACGGGCAACGCCACAGCATCGTCGCCACGGTGCCGCCGCAGCACATGTTTGGCTTTGAATCCTCGGTGCTGATTGCCCTGCAAAGCGGTGCGGCCATGTGCATGGCGCATCCGTTTTACCCGGCCGACATCTGCTCAACACTGGCGGCGGCGCTCCGCCCCCGTATGCTGGTCACCACCCCGGTGCACCTGAAGGTGTTGCTGGCATCGGGCCTGGACATTCCCTTGCCCGATCTGGTTCTTTCGGCAACCGCGCCCTTGTTGCCTCAGCTGGCAATGGCTGCCGAGGCGCGCTTGCAGGCACCGGTTTTTGAGATTTACGGCTCGACCGAAACGGGCCAGATAGCCTACCGCCGCACGACGCAAGCCACTGAGTGGACGCTTTTTCCGGAAATCATGCTCAGCGCCACTCAGGGCCGCGTCTGGGCTTCGGGCGGTCACCTTGAGCAAGCCACACCCCTGGGAGACGAACTGGAACTGCTGGATGGTGAGCACTTTCTTCTGCATGGCCGCACCGCCGATCTGATCAACATCGCGGGCAAACGCAGCTCGCTCGGCTACCTGAACCATCAGCTCAACGCCGTGCCGGGCGTGGTCGACGGCGCGTTTTTCATGCCTGACGAAGGTGATGGTGACAAGGTGACGCGCCTGACGGCCTTTGCAGTCGCCCCCGGCATGACGGCGTCCACGCTGCTGGCGGCGCTGCGCGAGCGTATTGATGCCGTTTTCATCCCCAGGCCGCTCGTGCTGCTGGAATCACTGCCACGCAACAGCACCGGCAAACTACCGCGGGAAACGCTTGAGGCGCTGGCGCGCGAGCACCGTAAAAAGGCAGCCCATGCCAAGTGAAGCAAAACTCTTCATTGCGCCAGACCATCCGGCTTTTGCCGGGCATTTTCCGGGAAGGCCGATTTTTCCCGGCGTGCTGTTGCTCGACGCCGCCGTGCACACCGCGCGGCAAACCCTGCACGCATCCTCATCCGGCGACAGCGGCGAAGGCGGCGTAAAAAATATCTGCCAGATCAGCTCCGCCAAATTCCTCAGTCCGGTCAGCCCGGGCGAGACCTTGACGATTACCTGCACCACCGCCGCCTCGGGCAGCATGCGCTTTGACATTTCAAGCGGAAGCCGAAAAGTGGCCACGGGCACGCTGGTGTTGGCACCGGTGCCATGAAAAGGGAAGGCGATACCCGGGCAATGGGAAGCGCTCAATGGCAACAAAATCCTGAGCGCAGCAACCTGTTCATGCTGCGGGTGATGACCTGGATCTCGTTGCGCCTGGGCCGAAGCGCGAGCCGCATCGTCCTGTACGCAATTGCGGCCTACTTCCTGGCCTTTGCGCCTGCGGCCCGCGGCACGTCACGCAATTATCTGCGCCGCGTGCTCAAGCTGCCATCGGCTGCAGCCGTTGGCTGGCGACATCTGTTCCGGCATTTTTTGAGTTTCGCGTCGGCCATCCACGACCGTGTCTATCTGCTCAACGACCGCTTTGATCTGTTCGATATTCGCGTTCACAACCAGGCGCTTATCGACAAGATCGTGGCCGATGGCCAGGGCGTGTTCCTGATTGGTGCCCACATGGGCAGCTTCGAAGTGCTGCGGGCCATTGGCCGCAGGCAACCCGGGCTGCGCGTGGCGATGGTGATGTACGAAGAAAATGCGCGCAAGATCAATGCGGCACTGTGCGCCATCAACCCGAAAGCGCAGCAGGACATCATTGCCCTCGGTCACATTGGCTCGATGATCCAGGTGCATGAGCTGCTGGCCGAGGGCACCGTGGTCGGCATGCTGGCCGACCGTTCTCTTGGCAGCGACGACACGCGTCCCGTTGAGTTTCTGGGCGATACGGCCGAATTACCGCTAGGCCCCTTTCGCATGGCCGCCATCCTGAAGCGGCCGGTCGTCTTCATGACCGGCTTGTACCGCAGCGGCAACCGTTACGACATTTACTTTGAAGCGCTGGCCGATTTTTCAGCACTTCCGCCGCGCGGTCGTACCCTGGCGGTTGAGGCCGCCATGAGCCGTTATGCTGCACTGATGGCGCAATACTGTTACGTCGCCCCCTACAACTGGTTCAATTTTTTTGACTTTTGGCGCGCGCCCATGCCGCGAAAAGCAGGACACTCCGCAGAAATCACCTGACATCATGATGCCCTCCCTTGACCACCCTATATTTGCAATCCGCTGGGCGCGCGCCCCGGCATCCCTGGCGATTGGCTTGTTGCTGGCCGCAATGGGGCAGTCCGCCTTCGCCGCCTGGGACCTGCAGCAGCTGATGGATACGCTGGCGCAAAACAAGTCCGGCCACACCACCTTCGTCGAGAAAAAATATATAGCCATGCTCGACAGACCCGTCGAGTCATCGGGCGAGCTTGTTTACACCGCGCCGGACGGGCTCGAAAAACGAACAATCAAACCCAAACCCGAATCCATGGTGATCAACGGCGGAGAGTTATTTATTGAACGCGGGCAGCAAAAACACCGCCTGCAGCTACAGGCCTACCCGGAACTGGCAGCCTTCATCGACAGTATTCGCGGCACCCTGGCTGGCGACCGCAAGGCGCTTGAACGCAGCTACCGATTGAGCCTGGAAGGTACAGCCGACCGCTGGACGCTGCAACTGCTGCCACTGAATGAAAAAATGCTGGCTGTCATCAAGCGCATCAGCATCGCCGGTGTGCGCGACCAGGTCCGCAGCATTGAAATTACCCAGGCCGATGGTGACAGCTCCCTGATGACCATCGAAAAATCGGCAACACCGTGATGACGCCAATTCGCCGCCGGGGCCTGACCGCCATCGCGCTGTGGCTGGCTTTCCTGCTGGCGTGCAGCGCCATCATCAGCCGCACCCACTTCACCACGGACCTGTCGGCATTTTTGCCGAGCACCCCCACACCCGAACAGCAATTGCTGATGGATCAGTTGAAGGAGGGATTGACTTCACGCCTTATTCTGGTGGGCATTGAAGGCGCAGATGCGCCCGCCCGTGCCGGAATCTCCAGTAAGGTCGCCCAGCGCCTGCGCGCCGATCCGGCTTTTGTCAGCATCAACAATGGCGAACCCGTCAACACCGAGCGTGACCGCGCTTTCCTGTTCAGCAACCGCTACCTGTTGAGCCCTGCCGTCACGCCCGCGCGCTTCACGGAAGAAGGCCTGCATGCCGCCCTGAGCGACAGTATCGATCTGCTCGCCTCGCCTGCCGGCCTGCTGGTCAAATCCATGCTGCCACGCGACCCGACCGGCGAGATGATGCAACTGCTTGACCAGTTCAACAGCGGCAGTCGCCCCCATCTCGTGGATGGCGCATGGGCCTCACGCGACGGCGCGCGTGCCTTGATGCTGATACAAACGCGCGCCGCAGGCTCCGATACAGACGCCCAGCAGCGCGCCATGGCGTCCATCCAGCAAGCGTTCGACACGGCCGCCGCCGCAAGCCCTGCCGCCAAACTGGTGATGACAGGGCCCGGCGTGTTTTCGGTGACCTCGCGGGACACCATCAAAAGTCAGGTCAGCCGCCTCTCCATCATCAGCGTGGTCCTGATTGCGACGCTTTTACTGCTGGTTTATCGCTCCTTCACCGCACTTGCCTTGGGCTATTTGCCGGTTATCAGCGGCGTTCTGGCAGGCATCGCCGCCGTCAGCCTGGGCTTTGGGTCGGTGCACGGCATCACCCTCGGATTTGGCACCGCGTTGATCGGCGAGGCGGTGGACTATTCCATCTACCTGTTCGTGCAATCCGAACAGGATGGCGCAGACCAGCAAAACTGGATCAAGCGCTTCTGGCCCACCATCCGGCTCGGCGTTCTGACGTCGATATTCGGCTTTGCTTCGCTGCTGTTGTCCGGCTTTCCGGGGCTGGCACAACTCGGCCTGTATTCGATTGCCGGGTTGATCAGCGCCGCCACCGTCACTCGTTTCGTGCTGCCGCATCTGCTGCCGGCGAAGTTTCGAATCCATGATGTATCGGCCATTGGCCGCGTACTGGCCCAACTGGCAGGGCGCGCTGCGGCGCTGCGCTGGCCGGCGGCCATGCTGTTGCTGGCGGCATGCATCATCCTGGTCAATAACCGCGCCAGCTTGCTCAATGACAAGATATCGTCCTTGAGCCCGGTATCGCAGGCCGATGTCGCGCTCGATGAGCGCCTGCGCGCCGATATGGGCGCGCCCGATGTGCGCTATCTGGTAGTAGTATCGGGCACCAGCCGGGAAGCTGTGTTGCGCTCTTCCGAGCAAGTCTCAACACTACTGCAATCGCATGTCGACCAGGGTGAACTCGCCAGATTCGAGAGCCCCAGCCGTTACCTTCCCAGCACCGAGACGCAGCGCGCACGACAGGCCAGCCTGCCACCAACCGCCCAGCTCGAAACACAGCTTGCAAGAGCGGTTCAGGGCCTGCCAGTGCAGGCAAACCTGTTTACGCCGTTTCTGGCGGAGGTCGCCGCCGCCCGCAGCCAGCCCCTGCTGCAGGCAGCCGACGTCGAGAAGACCTCCATGGCCATGGCGATGGATGCCCTGCTCATTCAGCAGGATCAGCAATGGCGTGCCTTGTTGCCGCTGACCGCCGCTGAAGGAATCGATATCAATGCCGGCGGTATTCGCGCAGCATTGAAAGCGAGCGGTTTGCCCGACGTCCTGTTGGTCGACATGAAGGCCGAATCAGATCGACTGTATTCCGGCTACCTGCATGAAGTCGTCCTGCTGTCGCTGGGCGGAGTGATGGCCATCATTGCACTGCTGTTGCTGGTTTTTCGCTCGCCCATGCGTGTGGTCCGGATCGTCGTTCCGCTCGTCGCCGCAGTCATTACCGTCATGGCGGGATTGGCTGTTTTCGGCCAGCAATTGATTATTTTGCACCTGGTCGGTTTTTTGCTGGTGGTCGCTGTCGGCTCCAATTACGCATTGTTCTTTGACCGGCCTGATCCGCGCACCCCGATCGCGCCCCGTACGCTGGTCTCGATGTTATTTGCCAACCTCACCACTGTTGCTGGTTTTGGTCTGCTGGCATTTTCCAATGTTTCCATATTGCAGGCCATGGGCGCCACCGTGGCACCGGGCGTCATACTGGCGCTGATGTATTCAGCCATTTTTTCCAGGCAAGCCAATGCGTGAGTCACGCTGGCAGCCCACGCTGCTGATCCGCGCCTCCGTGGCCCTGCATTTGCTGGCATTCCTGACAGCCATCGCGATGCCAGGGCAATGGCACTGGGTGCTGGCGGTGGTCCTTATCAATCACCTGCTGATAGCCGGCACAGGCCTGTGGCCGCGCAGCCACTGGCTGGGGCCGAACTGGACACGGCTGCCCGCCGCCGCGACCGCCAGAAATGAAATTGCCCTGACCATTGATGACGGCCCCGATCCGGCGGTCACTCCGCAACTGCTCGATATCCTGGATCGGTATGCGGCGCAGGCCACCTTTTTTTGTATCGGCGAGAAAGCTGTCCGGCATCCCGATTTGTGCCGGGAGATCGTTCGCCGCGGCCATGCCGTCGAAAACCATAGCCAGCATCATTGGCACCACTTCTCGCTGATGGGCCCGCGCGCCATGACGCGTGAATTGCAGGCCGCCCAGGACACGTTCGCGTCAATTGCCGGTCAGCGCCCCCTGTTCTTTCGCGCCCCTGCCGGCTTACGCAACCCTTTTCTCGATCCGGTGCTTCATCGACTCGGACTCACCCTCGCAAGTTGGTCGGTTCGGGGCTTCGATACCCGGGTCGGCGATGCTGGACGCGTAAAAAGCAAGCTATTGGGGGGCCTTCGCGCGGGCGCCATTTTGCTGCTTCACGATGGGAATGCAGCACGCACAGCCGAAGGCCTCCCGGTCATTCTCGAAGTGCTGCCGGCTCTGCTGGAGTCGGCCGCGGCCGCACAATTGCGCACCGTGACCTTGCGGCAGGCTCTTGCATGAACGCCCGGCGAACTGATGCTGCGCCATGGTATCGGCAAGCTGCAAAGCTCATCCCCAAACATATCTATCTGAAGAGTATCGGAACGACACTATTTATCAGCCTGTTTTTCTGCGCTTATTTCTACGTGCTCAAAAATCCGGCCTACCCGATCACCGTGATGCCAACCACCTTACTGGACAGCCTGATCGACTTTCAGCCGCTGGCCTTGCCGGTGTACCTGTCGCTGTGGGTCTATGTCTCACTACCCCCCATATTTTTTGCAACACGAGGCGAACTCTATCGCTACGGGATGGCCGCCGCCCTGACCTGCCTTGCAGGACTGACTGTTTTTTATTTCTGGCCCACAACGGCACCAGTGGCCGATATCGACTGGGCCCGGTATCCGGACATGCTGTTTCTTAAAAACATCGACGCCTCCGGCAATGCCTTCCCTTCACTTCATGTGGCCACAGCCGTTTTTTCTGGCATCTGGTTACATCACTTGCTGCGCCGACTGGGGGGCCCGTGGTGGATACTCTCGATCAACGGCCTGTGGTGTATCGGCATCGCCTATTCCACTCTGGCCACACGCCAGCATGTTGCCGTGGACATGTGGGCGGGCGTCGTGCTCGGGGGGCTGGCCGCGTGGCTGTCCTTGCGACATCACCTGAAGACGACAGTTGCCATTAAAGTCAGCCAACCGCTCATTTGATGCGGGCTGACTCCCTTCATTTGCCAAATTACAGCCCTACTTAGATTGGTGTTTTCTCTGTACCCGCTCTGGATTTCCCATTTCACCGCGACCAGCAGTATCGGCCGCGGCTTGCAGCAGACCGTTGCCGCACTGCGTCAGCGCCACAGTGGCCTGCTGCCTTGCGCGTTTGACACCGTAGAGTTGCCCACTTTTGTGGGCGAGGTTGCGGGGGTGGATGCCGTGCAACTCCCCGCGCATCTGGCCGCCTTTGATTGCCGCAATAACCGGCTAGCCTTGATGGGCTTGATGCAGGATGGCTTTTCCGAAGCCGTAGCCGCCGCCGCCCGAAAATATGGCGCGCAGCGGGTTGGCGTATTCATTGGCACCAGCACTTCCGGCATTCTGCAAACGGAGCTGGCCTATCGCAGGCGTGACCCGGTGAGCGGTGCCCTGCCGGCCGATTTCATTTACAACACCACGCACAATACTTTTTCGGTCGCCGATTTCACACGTCATTATTTTGGCTTGACCGGTCCGGCCGCCGTGGTGTCATCAGCCTGCTCATCCAGCGCCAAGGTATTTGCCTCTGCCCGGCGCATGATGGCCGCAGGACTGATAGACGCGGCAGTGGTGGGCGGTGTGGATTCGCTGTGCCTGACCACCATGTATGGCTTCAACTCCCTTGGCCTGATGTCCTCGCAACCCTGCCGCCCGTTCGACTTGGCACGGGACGGCATTTCCATCGGCGAGGCGGCGGCATTCGCCCTGCTGGAACGCGTGCCGGAGCCGCTGGATGGAAATGCCGTCTTGCTGCTCGGGGTGGGCGAGTCCAGCGACGCATATCACATGTCCTCGCCCCACCCTGAGGGCCTGGGCGCCCGGATGGCAATGCAGGCTGCACTGGAAATGGCGCATCTCAACGCAGCCGATATCGACTACATCAACCTGCATGGCACCGCCACGCCAAGCAACGACGCGTCCGAGGCCAAGGCCGTGGCCGCCCTGTTCGGGTCAAGCACCCCCTGCAGTTCGACCAAAGGCGCAACCGGCCACACGCTGGGGGCTGCCGGCGGCCTGGAGGCGGTGATCTGCGCACTGGCGCTGCAACACGGGCTGATGCCGGGTGGCGTGAATACGCAGAAGCTTGACCCCGCACTGCCCCTCAATTACCTGCTCGACAACCGTGATCAAGCGGTTTCGTATGTGCTCAGCAACTCCTTTGGATTTGGCGGCACCAACTGCAGCCTGGTGCTTGGACGAGGCAAGGGAGGCGCCCACTAACATGCAGACACTCACCGCCTACATCGAGGGCATCGGCCTGTCAGGACCTGGCCTGAACGGCTGGCCAGGCAGCCTAGCCATGCTCACCGGACAGCAGCCGTACCAGTTCAGCCCAACGCTGTTGCCGCCGCCGCTGAGCCTGCCCGCGGCAGAACGCCGGCGCAGCAGCAGCATCGTCAAACTGACCCTGGCTGCCGGCCTGGAAGCGGTTTCAGCCGCCGGGCTAGACGTGAGCCAACTGCCGATGGTGTTTTCAGCATCCAGCAGCGATGGCTACAACTGCCACGAAATCTGCCAGATGCTGGCCTCCGATGATCGCCAGATATCCCCCACCCGCTTTCACAATTCCGTCCACAACGCAGCGGCCGGCTACTGGGGCATTGCCACTGGCGCCATGGCGGCATCGTCGGTCTTGTGCGCGTTTGACGCGAGCTTCGGCGCTGGTTTGCTGGAAACGCTGGCCCAGGTCGTCGTTGACAACAATGCCTGCCTGCTGCTGGCCTGCGACACCCCTTATCCCGAGCCCCTGCATGGCATCCGTCCCTTGCCAGACGCATTTGGCGTTGCAATGGTGCTGGCGCCCCGACAGAGCGACCGGTCATTGGCAAAAGTCAGCGTCAGCCTTAGCGATGCAGCCGCAGCGCAACTTGACGACAGCGGACTGGAAGCCTTGCGCACGGCGATTCCTGCTGCACGCAGCCTGCCCTTGTTGCGCCTGGTGGCGAAGCGCGAGACGGCCCATGTGGTGCTGGACTACCTCGATACCGCGCGTCTGGCCATAGACATAAGCCCATGCTAGACCACGCCTGGATTGCCGGTCATATTCCCCACCAGGGCGCCATGTGCCTGCTCGACAGCGTGGTGCATTGGGATAGCCAGCGGATCCAGTGCCGCGCCAGCAGCCACCGTAGCGCCGCCAACCCGCTGCGTTCACGCGATCAGCTCAGCGCTGTCTGCGGCATTGAGTATGCGGCGCAGGCCATGGCAGTGCACGGTGCACTGCAGGCCCCTGCCGGCAGCAAACGCCCGGCGGCAGGCTTCCTGGTCAGCGTGCGCGGCACGAATATGCATGTACCCCGGCTAGACGACATCGATGCCGATCTCGACATCGAAGCCGTGTGCATCAGCAGCAGCGGTGACCATATCCTCTACCAGTTCAGCCTCCACGCAGCCGGGCGCCTGCTGATGGATGGCCGTGCAGCCGTGGTGGTCAACGCGGAAAGTATCGCCCCGGCACCACCACCATCAGGAGACACACCATGAAACACGCACTGGTCACGGGTGGCAGCGGCGGTATTGGCTCCGCCGTCTGCCGGCGCCTGGCAGCTGATGGTTGCCATGTTTTCATCCACGCCCACCGCGGCGCTGACGCGGCGCATGCACTGGCTGAAGAGATCACCGCGCAGGGCGGCAGCGCACAGGTGCTGATATTCGATGTAACGGACAAAACGGCGACGGCGGACGTACTCAAGCCGCTGCTGGAACAAAACCCCATCCAGATCCTGGTCAACAATGCCGGCATCCATGACGACGCGGTATTCCCCGGCATGCGGGCCGAGCAATGGCACAGTGTGATCGACGTATCGCTGCATGGTTTTTTCAACGTTACCCAGCCCTTGATGATGCCGATGATCCGAACACGTTGGGGACGCATCATCAACATCACATCGGTGGCCGCCGTGGCCGGCAACCGCGGTCAGGTCAACTACTCAGCCGCCAAGGGCGCGCTGCACTCCGCGACCAAATCGCTCTCACTCGAGGTGGCCAGCCGGGGCATCACGGTCAATGCCGTGGCACCCGGCATCATCGCCACGCCCATGAGCCAGGACACTTTTGATGCGCCTACCATCGCCCGGCTGGTTCCCATGAAGCGCGCAGGCCAGCCCGGGGAAGTCGCCGATCTTGTGAGTTTTCTGGCGTCCGGGCATGCAGCCTACATCAGCGGCCAGGTCATTTCCATCAATGGCGGCATGATCTGAAAGCAGGAAAGGCAAGCCCGCACTACGGCAGGCGTTCCCTCCATGGTCCCGGACGTTGAGCCCGGCCCCGCTGATGGCACTGCAAACCCATGACCAACACCGCCAACATCGCCGCCCATCAAACCGAAGCACTGTTATTTTTCACGCTGCTGCAGCTCACCGTGATCGTGCTTGCCGCCCGCATTGGCGGCGAAATCGCGATACGCATCGGGCAATCCGCCGCTGTGGGTGAAATCATCGTGGGCATATTGCTGGGGCCCTCCCTGTTTGGACTGATCGCTCCAGATACCTTTCAGTACGTATTCCACTCCGGCAGAGCCGAGCCGATGCAGATGCTGTCGCAGATCGGACTGGTGCTGCTGATGTTTCAGATTGGGCTGGAATTCGATTTCTCCCATCTCAACGAGAAGCGCAACCGCAAGGCGATGTTATGGATCGCAGTTGCCAGCCTGATGGCGCCATTTGCGCTGGGCTACACCATCGGTGCGGTCAGCGCCCCCATGCTCTCGCCTGATGCTCACCCACAGGCATCGGCGCTATTCATTGCCACAGCCTTTTCAATTACTGCCTTGCCGATACTCGGGCGCATCATGATGGAGTTCAATATGACGCGAACGCCGATTGGCGTGATCGCCATCAGCGCAGCGGCCATCAATGACGTCGTCGGCTGGTTGCTGCTGGCATTGATCACCACGCTCACCTTGTCGGATTTCAATGGCGCCAGTTTTGCATTGAAAGTGGCACTGGTGGGCGTGTTTTTTGCGGTGAGCTGGTATGGCGTACGACCGGCAATGAAGCGCATCCTGCATCGCTGCGATGCCCGAAGCGGCGAGCTTTCCAATAACCTGCTGGGCTGCGTGCTGGCGGCAATTTTTCTGTCCGCCATGACAACTTACCAGCTGGGTATCTTTGCCATTTTTGGGGGTTTCACGATGGGCGTGTTACTGCATGATGAACATGCTTTCGTGAAAAGCTGGCGCACGCGCATCAGTCCTTTCGTCATGGTATTTTTTCTGCCCATCTTCTTTACTTACACCGGCCTGCGCACCAATATCGGCAGCCTCGATAGCCCCGCCGCATGGGGCTGGTGCGCATTGATCGTGTTTCTCGCCACGCTGGGGAAATTCGGCGGTTCTTACATTGCGGCGCGGGCAACCGGTTTGAGCCATATGGAAAGCAAGATTCTGGGCGTCATGATGAACACGCGGGCCTTGATGGAACTGATCGTGATCAATGTCGGCTATGACCTGGGCGTCATTTCGCAGCAGATGTTCACCATACTGGTCATCATGGCGATTTTCAGCACGGTTATTACCAGTCCACTGCTGCGCCGCTGGCTGCCGTACATCGGGATTCCTGTCCCCTCGAACTCAAAGCTGCCCCAGCACGCGCCTCATCAGCAAAACGGGTAAGCGCAGCAGGAAGCCCACGAAAAGCCGGCTGTGCATCCAGGTGAGCAGCAAGTTGTCGCGCAGGTAGTTGAAATGCGAGACACCACCTGCGTCGGCACGAAAGTAGCGCACGGTCGCGGGCAGGTTGACGGGCTTGACGCCGCGCCAGCACATGCGCACCACGGCTTCGGGGTCGAAATCGAAACGCCGCATCCAGCGCTGGCCGCGCATGACGCTGCGCAGCGGCTCGATCGGGTAGACGCGAAAACCGAACAGCGAATCGCCAATACCTGCCCAGAGCGTTTCGAGATTGGCCCACCAGTTGGACACCTTGCGGCCGTTGACGCGCAGGCGGGGTGCGTCGGCGGCGAACACCGGCACCCCCAGCACCATCGCAGCGGGTTGCGCGCTTGACGCGGCCATGAAGTCAGGAATCAGCTGAGCCGGGTGCTGGCCATCGGAATCCATGGTCAGCACATGCGTGAAGCCTTGCGCCGCAGCCAGATCCAGCCCATGCAGCACGGCAGCACCTTTTCCGACGTTGCGCGGAAGAACGAGAACACGCAAACCTTCATCCTGCGCAGCCATGGCCTGCAAGCCCTCGGCGCTGCCATCGGTGCTGCCGTCCACCACCACCCAGACCGGCGTCCACTGCACACGGGCTGCACGCACGGTTTCATAGACCTTGGGGCCGGGGTTGTAGCTGGGAATGAGTACAAGATGCGTGCAGGACGCACCGGTCGAGAAAGCATTCATCGGCATATAACGTGAGCAGCAGAAAAAAGACGACAGGTCTGGATCAGTCAGGAGGCGCTGAAACGGGAAACTCGGGTAACTGGGCATGTGCCAGCGCTGACTGGAAGTATTGCTCAAGCTCGCTGGCAAAGTGCGCGGTATGCGAAGGCGGGTCAAAGCGTTTGCCAAGACGGATTCGGTACGTGATTGGCATTTTAGGTGTCCACAGCAGCGACCAGCCTTTGCCGAGAAAACCCGAATCGGTTTCAATGAAGACCGTCTGTACCGGCACGCCGGCATGTTTGGCGATCAGGCCGGTCGTTCCCTGTATCGGACCGACAGGAAACCGCATGGTGCGAGTACCCTCGGGAAACAGCAGTAAATGGCTACCCTGGCGCAAATCGGCAACCGCTAACTGAACCATGGTGCGAAGCGGCGTGTTGCGGATGTAAGCGGCCAGCCGGGCACCCGCGCCGAAGAAGACATTGTTCACGATGTCGGCCTTCATAATGCAGGCCGCATTGGGTAGCCGGGACAAAATCATGACGGCATCAAGCAAGGACGGATGGTTGGGCGCGATGATCATGGCCGGGCCGGCACGCAGCGCATCCAGTTCAGTGAGGTCGAAGCGACAGGCTCCGATCAAGACAAGCAAGCGCAAATAAAGCCGGAACAGCCTGGCAATCAGCTTGCGGCCTATCCGCTTGCTGTGCGTCCGCGGGAGAAAGGCGTACATCGGAAGTGCCATCAGCGAGAAGGCCAAGCTAAGCACGCCGAGCAGAATCAAGCCCAGGAGCAGCCTGGCGGTTTGATGCAGGGTCCGGCCAGCGGTATATAGCCCAAGGAGCTTGTTCAGGACGATATTCAGCTTGTTTACCATTGGGTCGGGGTGTGGCCTGTCAGATTGCCGCCGACTTGGCATCTTCAACGATGCGAATGTTGGCCTTTCGCAAGCGCATGGCCTGCCAGGACCGTTTGAAATTCCAGACTGAAGCAATGTAGAAAATACCCTTGAGCGCTGCGATAGAGCGCCAGATCGGTGTTTTTCCAAAGATATCGCCCGCCAGCATGGACAGCAGCGCCTCCTTCACGCGCCACACGTTGCTGGGATCCATGAACATGTCGCGCATGGTCGGGTTGGTCACCCGATAAATAAACCACGAGAACTCTTTGGGGCCGAGCCGCACCTGCTGGTCAAAATGCGCCAGCGCCGTGGCGGCCTTGGCCGGCTCGCGCAAGCAGGTGTCCACCGTCTCGGCGCCGACAAAGCCGCCCTGCATGGCCAGCATGACGCCCGACGAAAATACCGGGTCGATGAAGCCGAAAGCGTCTCCAATGAGCAGGTAATTGGGGCCGTGCGTGCGGTTGCAGGTGTACGCAAAATTGCCGGTGGCCTCCACATCGGACGACAGCGTTGCCTGGGCCAGCCTCTCGGCCAATGCCGGGCACATGGCAAGCGTGTCAAAGAAAAAATCCTTCACCGGTTTGCTCCGGCTCTTCAGGTAATGCGGCCAGACCACTGCACCAATGCTGGTGGCGCCGTCAGCCAGCGGAATGAGCCAGAACCAGCCGTGCTCAAACCAGAAAATCGTGATGTTGCCTTCGTCTTGTCCCGCATGCCGGATAACACCGGTGAAGTGGGCGTAAAGCGCCGAACTGTTGTGTCGGGTGTTGCGCCGCTTGATATCCAATTGCTTGCCCAGCACCGTGTCGCGGCCCGAAGCGTCCACCACAAAGCGGGCGCGCCAGTCCTCGGTGCGGCCATCTTCGTGCTGCGCATGAACGGTAGCGCCGCTGTGGTCAGGCGCAAAAGCCACACCTTTGACCCTGCAGCCCTCAATGACTTCAGCGCCCAACTTTGCCGCATTGCGAATCAGGAGTTCGTCAAGCTCTGAGCGCCGTACCTGGTAAGAAAATGGCATGGATTTATCCCAGGCATCGCAAAACCTGAAGGTCTGGCTTTTGCTGTCATGCCAGGGCGAGACAAATTCGGCGCCCCATTTCTCCATGCCGATGGCCCTGACGGCATCAGCCACGCCGAGTTTTTCAAATAGCGGCAAATTGGCAGGCAGCAAAGATTCGCCAATGTGAAAACGCGGATGATGTGCCTTTTCAAGGACGACAACCTTGTACCCGCGTTGCGCCAACAGCGCCCCGGCCGTGGATCCTGCCGGCCCACCACCAATCACCAGCACATCGCAGTCACTCGGGGCTGCCGAGGATGAGGTGGCCAGTGAAATTTGCTCGATCATTGGGTATCCTTGGTTGGGCGAGCCTGTCGCAAGCTCTCGGCATTCACTTTTGCCGTCGGTAATTTCCACTTGCGTGTTCAGCTCGGCGATTTTACGTTGGTGGCACAGCATGTTTATTCGAGTTGGCCTTGACACCACCCGTCAAAGCACCGAACTTAAGCCGTGAAAATTCAGTGACCTAATTCTCCGGCCTGAACGAGCCAACTTCGACGTCTCCACGCGCAAGTCTCAGCCGTATTGATTTTCAGGTGTTCAAGCACCGCCTGATTGTTGAGGTCGCCGCTGACCACCAAGACAACCCGTAGGCGGCAGCGACGACAAGGGCTTGCCATCACCACCTGGCCCTGTTTCAATTCACACCCGCCGTGGAGAGCAGGCTCAAGGGTGAGGAATAATGACTGGCCAGCAACTCCGGCCCCTTGCGATCGGGGAACAGTGAGTCCAGGCGCAAGCAGATGACATCAAATAACGGCCGTCAGAAAAGGCCAGGTAACTGAATAGAATGCAAAGAGAAAAAGTTAAAGCCAGCGATGCGCCAGACAAAGCCGCCGGTCATACCCCCATGATGGCCCAGTACTGGGGCATCAAGGCAGAGTACCCCGACACGCTGGTGTTCTACCGCATGGGCGACTTCTACGAGGTCTTTTATGCCGATGCCGAAAAAGCCGCGCGCCTGCTCGACATCACGCTGACGCGGCGTGGCCAGTCGGCGGGCGAGCCGGTGGTGATGGCCGGCGTGCCGTTTCATTCGCTTGAGAACTACCTGGCCAAACTCATCAAGCTCGGCGAGTCGGTGGCGATTTGCGAGCAGGTCGGCGACGTGGCGACCAGCAAGGGGCCGGTGGAACGCAAAGTGGTGCGTGTGGTCACGCCGGGCACGCTGACCGACACCGCACTTCTCAATGACAAGACTGAAGCCATCTTGCTGGCCGTGCACCAGGGCACGGGCGCCCGCAAAAGCACCTGCGGCCTGGCCTGGCTCAGCGTCACCCAGGGCGAGATTCACCTGGCCCAATGCCCCGTTGACGAACTGGATGCCTGGCTGGCCCGCATCAACCCCAGCGAGTTGCTGTACAACGTCGACGCCGCGCCTGCCTTTGAACTGCGGCTGAAAGCCCAGCGCTGCGCCGCCAGCGCCCGCCCGGCCTGGCAGTTTGATGCAGCACTGGGCGCGCGGCGCTTGCTGGAGCAGCTTCAGGTGGCCTCGCTGGCCGCGTGGAATGCCGAAGGCCTGAATGAAGCGCATGCCGCCGCATCGGCGCTGCTCGGTTATGCCGAACACACCCAGGGCCGGGCCCTGTCTCATGTGCAGGGCCTGCAGGTGGTGCGCTCTGGCGAGCTGATTGACCTGCCCTTGAGCACGCGCCGCAACCTCGAACTGACGCAAACCCTGCGCGGCGAAGATTCGCCCACGCTGTTTTCACTGCTGGATACCTGCACCACCGGCATGGGCAGCCGGGCGCTGAAAAGCTGGCTGCTGAGCCCGCGCCGCGACCGCGCGCAGGCCGCCAGCCGGCTAGACGCGATTGCGCAGCTGCGCCAGGGCGCGCAGCAAACCCTGCGGACCCAACTCAAGGGCTGCAGCGATGTGGAGCGCATTACCGCCCGCATTGCGCTGCGCCAGGTGCGGCCGCGCGAGTTGGTGGCACTGCAGCTAACGCTACAAAAAACAGAGCTACTAACGCCCTTCGACAATGGTCTTGCGTCACTTTTAACCAAAATTCTCGAGGATTTGCAGCCACCTCCCGGCTGCGCCGCACTGCTGGGCCGCTACGTGCTGGACGAGCCGGCCGCGCTGATTCGCGACGGCGGCGTCATCAACCACGGCTGCGACGCCGACCTGGACGAGCTGCGCGCCATCCAGACCAACTGCGACGGCTTTCTGCTGGAACTCGAAGGCCGCGAAAAGGCCCGCACCGGCATTGCCAACCTGCGCGTGCAGTTCAACAAGGTGCATGGCTTTTACATCGAGGTCACGCAGGGCCAGCTGGACAAAGTGCCCGACAACTACCGGCGCCGCCAGACCCTGAAGAATGCCGAACGCTACATCACGCCCGAGCTCAAGGCCTTTGAGGACAAGGCCCTGTCGGCCTCGGCGCGGGCGCTGGAGCGCGAGAAATGGCTGTACGAGCAGCTGCTCGACCAGTTGCAGCACTTCGTCCCACGCCTGAGCCGGCTGGCGCGGGCGCTGGCCGCGCTCGATGCGCTGTGCGCGCTGGCCGAGCGCTCACTCACGCTGAACTGGTGCGCGCCCGAGTTTGTCGTGGCGCCGTGCATCGACATCACCGAAGGCCGGCACCCGGTGGTCGAAGCCCGCCTGGCAGAGACCGGCGGCACGGCTTTTATTGCCAACGACTGCCAGCTCACCGGCAAAAGCCGCATGCAGGTCATCACAGGCCCCAACATGGGCGGCAAATCGACCTATATGCGCCAGGTGGCGCTGATTGTGCTGCTGGCCAGCGTGGGCTCTTACGTGCCCGCCAGCCGCTGCCGGCTCGGGCCGATTGACGCGATCCACACCCGCATCGGCGCGGCCGACGACGTGGCCAACGCGCAATCGACCTTCATGCTCGAAATGCTGGAGGCCGCGCAAATCTTGCATGCGGCCACGCCGCATTCGCTGGTGCTGATGGACGAGATCGGGCGCGGCACCTCCACCTTTGACGGCCTGGCGCTGGCCGGCGGCATTGCGGCCTACCTGCACAACAAGTCCCAGGCCTTCACGCTGTTTGCCACCCATTATTTTGAACTGACCGAGTTTCCGGCGCAGCACCATGGGGCGATCAATGTGCATGTCAGCGCGGTCGAGTCGGGTGCCGACATCGTTTTTCTGCACCACATCGAGCCCGGCCCCGCCAGCAAGAGCTACGGTATTGCTGTGGCCAAGCTGGCCGGCGTGCCGGCTGCCGTGATCAGCCATGCCCGGCATGCGCTGGCTGCGCTGGAAAATCAGCAGAACGAATCGCGCGCCCAGATTGACCTGTTTGCGGCCCCGCCGCAGGCACCCGAGCCCGACGAGAGCGCCGCCTTGACGGCATTGGGTACGATAGACCCCGACGCGCTGACCCCGCGTGAGGCGCTGGAAGCACTCTACCGGCTGAAAAAGCTGGCGACGGCATAAATCCGGCCCCAGCCCCGGCCCCTCGTCCCCGAATTTCCATCTCTTAACCTTCCCGAGCCCTCTCATGACCTATTGCGTCGCCGCCAAACTCAACGCCGGCCTGGTGTTTTTGTCAGACTCACGCACCAATGCGGGCCTGGACAACATCAGCACCTTTCGCAAAATGATCGTCTACGAAAAAGCAGGCGACCGCTTCATGGTGCTGCTGTCGGCGGGCAACCTGTCCATCTCGCAATCGGTGCGCGAAATTTTGCAGATTGAGCAACTCAAGGACCCTGAGGGCGGCGAGCCGATCACGATCTGGAACGCCAAAAGCATGTTTGATGCAGCCCGCGTACTGGGCTCGGCGATTCGCCGTGTCCACGAGCGCGACGGCGAGGCCCTGCGAAAGGCCGACCTCGATTTCAATGTGGCACTGGTGCTGGGCGGCCAGATCCGCGGCGAAGCGATGCGCTTGTTTCAGGTCTATTCGGCCGGAAATTTCATTGAAGCCACCGACGAGACGCCCTACTTCCAGCTCGGCGAATCCAAATACGGCAAACCGGTGCTGGACCGCGTGCTGACGCCGGAAACGCCGCTGGCCGAAGCTGCCAAATGCGTGCTGGTGTCGATGGACTCGACCATCAAGTCCAACCTGTCGGTCGGCCTGCCACTGGACCTGGTGGTCTATGAAGCGGACAGCTTCAAGACCGACAAGATTGTCTGCATTGACCACGACAACCCCTACTACCAGATGATGCACAACAACTGGGGCCGAAAGCTGCGCGAGGTGTTCGACAGCATTGAGGACCCGGTGTGGGACGACGCGCACACCGACATTCCCATCAAGATGCCGGCCGCCCGCCATGACCTGCTCAAGAAAATCAGCACGCCACATGAAAAGCTGATTTAGCCCTGTTCATCCGATTCACCTCACCCGGGGCCAACCCGCAGCCAGCGCTGCGGGGCCCTTCAATACCAGTGCCCTCCAGCTCCAGACCCCTCATCATTTTTTCCCACGGCAACAGCTTTCCGGCGAGCACCTACGGCGTGCTGTTCCAGAACCTCAAGACACGGGGCTTTCAGGTCAAGGCCATTGAAAAATTTGGCCACGACCCGCGCTACCCGGTCACCAGCAACTGGCCCAATCTGGTGCAGCAACTGGCCGACTTCACCGCCCGGGAAGTCGAAAAATCCGGCCAGGCGGCATTTCTGGTCGGCCATTCGCTGGGCGGGTTTTTAAGCCTGATGTGCGCTGCCCAGCACCCGGTGCTGGGTGGCCAGCCGGTGCGCGGCGTGCTGATGCTTGACTCGCCGATTTTGGGCGGCTGGCGCGCCACTGCTCTGAGCGTGGCCAAGCGCGCGCAACTGGTGGGTTCGATCTCGCCCGGCGCCATCAGCCGCAAGCGCCGGCAGCAATGGCTGGGCCGCGATGAAGTGCTGGCGCATTTCCGCAGCAAAAAGGCCTTTGCGCGCTGGGACGAGCAGGTGCTGCGCGACTATATCGAGCATGGCACGCATGATGAAACCAGCTCGGGCCAGGGCCAGCGCCTGCTGAGCTTTGACCGCGACGTGGAAACCGCCATTTACAACACCCTGCCCGACAACCTGGAGCGTCTGCTCAAGGCCCATCCGCTCAAATGCCCCGTCACCTTCATTGGCGGGCGCCAGTCGGTCGAGATGAAACAGGTGGGCATGGCCATGACCGAAAAAGTCACCAAAGGCCGCATCATGATGCTGGACGGCAGCCACCTGTTTCCGATGGAAAAACCGCTGGCCACGGCGGCCGCCATGGAAGCCGCGCTGCTGAACATGATGGGCTGAGCCAGGCCGGCCTGGCCCCGGTCAAGTCAGCCGGCACAACCGGCTACACCGCTTCAGTCGGCCCAGACCACCATGCCGCTCCAGGCCGTGGCCAGCACCACGATGCCAAACGCGATGCGGTACCAGGCAAACGGCACAAAGCTGTGGGTGGCGATGTAGCGCAGCAGCCAGCGAATGCACAGCCAGGCGCTGATAAAGGAAAACAGCAGTCCCACCCCGAACATCGGCGCGTCGGCCAGGGACAGCAGCGCACGGTCTTTGTACAGGCTGTAGGCACCAGCACCTATGAGCGTGGGAATGGCCAGATAAAAAGAAAAATCGATCGCCGCCTGACGCGACAGCCCCAGCAGCATACCGCCAATAATGGTGGCGCCACTGCGGCTGGTGCCCGGAATCATGGCCAGGCACTGCACCAGCCCGACCTTGAGCGCGTCCATGGTCGTCATGGCCTCGACCGTGTGAATGCGCGTAACCGCCGGGTTGCGCAGCTGCCGCCGTTCAGCCCACAAAATAATAAAGCCGCCAATGATGAAGGTGCTGGCCACCACCACCGGTGTGAACAGGTGCGCCTTGATGGCCTTGCCAAACAGCAGCCCCAGCAGCACGGCGGGGATAAAAGCCACCAGCACATTCAGCGCAAACTGCTGCGCCTGCTTT
>JAUSDK010000243.1 GCA_030650875.1 Polaromonas sp.
GCGCGCACCCCGCCCGACATGGAGGAGGCCGTGATCGAACTGCGCGGCCAGCACCCCTGCTGGGGTGGTCGCAAAATTGCCAGGCGCCTGACAGAGCTGGGGGCTATGGATGTGCCGCCGCCCAGTACCATCACGGCCATCTTGCACCGCCACGGCTTGATCACGCCCCAGGCCAGCCTGGCCGCCCAGCACTGGCAGCGCTTCGAGCACGAGCAGCCCAACGCACTGTGGCAGATCGACTTCAAGGGCGACTTTCAGACCCATCAGGGGCGCTGCTACCCCTTGACGCTGCTGGACGACCATTCGCGCTTCAATCTGGCGCTGCAGGCTTGCCCCAGTGTGGCCACCACCAGCGTACAGCCGCACCTGGTCCAGGTGTTCCAGCGCTACGGGTTGCCGCTGTGCATCAATGCCGACAACGGCGCGCCTTGGGGCAGCCCCCGGCTGGCCGGTCAAAGCCTGAGCGAGCTGAGCGTCTGGCTGGTCCGGCTGGGCATACGGGTCAGTCACAGCGCGCCGTATCACCCGCAGACCAACGGCAAGATCGAACGCTTTCACCGCTCGCTCAAGGCCGAGGTGCTGGCCGGGCGCAGCTTTGCCGATCTTGCGCATGCGCAAAGCGCCTTCGAGCACTGGCGGGGCGTCTACAACCACGAGCGCCCGCACGATGCGCTGGCGCTGCAAACGCCGGCTGCGCGCTACCGGGCCAGCCCGAACAGCTATCCGCAAACCTTGCCGCCCATCGAGTACCCCAGCCAGGACATCGTGGCCGTTGTCAAATGGAACGGCGAGGTCCATTTCGAGGGTTTCAAAATCAAGGTATCGAGCGCCTTGCTCAAGCTGCCGATAGCCTTTCGGGCGGACCCCGGCCACGACGGCCGCTACGATGTATTTTTCTGCCATCACCGCTTCATGCAGGTGGACCTGAACGCGATGAAGGCAGCTTCCTGAAACCGCATGGTGTTTACTATGTCCCTGTACATCCGTTTCCCATGTCTCTGGTCTATACAGAGAGACAAGCCCAGCGGCCTCCGGCCGCGCGGGGGCCGCTGACGCGGCTGCCCGGCTGCCCGGAAGCCGGTTTGGCTGTAAAACTGAAATAGGAGACTTCATATCCCCTGCTAAAAGGAAATTTCAAGTCTCCGTCAAGGAACTTGGTGTTCCCTATTCAGTCAGCGCACGTTTATCAAGCTGAATGGACGGCTTCTCTTCACCGGAAACCATCTTCCAAAAGCTGGACACTGACTGAATGAGCTTGTACGCGTTGGTGCGATCTGCATCGGGCCCGAACTCAGGAAATGCTTCACTGACCTTGATGCCCAAGATGCCTTCGTACTTCTTGATGGTTCGTTTGCTGTGGATGAGGTAAAGAACCTTCCATCCAAAGTGAAAGCCGATCATGTACATGCCTAACGCCGATTCAAGCTCATCAATTTGAAAGCCGCCTTTACGGATGGCTTGATCCATCAATGCGTAGCGCTCCACCGCTTGCTCATGACTAGCAACTGGCGTTTTTAGCTTTCGGTTCTTTATTTCGGCCATCTGTGAAGCATAGCAGGGGAGGGGACTTGAGCAACCCTCGTGCGATATTTTGAGAGGTCGCGCTTCGCTACATGGGGTTGCACCCCATACCCGGGCGTGCCGCCCCCTTGCAGGGCCCCCTGCCTGCTATCAGGAAGGAATTGCTCCAGAAGTCCGGTACCGCGATGGGGGACTGTTAAGCTGATGGGCATGAAATACCTGTTGCTCGCCCTCGCGGCGCTTCCACTATCGGGATCGGCGGACACCATTTACCACTGCAAGGGCTATGACGGGGGCACATTCTGGGCCGATACCACATGCAGTAAGCATAAGGCGCTGATTGATCGGATCGCTAATGTGCCAAGCGGAATGTCGTGGGATCAGCAGGTAGCGATCGCGGAAGGCCAGCGACAAGCGGCAACTAAGCAGGTGTCTAGTGACTCGGTTCAGAGCGACGCAGCCACACGTTGCGCCGGGTTGAAAACTGACCGCGACAAAATTTGGAGCCGCTACAGCAATTGGCAGTATCAGGCTCCCGAGGTGGTTGGGTCTGATCGTCAGCGCACTTTGGCGATACAAGCGCAGCAGCGGGCGCTTGGTTGTTCAGAGCAATAGCAGGCTTCTACAAACATCTCTAAGTTGCGCTGCTGTGAGGAGGGAAGAACGCCGCCAGATTTTGGGGATTGGTAGATAGAAAATGCGTTAAGTCGTTGATTCAAGGTGATTTGTCGGAAGATTGAAAATCCTTGTGTCGGTGGTTCGATTTCGCCCCAGGCCACCAGAAAAAGTTTTTTATAATCAACAGGTTAGAGATGAGCGCCAAAAAAATCGGCCCCTCAAAAGGCCGCTTTTTTGTTTTCTGACGCAGTTTCTGACGCCCATGACGGGGGGCGACTGCGCACCTTGTGCGGTTCGGCCGGTTTTTCCGTTTTTAGGATCATTACCGCCCCGGTATCCGCCTGACCCGCTTGCATTCCGTTGATGTGGAGGCTGCGCAATGCACGCTCCGTTGCGAGCGCGTCACGACGTGTG
>JAUSDK010000244.1 GCA_030650875.1 Polaromonas sp.
CTGCTGCTGGCCTCCCGAAAGCAGGCCGGCGTCCTGCAGGGCACGCTCACGCAGAATGGGGAAATAGCCGAAGACCACCTCGATGTCCCGCGCCACACCATCGCGGTCCTTGCGGGTGTAGGCGCCCATCAGCAGGTTGTCGCGCACGCTGAGCAGCGGAAACACCTCCCGGCCTTCCGGCACATGGCTCAGACCCTGCTGGACGATGTAGGCCGGGTCCTGCGCCGTGATGTTGCCACCCTTGAACTCGATCGATCCCTTGCGCGGATCGATGATGCCGGAGATGGTTTTCAAAATGGTGGTCTTGCCGGCGCCGTTGGAGCCCAGCACGGTGGCAATCTCGCCGCGGCGCACCTGCAGGCTGACGCCGCGTATGGCCTTGATCGGTCCGTAGGAGCTCTCGACGTTGAGCAGCTTGAGCACGGGCTGGTCGCTCACAGGAGGAGGTGTGGCGCTCATTGGATAACCTCCGCTCTGTGCGCTGCGGTATTCGCCTTGGGAACGGCCCGGCGGCTCATGAGCGGGCCTCCGTGTGCAAATCGACGGCCTTGTGTTGCCGGCGCAGCGAAGACACATCGTCGATGGAGCCGAGGTAGGCCTCGATCACGCCAGGGTCGGTCTGGACTTCACGCGGGGTGCCCATGGCCAGCACTTCGCCCTGGTTCATGGCCAGCACGCGGTCGGACACCTTGGAGACCAGTGTCATGTCGTGTTCCACCATCAGCACGGTCACGCCCAGCTCGTTCTTGATGTCCTGGATCCAGAAAGCCATGTCGTCGGTTTCCTCCACATTGAGCCCCGAGGACGGTTCGTCCAGCAGCAGCAGTTTGGGCTCGGTGCACAGGGCCCGGGCCAGCTCCACCACCTTGCGCACACCGTAGGGCAGGCCGGCGACAAAAGAGTCACGGTGGTGCTGCAGGTCCAGCAGATCGATGATCTGCTCGGCCTTTTCCCGCGCCTGCAGTTCGGCCTCGCGCGTTTTTTTCGTGAAGAAAATTTCACTCCACAAACCGGTCTGCCTGTGGGTGTGCCGGCCGATCAGCAGGTTGTGCAGCACGGTGGCATGCTCGAAAAGTTCAATATTCTGGAAGGTGCGCGCAATGCCCAGCGCGGCGATCTTGTGCGGCGGCTGGTTGGTCAGTTTGGTGCCCATGTAGTCAATGTCGCCCGAGGTCGGGGTGTAGATGCGGCTGATCAGATTGAACACGGTGGTTTTGCCGGCGCCGTTCGGGCCGATCAGCGCGTGGATGTGGCCGCGCTGAACCTTCAGGTTCACCTGATTGACGGCCACGAATCCCTTGAATTCCTTGGTCAGACCTTTGGTTTCGAGAATGAACTCCACTGACAAATTTATTCTCCGGCATAGGGGTTTAAATTCGCGGGCCGGCAGGCGTGATGCAACAAAAGATGCCGTTCCCGAGAATCAATAAATCCATCGTAGTGGTGCCGCACCGGCTGCGCCATGGGCTAGACCCTTAAGTAGTTTTACTTGCAAGAAAAACAGGGGTTTGGTGCGCGGCGCGTAGCTGGTCCTGAAAAAATACCTTCGCTGTGCGACCATTGCATCCATGCAAAATTTTTGGCCCTCCAGTGGTTTCAGCTCTCTCCAGCGCACCGAGCGCGGCTGGCTAAAGCCCACCGACGACTACCTCCGCCTTTTCCTGGCCCGGCCTGAACTGGCACCCGTGCCCGAGTCCTGCCCGGCCGAGCTGGCCCTGCATGCAGCGCTGACCGCGTCGCCTGCCCGGCCGGTCAGCCCGGGCGAGTTGCAGGCCCTGCAAGACAGCGACGCCCGTGACAGCTACACGCTGTTTTTGCGTTTTCGCGATGGCTTGCTGGCGGCCGGCACGCTGGAGGCTTATTACCTGGGCCTGTTCACGGCCAGCGGCGCGGGCCGCATCGACATACCGCCGCTGTTCATCGACTTGCTGGCGCAGGCGATCACGCACAGCTTGCTGGAGGGCGCCCAGGACGCCTACACACTGCGCGCGGGTGAAATGCTGTTTCGCAGCCAGCGCATCAGCACCGAAGGCGGCCAGGTGCTCAGTGGCGACCGCGAAACCATGGACATGCTCCATGAAACCGGCGGCCTGGGCGATTTTGGGCGCTTTCTGGCCGAAGCCAAGGCGCCGCAGCGCACGATTGAGCTGCAGGTGCTGAGCGACGACAACGCGCCCGACTACTGGCAGCAGGCCGGCCGCCACCGGTTTTTGCTTGACCTCACGCACGAGGTCACCAACGACTTGAGTCATGGACTGGTTTTCACGCTGACGCGCGCCCGCTCGGGGCTCAAGGCGCTGGCCGGCGTGCTGCAGTTGTGGGTGCAGCATTTCCTGGGCGTGGCCGTCACAATCCGGCCGTTGCAAAAAATAGAGGACGAGGCCTGGCGCTGGCATGTCGGGCTTGACGCCGAGTCGACGGCCGTCCTCAATGACCTGTATGAAGACCGTCCGGTTGCGCCCGACCGCCTGCAGCGCCTCGTCAGCCTGTTTCGGCTGGAGTTTGTCAACCCGGCCGAAATGCGCGCCGATGTGGCCGGCAAACCCGTGTATCTGGGGCTGAGCATGGATGCGGGCAAGGTGCTCCGGATCAAGCCGCAGAACCTGCTGGTCAATCTTCCGCTGCGCGCGGCCATGTAGCGGCCTGACCATGGCCGACATCCTCACCCTCACCATGAACCCGGCGCTGGACCTTGCGACGTCTACCGCCAGCGTGACCGACACCCACAAGCTGCGCTGCAGCGCCCCGCTGCGTTTTCCGGGCGGCGGCGGCATCAACGTGGCCCGTGTGCTGCAGCGCATGGGCGCCGACTGCGTGGCGCTTTACCCCGTGGGTGGGCTGCAGGGCCAGCAGCTGCGGCAGCTGCTGGACGCCGAGCAGGTGCGTAGCCGCTGCGTGGAGATTGCCGGCGAAACCCGTCAGAGTTTTTCGGTTCTTGAAACCTCCAGCGGCCGGGAATTTCGCTTTGTGCTGCCGGGCCCCACGCTCGCGCCAGCGGAGTGGCAGGCCTGCCTGGGCTGCGTTGCCGCATTGGACGCGCCGCCGCGCACCCTGGTGGCCAGCGGCAGCCTGCCGCCCGGCGTGCCGACTGATTTTTATGCCCGGCTGGTGCGGCTGGCGCGGGCGGCCGGCACCCGGGTGGTGCTGGACACGTCCGGGCCGGCGCTGGCCGAGGCCCTGAAGGAGGGCGTCTATCTGGTCAAGCCCAGCCTGCGCGAGTTGCGTGAACTGACGGGCCTGCCGCTGGCCGACGAGGCCCAATGGCGCGCCGCCGCGCAGCAGCTGGTGGCCAGCGGACAGGCCGAGGTGGTGGCGCTGTCGCTGGGCGGGCAGGGTGCGCTGCTGGTGAGCGCTGAACAAACCTGGCGCGCGCCTGCGCTGGCGCAGCAGGTGCTCAGCGCCACCGGCGCCGGCGACAGCTTTGTCGGCGCCATGGTCTGGGCATTGAGCCGACAGGCCGGGCTGGCCGAGGCCTTTCGCTATGGCGTGGCAGCGGGTTCTGCCGCGCTGCTGTCGGCCGGCACCGGCTTGTGCAGCAAGGCCGATGTGGAGCGGCTTTACGCCGAGGTTGGCCTGAATCAGGCATGAAAAGTGAGGTTGTACCTTACGCTGCGGACTCTGATAGCTATATAAAATATAGCAAATTAGGCGATGGAAGGTGTGCCGCCGGGAAATACGCGAATCGCCGCTCTTTCACCCACCGAATCCGTGCCGGCGCGCAGTGGCTTAAAATTGCGTGTTCAGCTATTTTTAACCGGAGTCTTCCATGTCCAAAAAAATCAGAGTCGAAGCCGACATCTGTGCCCCCAAGCCCGTGCCGCCAAAAGGCTACACGATCACCACTGGCCATGGCCAGAAAATCAGCCTGGAGCGCGGCTCGCACACCCGCAGCAAAAAGAACCCCGGCAAGCGCCCGTCCAAAGGCGGCTAAGCCACAGACCGGCTGGCGCCACCCGCGCTTCGCCGATCAAAAAAACCCGAACAGCTGGGGCCACAAGGCCTCAACTGTTCGGGTTTTTTTGTGGCTGAAAGCCGCCCGCCTGTGGCTGGTTACATATTGCGCCGGTACTGCCCGCCCACCTCGAACAGCGCGTTGGTGATCTGGCCCAGCGAGCACACGCGCACGGCGTCCATCAGCACCTCAAACACGTTCTGGTTGTCAATCACGGCCTGCTGCAGGCGCTTGAGCTGCGCCGGCGCTGCGCTGGCGTGGCGGGCGTGAAAGTCTTCCAGCCGCTTGAGCTGGCTTTGCTTTTCCTCGTCGGTCGAGCGGGCCAGTTCCAGCTTGTCCTGGACCTGGTCGCCGTGCGGGTTGCGAAAGGTGTTGACGCCGATGATGGGCAGCTCGCCGGTGTGCTTGAGCATTTCGTAATGCATCGATTCGTCCTGAATCTTGCCGCGCTGGTAGCCGGTTTCCATGGCGCCGAGCACGCCGCCGCGCTCGGAGATGCGCTCAAATTCGAGCAGCACCGCTTCTTCCACCAACTCGGTCAGGTCCTCGATGATGAAGGCGCCTTGGGACGGATTTTCGTTCTTGGCCAGACCCCATTCGCGGTTGATGATGAGCTGGATCGCCATGGCGCGGCGCACCGAGTCTTCGGTCGGCGTGGTGATGGCCTCATCAAACGCGTTGGTGTGCAGGCTGTTGCAGTTGTCGTAAATGGCAATCAGCGCCTGCAGCGTGGTGCGGATGTCGTTGAACTGGATTTCCTG
>JAUSDK010000264.1 GCA_030650875.1 Polaromonas sp.
GCGATCGAGCGCGGCTTCCTCGCGGTGGACGTGACGGTGAAGGGCCAGTCTTACCGCATCTTCAACACGCACCTTGAGCAGCGCCTGCTGGCCCCCAACCTGCCCGAGACCCGCCTGCTGCAGGTCGGCCAGGCCTCCGAAGTCCTGGCTGCCGCATTAGGTACCTGGGACGGCCAGCGCAAGCTGCTCGTCGTCGGCGACATCAACTCGGCGCCACAGGACACGATCCCCGGCGCACCCACGCCCTACCAGGTCTTCACGCGGAACGGGTTCACCGACGCCTGGACGATGCGGCCTCAAGTCGACGATGGCCTGAGCTGCTGCCAGTCGGAAAGCCTGACGAACCGGAAGTCGGAGCTGTACGAGCGCATCGACATGATCTTCACGCTCACGCAGCTACCGCTTGTGCTCGACATGAAACTGCTCGGCAACACGATGGGTGACAAGACCCATCCGGCTGGCACCGGCGGACTATGGGCGTCGGATCACGCTGCCGTGGCGGCAAAACTGCACTTCGACTGATCAAACACGCTGCGCAGGAACTCGAAACTGGCCGCGTACGTGGGCCACAGGTCGAACTTTCCAAGATCGTCAGGCGGCGCCGCCGCAAACGTTCCCTGTCCTTCATGGCTTGGTAATGGCTGCACAAAAGCGTATGGTGGATGCCCGTCAGTATCAAGGCGGGCCACCTTCGCCATCACGGCGAAAATTCGAGTAGTTCTATCGCCACCCTGACCTTGATAGTGCGGCCAAAAAACCAACCATGAGGAAATCATGAGCCTGATTCAACCCCTTCCCGCCGGGCCACTGGATATTGTGGGCGACATCCATGGCGAATATGACGCGCTGTGCAGCTTGCTGGGACATTTGGGCTATGACCAGCAAGGCAACCATCCTGAGGAGCGCACCCTGGTCTTTGTCGGTGACTTCTGCGACCGGGGGCCGGACAGCCCGGCGGTGCTTGCCCTGGCGCAGGAATTGGTGGAATCCGGGCGGGCCGTGGCGGTTCTGGGTAATCACGAAATCAACTTGCTGCGCGAAGACGTCAAGGACGGCTCGGGCTGGTTTTTTGATGCGCGCGTGAGCCGTGACCAGGAAAAGTACGCACCCTATCAGCGACCGGACCCCACGGCACGGGAACGCATCGTGCGCTTTTTATCCATGCTCCCTATCGGGCTGGAGCGGGCGGATCTGCGGGTCATCCATGCCGCATGGCAGGACGAGCAGATCGAAGTCGCCAGGACACTGCCCCTGGGCAGCGTTCGGCAGCACTATGACCAATGGGAACAGGCGGCCAGGCAGGAAGCGATCGAAACCGAGCTGGAACAGCAGATGACTGCAGAGCTTGAGCGCTGGGAGCATGGCGTAGAAAATATTCACAGGGAGCCGCCGTTTTTGCATGCTCATGCGGAATTCGAGTCA
>JAUSDK010000245.1 GCA_030650875.1 Polaromonas sp.
CGCCCGGCCCCTCAAAGCAAGGGGGTTGTGAGCAGCAGGGCCGCAAAGGCCCGCGCGGCCGCGCTGCGCGACGCACCGCGCCGCCACAAAATGCCGGCGGTGCGCACCATGTGCGGCTCGGTCAGTGCAATCGTGTGCAGATCGGGCGCCTGGCGCGCGGCGCGTTCGGGCACGATGCTCGCCAAGTCACCGAACCGGCACACGCCCAGCAGGGCTTCCACCGAATCCATCTCCACCCTGACGCTCGGCACCACGTCGGCCTGACGCAGGCTGGCGTCAATCAGCCGGCGCGTGGCAAAGCTGCGCGGCAGCAGCGCCAGCGGCAGGCCCGCCAGCGCCTTCATGGCCAGGCTGCGCCGCCTGGCCAGGGGGTGCGAGGCGCCCACCACCAGCAGCATGCGCTCGTCAAACAGCGGCTCGGTCTCGATCTCCTCGTGCTCGGTCGGGTGAAAGGCGATGCCCAGGTCCAGTTCGCCGCGCAGCAGCAAGGCCTCGATCGCGCCGGCGCGCAAGTCGCGCACCTCCACCATCACCCCGGGGTGCGCCTGGCTGAAGGCGGCCACCGTGGCCGGCACCACCGTGTTCAGGAACGTGGGAAAGGCACCCACCGTCAGCGTGCCGGACTGCAGCCCGCTCAGGTCGGCCAGCGCCATGCGGCCGGCCTCGATTTCCTTCAGCGCCCGGGTGGCATAGACGCGAAATTCGGCCCCCGCTTGCGACAGCTTCAGGCCCCGCCCCAGCCGGTCGAACAGGGTCACGTCCAGTTCCTGCTCCAGCTGGCGCAGGCCGTGCGACAGCGTGGACTGCGTCACAAAAAGGTTTTGTGCCGACTGCGTCAGGTGCTCGGTCTGCGCAATGTCGAGAAAGTAGCGGAGCTGGCGGATTTCCATCGTCTTATCGTACGTCAATCGTTCGAATGTATCGAACGATTTATGCCAAATAAATCATTGGAAGCAGGTCTTGTTTGCCCTTAATCTTCAGATGTTTTTCACTTCCGACGCAAGGGCCACCTTCATGACGAGCCGTTTTCCGATCGAGCGCATCGAGGCGCGGATTCTGGATATTCCCACCCTCCGTCCGCACAAGCTGTCGTTTGGCTCCATCAGCCGCCAGAGCCCCGTCATTGTCCAGCTCTGGCTGGCCAACGGCGCATGCGGTTTTGGCGAGGCCGCCACCATTGGCGGTCCGTCATGGAACGAAGAATCGCCCGAAGGCATCCAGCACGCCATCAACGCCTACCTGGCGCCCGCGCTGCTGGGCCAGGACGGCGCCTGCTTTGAAACCGCGCTGACCCGCATGGACCTGGCCTGCAAGGGCAACGCCTTTGCCAAAAGCGCCGTGGAGATGGCGCTGATTGATGCCGTGGCGCGGTCCCTGAGCCTGCCGGCCTGGCAACTGCTGGGCGGCAAGCGCCACCAGAGCCTGCCCCTGGCCTGGACGCTGGCCAGCGGCGACGTGACCCGAGACCTTGAAGAAGCCCAGCTGCGCCTGGAGCAAAAGCGCCACCGCATTTTCAAGATGAAGATCGGTGCCCGCAGCCCGCAAGCCGACGTGGCCCACGTGTCGCAAATCGCGCGCGGCCTCGAAGGCCGGGCCACGCTGACGGTTGATGTCAACCAGGCCTGGGACGGCAACACCGCGCGCCGCTATTTGCCGCAACTGATTGATGCCGGCGTCACCCTGATCGAGCAGCCCGTGGCCAAGTGGAACGTGGAAGCACTCAAGATCCTCACCGCGACGCTGGGCGACCGCGCCAGCATCATGGCCGATGAAACCGTTTGCACCCCGCAGGACGCGATGCTGCTGGCGCGCGCCCAGGCCTGCCATGTGTTTTCGCTCAAGGTGGCCAAGCATGGCGGCCTGCTGCGCACGCGCCAGGTGGCGGCTGTGGCCGATGCCGCCGACATCGGCTGGTACGGCGGCACCATGCTGGAAACCTCCATCGGCAGCGCCGCCGCTGCGCACCTGTTCTCCACCCTGGGCACGCAGCACCACGGCTGCGAGCTGTTTGGCCCGCAACTGCTGGTGGACGACCTCGTCACCGAACGCATGGCGATTCGCGACTTTGAGTTGCAACTGCCGGACGGCCCCGGCTTTGGCGTTGAGGTGGACATGGCCCAGCTCCATCGTTTTGACCGCACCCGTACTGGCTTGACGCCCGTACACATCGACCTCGGCCAACGCGCCGCCACTGTTTAAGGAGCACCCTATGTTGTTTTTGGTTCGTATGGATGTGAACATCCCCCGTGATCTGCCAGTGGCTGAGGCCAACGAGATCAAGGCTAGAGAAAAGGCCTATTCACAAGACTTGCAGCGCGACGGCCGCTGGAAGAGCATCTGGCGCGTGGTGGGCGAATACGCCAACTACAGCATTTTTGATGTGTCGTCGAACGACGAGCTGCACCAGCTGCTGCAAGGCCTGCCGTTGTTCCCGTTCATGAAGATCGACGTGACGCCGCTGGCAGCGCACCCCTCGGCGATTGCTTGAACCGACTCGCATTGCAACAATAAATCACGGAGACAACGCCTTGAAAAATCAACTGCTCACCCTGCTGGCTGCAGGCATCACCCTGGTCGCCGCGCCGGCTGCCCACGCGCAAGCTGGCGGCGGCGACTGGCCAGCCAAGCCGATCCGCTGGATTGTTCCGTTTCCACCGGGCGGCGCCATGGACGCGATTGCCCGCACGCTCGGCGAGAAAGCCGGCAAGGCGCTGGGCCAGCCCTTCGTGATTGAGAACAAGCCCGGCGCGGGCGGCAACATCGGGGCTGATTTTGTCGCCAAGGCGCCCGCTGACGGCTACACCATGATGATCACCTCCATCGGCATGGCGACCAACAAGCCCTTGTACGGCAAGCTCAACTACGACCCGGTCAAGGACTTTGCCCCGGTCAGCCTGCTGGCCGTGGTGCCCAACGTGCTGGTCACCAACTCGACCCAGCCCAACGTCAAGACCGTGGCCGACGTGATCGCCGCCGCCAAAAAAGAGCCCGGCAAGCTGACCTATGCCTCGGCAGGAAACGGCACCTCCATTCACCTGGCCGGGGAAGTGTTTACCTCGCTGGCCAAGGTTGACATGCTGCACGTGCCCTACAAAGGGAGCGGCCCGGCCGTGGCGGACTTGCTGGGCGGCCAGGTCAACTACATGTTTGACAGCATCACCTCGGCGCGGCCCCACATCCAGTCGGGCAAGCTGCGCGCGCTGGGCGTGACCACCGCCAAGCGCTCCAGTGCCCTGCCCAATGTGCCGACGCTGGCCGAAGCCGGTTTGCCTGGCTATGAAGTGTCGCCCTGGTTCGC
>JAUSDK010000051.1 GCA_030650875.1 Polaromonas sp.
GGGTGCAGATGACTTACTTGTGTTGCCAATCGACGCAACACCGGAATAGTTGATGCGCTGGTAGTCCACGGCTAGCATGACATCGGGCGTTGCCTGAAACGCCGCGCCGACCGAGTAGTTTTCAGGAATATCGAGCTTGCCCTGCTCCGCAAACAAGCCGGCGTAGTCAGAGAACTTCGACATGGAAATCTTGGGCGAATACGACGCGCCAATGCTGACCCTGTCGTTGAGCTTGCCAAAATAACCCAGACGCACACCCAAGCCATTGCTGGTATCAAAACCGTTGTTCGTCAACTTGGTTGGGTCACTTGACATTTGGCCAAAAAATTGCAGGCCATCAGCCTTGAACTGCTGATGCACCAGCAATGCCGACACACCAATCGCGTGGCGGTCATTGAGCTTGTAGGCCACCGTGGGCGCCAACACCACCTGCATCAGGTCCACGCCCAGACGGCCGCTGCCGCACAGCATGTTGGCGGGGCCCTGGCAGGTAATCTGGCCACCAGCGTAATCGGTGTTCATGCCGCCATTGCCATAGACCGTCAGGCCGGCCGACAGCCGGTCGTTGACCGTGCGGTTGTAGGCAAACTCGGGCACCAGAAACAGTTTGCTGTCACTTTCCACCGTCGCATCGTAAGTACCACTACCCGTGCGGCTGGCGCTGCGGTCCGGCATGAAAAAGTCGCCGCCCACTTCAATCCGGTTGCCTGAAAAGCTGGCGCGCGCCGGATTGTTGGCACCGGCAAAACCGTCTTGCGCCACCGCCACGGAGGCGCCGCCCATGCCCTTGGCCTTCATGCCGTAGCCGTGGGAAAAGTAGCCGTCGGTTGCAAAGGCGCTGGACAAGGTTCCGCCGAGGAACAGGGCCAGGGCGAGTGAGCGAAGGCCGGTGGTGGTGCGTGCTGTGTGTGTCATGTGTTGTCTCCTGTTTTTTTATCGTTGCGGTATTTTTTCGGGACGATTAGAAGGCACCGTTGGCGGCGCGGTCCATCATCTGGTAAATGGTTTCGCGCACTTTCCATGCCTCTTCCTTCAGGGGCGAAGGCAGCTTGCGGCCCATCTTGACCATCATGTCCATGTTCAGGGTGTAGATCCACAGCCCGTCGTCGCGCTCAACCACCGTCAGGCGACAAGGCAGGTAGGCGCCCATGTGGGGGCTGAAGTCCACCATCATGCGTGCAGTGGTGGGCGAGCAATAGGAGTAAACCTTCAGGAATTTTTGCTTGACGCCCGTGCGCCCTTCAAGTTCTTTGGACAGCGGAAGCTCACCGACGGACTTCATGTTGCGCTCGGTAGCAACGGTGGAAAACACCTGTTCAATATCGTTGATCGTCACACCGGGCTTGACTTTGCGCTCCCAGGTCGTTGCGACGGCAATATCACCATCGGCTTCAATCCAGCGATCCCACATCTTGCTGGCCTCGCTCCCGGCGCCGCTTTCCAGCTTGCCCATGGTGCTGATCGTGCCGCACCCCGTCAGCGAGGTCGCCACCAGCAAGGCGGCCAGGCTAAGAGTGAGTGAAGGTTTTTTCATGCGTATTCCTGTTGAGGGTTAAGAAGATTTCAAAACCAGACAATTGGACGCAATTAATACATTTGCCTGGTGTGTGGCAATCATCCCGGCTTCAACCAGCAACGGAAATAAGTATCTACCCTATACCAATGGGGGTATGGTATTTTTTTGACAACAACCCGCGCATGCGCTACGGTCTGGTGCGATCTGGCAAACTGTCACAAACCGTCACCCGGAAGGCTTGAGAACATGCGAAAGAAAACATCCACATCAACCCCGGCAGCAACCACCGCAGCAACCGCCCCTGCCGCCGCAGCCGTGAAGTCCACCAGCCAGGCGCAGGATTACCGGCAAGAGCACCAGAAAGACATGGTCAATCGCCTGCGCCGCATTGAAGGACAAGTGCGGGGCCTGGTGGACATGATTGAAGGCGGCCGCTCCTGCGAAGAGGTGGCCACGCAGATGTCGGCCACGCGCAAGGCCATGGAAAAAGCCTTCTACCGCATGATGACGTGCTCGCTGATCGAAGCCGTGCATGAGTCCAAGACGGATGAGCAGGCCATTGCCGAGGTGTCGCGCTCGGCCCGGCTCATGGAAAAATTTGCATAAAAAAACCCGCCAGCTGGCGGGTTCGGTTTTTAGTGTGCAGACATGCGTCATGTCTCGGGCACCTTGCGCTCCCGAATCGGCCAGCCAGGCTGAGCCCACCCGGGAAATCATGAATTATTTGGCGCCGGCAAGCACCCAGGCGGCCAGTGTCTTGGCATCGGCATCGCTCAGTGCAGCCTGCGCGGGCATGGGAATCGGGCCCCATTTACCCGAGCCACCGGCCTTGATGCTTTTGACCAGCGCGGCTTCTGCATCGCTTTGACCAGCGTATTTCTTGGCAATGTCCTGGTAGCCAGGGCCAACCAGCTTTTTGTCGACTGCATGGCAGGCCATGCAGGCGTTTTTCTTGGCCATTTCCAGATTGGCGAAAGCGGGAGCAGATACCAGCGCAGTGGCGGCCAACAGAACATGCAGAAGTTTCATGGGGTTTCCTAAAGAAGTTGTAGCGAATATAACTGATCGCTAATTTAACGTATTTTTTGAATCCTGGCTGTAGTCGATTGCCCACAGAACATCAGGGATTTCCCGGCCTCAAACGTAACGCCTGGCCATGTCATCAAGGGAAACCGGCTTGATGCGGCTGGCCATGCCCGCGCAGCCAAACGCCTCAAACCGCGCCTTGACAATGCCGCGCGCCGCATTCTTGGCGGCCACCAGCGCCTTGCGCGGGTCGAACTCGCTGGGCTGCTGGGCCAACACCTGACGCATCGCGCCGGTCATGGCCAGGCGAATGTCGGTGTCGATGTTGATCTTGCGCACGCCGTTTTGAATGCCGCGCTGGATCTCTTCGACCGGCACGCCATAGGTTTCCTTGATCTCGCCGCCAAACTGGCGAATGATCTCAAGCCACTCCTGCGGCACGCTGGAAGAGCCGTGCAACACCAGGTGGGTGTTGGGAATTTGCGCATGAATGGCTGCAATGCGGTCGATCGCCAGAATGTCGCCAGTGGGTTTGCGCGTGAACTTGTAGGCGCCGTGGCTGGTGCCAATGGCAATGGCCAGCGCATCCACGCCGGTCTGCAGCACAAAGTCCTTGGCCTGCACCGGGTCGGTCAGCATCATGTCGTGGGTGAGCTTGCCCACGGCGCCCACGCCGTCTTCTTCGCCGGCCTCGCCGGTTTCCAGGCTGCCCAGGCAACCGAGTTCGCCCTCCACGGACACGCCGACCGCATGCGCCATCTCGCCCACCCGGCGCGTCACGTCGACGTTGTACTCGTAGCTGGCGGGCGTCTTGCCGTCCGCCATGAGGGAGCCGTCCATCATCACGCTGGTAAAGCCCGATCGGATCGACTGGATGCAGACAGCGGGCGACGTGCCGTGGTCCTGGTGCAACACCACGGGAATGTCGGGGTGCGACTCGACCGCCGCCAGCATCATGTGGCGCAGGTAGGCCTCGCCCGCATACTTGCGCGCCCCGGCCGAGGCCTGCAGGATGACCGGGCTGTCGGTGGCTTGCGCGGCTTCCATGATGGCCTGGATCTGCTCCAGATTGTTGACGTTGAAGGCAGGCACGCCGTAGCCGTTTTCGGCAGCGTGGTCCAGCATTTGGCGCAGGGAAATAAAAGCCATGAAAATCCTTTGTTTATCAATAAAAAGTAGCTCTAGGGTTCACGGTTATTGCGCTGGCAGCTATGCATTCAGGAGCAAATGACCGGTGCTCGACAGGCGGGCGGGAGAACCTTTACAGTGCGCGCCCCACCACCCGGGCCATCTCCAGGCACTTGTTCGAGTAGCCCCATTCGTTGTCGTACCAGGCCACGATCTTCACAAAGGTGCCGTCCAGCGCAATGCTGGCGTCGGCGTCAAAGATCGAGGTGCGGGTGTCGCCGCGGAAGTCGGTGGCGACA
>JAUSDK010000004.1 GCA_030650875.1 Polaromonas sp.
GTCAACGAATGCTGGATTGCCGACCGCGACCGTTTCTCGTACGAAGCCCTGAACAGCGACGAGCGCCTGACCACCCCCATGCTCAAGCAGGGCGGGCAGTGGAAGGCCGTGGACTGGCAAACCGCGCTCGAATATGTCGCCAACGGGCTCAAGCAGATCAAGGCCGACCACGGCGCCGAAAGCGTGGGCATGCTGGCCAGCCCGCACAGCACGCTCGAAGAGCTGTTCCTGGCGGCCTCGCTGATGCGCGGGCTGGGCAGCGACAACATCGACTACCGCCTGCGCAACGCTGAATTTGCCCCGTCGCCTTCCGTGCGCTGGCTGGGCACCTCGATCGCGTCGTTGTCCAATCTGCAGCGTGTGCTGGTCGTGGGCTCCAACCTGCGCAAGGACCACCCGCTGTTTGCTCAGCGAATTCGGCAGTCTGTCCGTAAGGGTTGTGCGTTGAGTGCTATCACTTCCGTAGCAGAACTGGCCTCGGCCGACGCCTGGGCCATGCCGGTGGCCAATGCTGTTCTGGCCGAGCCGGATGCCTGGGTGCAGGCCCTGGCCGATGTGGCCGCAGCGATTGCGGCGGACAAGGGTGTTCCGGCGCCTGCTGCCGGCCAGGCCACGGACGCCGCCAAAGCCGTGGCCAAATCACTGCAGGGCGGCGAGCGCAAGGCCATCCTGCTGGGCAATGCCGCCGCGCACCATGCCAACGCCGCCAGCCTCCTGAGCTTGGCCAACTGGATTGCCGAGCAGACCGGCGCCAGCGTCGGTTACCTCACGGAAGCGGCCAACACCGTCGGCGCCCAGCTGGCGGGTGCGCTCCCGGCGGGCAGCGGTCTGGCCGCCGGCCAGCTGCTGGCTGGCAAGCTCAAGGCCGTCATTTTGCTCAACAACGAGCCCGAGTTCGACTCGGCGGCCGGGGCTTCGGCCAAGGCCGCACTGGGCAGCGCGCACATGGTGGTGACCCTGAGCCCCTTCAAGGCGAACATGGACTTCAGCGACGTGTTGCTGCCGATTGCACCGTTCACCGAAACCCCCGGCACCTTTGTCAACGCCGAAGGCCGCGTGCAGAGTTTTCATGCCGTGGTCAAGCCGTTCGGTGAAACACGCCCCGCCTGGAAGGTGCTGCGCGTGCTGGCCAACCTGCTCGGCCTGCCTGGCTTTGATTTCGAGTCCGCGCAGGATGTGCTCGGGCAGATTCCCGGTGCGGAGGGTGCGGTGGTGCCGGCGCAGCGGCTTGGCAATGCGACGCAGGCGGCGGTCAAACTGACGGCGGCCGGCGCGGTGCCTGTCGTGGCCAGTATTTACCAGCTCGACAGCCTGGTCCGGCGCGCGCCAGCGCCTGGCGCACGGCGGGTACGGGCCCCAGGCCGAACAGGCCTGGCTCCACCGCGCCGATGCCGTACGACACCAGGCGTGCCATCGGCTGGAGTCTATTTATATCGGCCCATGGCCTGACGGCCAACACCATGGCGGCGGAGCCCGAGTTCAGACACTGTGCGATGCAGGCGGTTCTTGTGCCTTCCTTGCGGAACGCCGGCTTGAGTTTTGCGAGTGATTCGGCGCTGGTGTCGGGCCGGTTGTGCTCGTCCTGGTTAAAGACCGTGGGGCCTTTGCGCCCCGGCACTTCCACCGCTGCAATTTCCGCCTCAAACTTGCCTGCCGCCTGGGCTGCCGCAAAGCGCTGCTGCGAGCGCAGCGCCCAGTGGTCCTGGTCTTGGCGGCTGATGCTGTTGCGGCTCACCAGGTCTTCGGTGTGCCAGCCGGAATGCTGGCCGCTGAAGGCGTCGTTCAGTCCGTCATACAGCATGCTGTCGAACAGCGTCACGTCACCCATGCGGGCGCCCCAGCGGCCTTGCGGCAGCAGGTAGGGCGCGCGGTCCATGTTTTCCATGCCGCCGCCAATCGCGCAGTCGATCAGGCCGGACCAGATTTCCAGCGCGGCGCTGACAATGCCCTGCGCGCCCGAGCCGCAGACGCGGTTCACGGTCAGTGCGGGCACGTCCACCGGCAGTCCGGCGGCGATACCGGCCTGGCGCGCCGGGTTCATCTTCACGCCGGCCTTGATCACGTTGCCCATGACCAGGGTTTGCACCTGGTCGGGCGTGAGCCCCGAGCGCTTGAGCGTCTCGCGGATCACCGCCGCGCCCAGCTCGGGCGCGGGCACGTCCTTCAGGCTGCCGCCGTAGGTGCCAATGGCGGTGCGCACGGGGTGGCACAGCACGATGTCGATGTTGGGCATGGTCTGTCTCCTGGAAACGGGGGGTGTCGGCTGATCTACGCTCCGCTTGATCTTCTATTGGGACAGCCGGCGGGCAGACCGCCGTTGCGCTACATCAAAGGGTGAACCGATGGCTTGACAACGGGCGCCGCCTTCACCGACTTTGCCCTCAACCCGTCAGCTGCACCCGGCGCCGGTCCGCAACCCGCACAGTTGCGCATAAGCCGGCAGCTCAAGCTGCAGCGTGACGTGGCGAATCTCGAAGTGCTCGTGCAATTCGTGTTCGGCCGCCTGCAATACAGCGCTGGTGTCGGTGCCCTGGTCTTTCAGCACCACGTGCGCCGTCAGCGCAGTTTCCGATGTGCCCATGGCCCAGACATGCAGGTCGTGGACGTCTGCAACGCCCGGCAAGGCCATCAGCAGCGCGCGCACCGCCACCATGTCAATGCCCTCGGGAACGCCGTCAAACAGCATGTGCAGCGACTGCTTGAACAGGTTCCAGGTGCCCAGCACGATTACCACGGCAATCACCAGGCTCATCACCGGGTCTATCCATGCCCACCCCTGCCAGAGGTAGAGCGCGCCGCCAATCACCACACCCAGCGACACCAGCGCGTCGGCCGCCATGTGCAAAAAGGCGCCGCGAATATTCAGGTCGTCCTTGCGCCCGCGCATGAACAGCAGTGCGGTCGCGGTGTTGATCACGATGCCCACACCGGCCACGGCCATGATGGTCCAGCCCTCGGTGGCTTCAGGCGTGCCCAAGCGGTGAAAGGCTTCCCAGGCCAGTGAACCCATGGCCACCAGCAGCAGCAGGGCATTGAAGAACGCCGCCAATATGGAGGCGCGCTTCCAGCCATAGGTGTGGCGGGCATTGGGCCGCAGCTTGCCGGCCAGCGCGCCACCCCAGGCCAGCACCAGGCCGGCCACGTCGCTCAGGTTGTGGCCGGCGTCGGCCAGCAGCGCCAGTGAGTTGATTTTCCAGCCGTACCAGGCCTCGATGGCGACAAACGCCAGGTTCAGCGCAATGCCAATCGCAAAGGCGCGGTTGAAGCTGGCCGGGGCGTGGCTGTGGCCGTGGCTATGGTCGTGTGCGGCGCTCATGGGCGGGCGCTTTCGCTGGGGGTCGGCTTCATCGCGGGCGTGGCGTTCATGCGGGCTTTCAGGTGTCAATGGCCCAGTGTACGCACGCCGCGGCGCACCCCCTCCAGCCACAGGCCGCACAGCGCCAGCAGCAGCGCAGCCATGGCCAAGCCAGCCGCGCCGGGCAGCGCCAATCCCATCAGCTGGCGCAACCACGGCAGGCCCAGCACGGCCGCCAGCAGCAGCAGCGCGGCAGCGGCCATGCGCCACAGCCAGGGGTTGGCGGCGGTCATGCCCCGGAGCGCCGGCCGCGTCAGGTCGCGGTTGGCCAGGATCAGCAGCAGCACACTGAGCACCAGCGTGCCAAAGACCACGCTGCGCCCCTCGGCCACGCGCCAGCCTTGCCCGGCCAGCCAGGCCTGTCCGGCCAGCAGCACGGCGGCAATGCCCAGGCCCTGCAGCACCGCGTAGCCCAGAAGGGCAGCGGCAAACGGCGAGTCCGCCACCGGGCGCGGCGGCCGCGCCATCAGGCCGGGGTCCTCGGGCTCGGCCTCCAGCACCACGGCGCAGGCCGGGTCAATCAGCAGCTGCAGCAACACAATGTGCACCGGCAGCAGCAGCGCCGGCCATTGCAGCAGCGTGGGCACCAGCGCCAGCGCAATGATGGGCACATGCACGGCAAACACAAAGCGCGTGGCCTTGCGGATGTTGGCGTCAATCTGCCGGCCCTGCCGGATGGCGGCCACGATGCGGGCAAAGCTGTCGTCCAGCAGCACCAGCGCGGCCGCTTCACGGGCCACGTCGGTGCCGCGCTCGCCCATGGCGATGCCCACGTCGGCGGCTTTGAGTGCCGGTGCGTCGTTGACGCCGTCGCCCGTCATGGCGACCACCTCGCCGCTGGCGCGCAGCAGTTGCACCAGACGCAGCTTGTGCGCCGGCTGCAGGCGGGCGCACAGGTCGACCTGCTGGAGCCGCGCACCCAGCGCTGCGTCATCGAGCGAAGCGATTT
>JAUSDK010000008.1 GCA_030650875.1 Polaromonas sp.
CGGTGCTGACCCGCGCCGGGTTGCCAAAGCGGTCCTGCAGGGTCTTGAAGCTTTGCGGGCGCTGGCGGCGCTTGGCCTCCAGCACATGGTGCGCATCCACGAACTGCTGCAGCCACTGCACCACCTGCGGCGGCGCGGGCACTTGCTCCACGGTTTCCTGCGCATCCAGCCAGCGTCCGGCATCGTGGTAGCTCAGCGTCACAATTTGCGGCACGGCCACCGGCTCGTCGGCCAGCCCGGCTTCTTCTTCCATGCGCCAGACCACCCAAAAGCAGGGCTGTTGCGTGGTGACATTGAGGTAGTAGCCTTCTGCATCGGTGGTGAGCAGCTCGACCCTGAAACCCGGATGCAGCCAGCGCTCCTCGCGCTCGTCCTTCAGCAGCAAACGGGGTACGTCGCCAAAACCGCCCTCTTGCGGCACCACATCGGCCAGCACCCAGCGCCAGGGCTGCCAGACGTTGTCGATGCGTTCGCGGCGCATGACCACCGCCACCACGGTAAACGGACGACCAGGCGCCCCACCCGGCTCGGGAGATTGCAACAAAAAATCAGACATGGCGGGAGTGTACGGCGGACTGCATGCCCACTTCAGGAATGCATTTTTCAATTGAATCAAGCGCCATGAACGTCGCCCCCTCCATAGCCCGCGGCCACTGCTGCCTGGCCGCCGCGCTTTATCGCCACGGCGCAATACTTGAACTCCGGAATCTTTCCGAACGGGTCCAGCGCGGCATTGGTCATCAAGTTGGCCGCCGCTTCGTAGTAGGCAAACGGCATGAACACCGCGCCTTGCGGCGTACCGTCGTCGCGGCGCACATGAATCGCCACTTCGCCCCGGCGCGACTGCACCGTGACCACGTCGCCGGGCGCAAGCCCCTGCGCCAGCAAATCAGCGCCGCACAGCGAGGCGGTCGCCATCGGCTCCAGCGCGTCCAGCACCGCCGCGCGTCGCGTCATGCTGCCGGTGTGCCAGTGCTCCAGTTGCCGCCCGGTGATCAGCACAAACGGGTAGTCGGCATCGGGCCGCTCGTTGGCCGGAATGATGTCGGCCGGCACCAGGTGCACGCGGCCGTCGTCGGTGTCGAAATGGTCCATGAACACGATAGGCGCGCCGGGGTCGTCCTCGCTCAGGCACGGGTAGGTCACGCTCGACTCGCGCTGCAGACGCTCCCAGGTGATGCCTGAAATGGCTGTGTGCATGGCGCGCCGCATTTCTTCATAGACCGCAGCCACGCCTTCGTCCGGGCCGTCGTACTGCCAGTCCAGCCCCATGCCGGCCGCCATCTGCTGCACGATCCACAAGTCGGGCCGCGCATCGCCGGGCGGGTCAACGGCCTGCCGGCCCAGCTGCACCATGCGGTCGGTGTTGGTGACGGTGCCGGTTTTTTCAGGCCAGGCGGTGGCGGGCAGCACCACGTCGGCCAGCCAGGCGGTTTCGGTCATGAAGATGTCCTGCACCACCAGGTGCTCCAGGCTGGCCAGCGCGTGGCGCGCATGGTTCAGGTCGGGATCGCTCATGGCCGGGTTCTCACCCATGATGTACATGCCGCGCACCTTGTGCGGGTCGCTCTCTGGCGCCAGGATCTTGTGCATGATCTCGACCACGGTGTAGCCGGGCTGGTCGTCCAGCGGGGTATTCCAGAAGTTCTCGAACCAGTCGTGCGCCGCCCGGTTGGTCACGCGCTGGTAGTTCGGGTACATCATCGGGATCAGGCCCGCGTCGCTGGCGCCCTGCACATTGTTCTGGCCGCGCAGCGGATGCAGGCCCGAGCCGGGCTTGCCGATCTGGCCGGTCACGGCGGAGAGCGCAATCAGGCAGCGGGCGTTGTCGGTGCCGTGCACATGCTGGCTCACGCCCATGCCCCACAAAATCATCGCACCCTTGGCCTTGGCGAATTCACGCGCCACCTCGCGCAGCGTGGCCGCCGGAATGCCGCAGATCGGCGCCATGGCTTCAGGGCTGTAGCCCTTGACGTTTTCCTTCAAGGCGTCGAAGTTATTGACCCGCCTGGTGATGAAGTCCTGGTCGGCCAAGCCTTCGTCGATCACCGTGTAGATCAGCGCATTGAGCATGGCCACATCGGTGTCGGCCTTGAACTGCAGCGTGCGCCAGGCGTGCCGGCCGATGTCGGTGACGCGCGGGTCGGCCAGCACGATCTTCGCGCCCTTCTTGGCGGCGTTCTTCATCCAGGTGGCGGCTACCGGGTGGTTGCCGGTCGGGTTCGATCCGATGACAAAAATCAGGCCGGCGTTTGCCACGTCCTGCACCTGGTTGCTGACCGCCGCCGAGCCCACGCCTTCCAGCAGCGCCGCCACGCTAGACGCATGGCACAGCCGGGTGCAATGGTCGACGTTATTGCTGCCAAAACCGGTGCGCACCAGTTTCTGGAACAGGTAGGCCTCTTCGTTGCTGCCCTTGGCCGAGCCAAAACCGGCCAGCGACTTCTTGCCTTTTGTGTCGCGCAGGTGCTTGAGCGCGCCGGTGGACAGGGCCAGCGCTTCGTCCCAGGTCGCTTCGCGGAACACCTCGGACCAGTCGGCGGTATCGCGGTTGAGCGTCTGCAGCGCTTGCGGGTCCTTGGCCACGCCCGCCTTGCGGATCAGCGGCACCGTCAGCCGCTGCGGGCTGTGGGCGTAGTCAAAACCAAAACGGCCCTTGACACACAGCCGCGAATGGTTGGCCGGGCCGTCGCGCCCATCGACGCTGACGATTTTGTTGTCTTTCACGTTGTAGGTCAGCAGGCAGCCGACGCCGCAAAACGGGCAGACCGAATCGACCTTTTTATCGACAATTTGCGAGCCGACCTGCGTTTTGGGCATCAACGCGCCGGTCGGGCAGGCCTGCACGCATTCGCCGCAGGCCACGCAAGTGCTGTCGCCCATCGGGTCGTTCAGATCAAACACGATTTCGCTGTGCGCGCCGCGCAGGGCAAAGCCAATCACGTCGTTGACTTGGCTTTCGCGGCAGGCGCGCACGCAGCGATTGCACTGGATGCAGGCGTCGAGGTTCACGGCCATGGCGGGGTGGGACAGGTCGGCCCGGGGCTGTTCGCGGCGCAGGGCCTTGAGTTCAGGCCGCACGGTGACGTGCATGCGCGCGGCCCAGTCGCTGAGTTCGCCGTGCTGCAGCGACTCATCCGTTTCCATCCATTTGTAGCCCGCATCGGGCATGTCCGACAGCAGCAGCTCCAGCACCATCTTCTGGCTCTTGATGGCGCGCTCGCTCTGCGCCTGCACCGCCATGCCCGCCGTCACGCTGCGGCAGCAGCTGGGCGCCAGGGTGCGTTCACCGGCAATTTCCACCACGCAGGCGCGGCAGTTGCCGTCGGGCCGCAAGCCTTCCTGAAAGCACAGATGCGGAATCTCGACGCCGTGGCGCTGGGCCGCCTGGAGGATGGTTTCGCCCTCGAAGGCGTGGAGGGTTTGCTGGTCGAGCGTGAAGGCGACGGTCTGCAGCGTCACGTCAGCCCGTTGGGCAGGTGCGTTCATTCAGGCCACCTCATCGGGAAAATATTTCTGGACACAGCGCACCGGGTTGGGCGCCGCCTGCCCCAGGCCGCAAATCGACGCCTCGGTCATCACCACGTTCAGGTCTTCCAACGTAGCGTGGTCCCAGCGGGGTGCTTGCATCAGCTTCGCGGCCTTCGCGGTGCCAACGCGGCACGGCGTGCACTGGCCGCAGCTCTCGTTCGCAAAAAATCGCATCATGTTCAGCGCCGCATCACGTGCCTTGTCATGCTGGCCCAGCACGATGACGGCGGCCGAACCAATGAAGCCGCCGTGCGGCTGCAAGGTGTCAAAGTCCAGCGGCAAATTGGCGTGGCTGGCCGGAAAAATCCCGCCCGACGCGCCGCCCGGCAGGTAGGCATAAAGCTGGTGGCCGTCCGCCATGCCGCCGCAGTATTCGTCAATCAGTTCCTGTGCGGTGATGCCCGCCGGCGCCAGCTTGACGCCGGGCTGCTTCACCCGCCCGCTGACACTGAAACTGCGCAGGCCCTTGCGCCCGTTGCGGCCAAAGCTGCTGAACCACTGCGGGCCTTTTTCAACGATGTCGCGCACCCAGTACAGGGTTTCAAAATTGTGCTGCAGCGTGGGCCGGCCAAACAGACCGACTTGCGCAATATAGGGCGGGCGCATGCGCGGCTCGCCCCGCTTGCCTTCGATGCTTTCAATCATGGCGGATTCCTCGCCGCAGATGTAGGCGCCCGCGCCCCGGCGCAACTCGATCAGTGGCAGCGGGCACGGCGGGTCGGCCTGCAGCTTGTCGATTTCAGCCTGCAGCAGCGCGCGGCAGCCGTGGTATTCGTCGCGCAAATAGAGGTAGCAGGCCTCGGCGCCCACCACCTGCGCGGCGATCAGCACGCCTTCCAGGAAACGGTGCGGGTCGCGCTCCAGGTAGGTGCGGTCCTTGAAGGTGCCGGGCTCGCCCTCGTCGATGTTCACCGCCATCAGGCGCGGCAAGGGCTGGTCCCGCACGATGCGCCATTTTCGCCCCGCCGGAAATCCCGCCCCGCCCAAACCGCGCAGGCCCGAGTCTTCCATGGCCTGCAGGACGTGCTCGGCGTCCTCTTCCCCGTTCACCAGCGACGCCGCCAGCGCGTAGCCGCCGTGGGCGCGGTAGGTGGCGTAATCGGTGGCGCCGGACAGTTCGGGAATGCTTTTTTCGGCCCAGTCAGATGCTTCAAAATTTATAGCATTTTGCCTTTGTGCATATTGGGCTTTAGGCGTATTTATTGCATCAATCACGGACTCGGGCGTGGCGAACGGCACCGGCGTCTGGTGCACCACCGCCGCCGGCGCCTGTTCACACCGGCCAAGGCAGGGCGCGGCCACCACCCGGACATCCTGCGCGCCCAGCAAGGCCGGCAAAGCTGACAAATGCGCCAGCAAGTCCTGCGCACCCGCCATCTCGCAGCTTAGGCCGTCGCACACCCGCACGGTCAGCCCGGGCGCGGCGTCATCGCCCTTGACCACTTCGAAGTGGTGGTAGAACGTCGCCACCTCGTACACCTCGGCCATCGGAAGATTCATCTCTTTGGCCAGCGCCACCAGGTGGCGGTCGTGCAGGCAGCGGTACGCGTCGTTGAGCTGGTGCAAGTGCTCGATCAGCAGGTCGCGGCGGTGGCCCTCTGCCGGGCGGGCGCCTATCAGCGCGCGGACTTCTTCAAGCGAAGTGTCATCGGCCTGGCGGCCCTTGAGCTTGCTCTTGCGCCGGATGCGGTCGCGCAACTGGTCTACCGTGGCGATGGTGACGGCCGCAACAGGGCTCTTGGTGCTGGCAGGGTTCATGCTGCACTATGGCCGGTGGGGTCAGAAGCGTCAAATTGAATTGGTGTATGAGGTGATTCAACTTGTGAATGAAGTTCGCCGTTCAGAGACCGGCAGGACGCAGGCAGCGACTATCATGGCGCCAATAAAAAACCAGGACTCTACGATGGTGCAATATTGAAAGTCAGGCTAGCCAGTCCATCGGCCGTCCTGGTGTTGTCATTTCTCGCGGTAATCGCCATCGGCACCGGGCTGCTGATGCTGCCGCTGTCGCATGCAAAAAATGAAGTCGCCCCCTTCCTCACCGCCCTGTTCACCGCGACTTCCGCCGTCTGCGTGACCGGCCTGGTGGTGGTGGACACCGGCACGTACTGGAGCACCACCGGGCAGGCCATCATCATGGGCCTGTTCCAGGTCGGCGGCTTTGGCATGATGACGTCGGCCACCCTCATGGGCCTACTGATCGGCGGTCAGCTCAAGCTGCGCAGCCGCCTGCTGCTGCAGGCTGAAACCCACTCCCTGTCGCTGGGCGACGTGCGCAGCGTGGCCCGGGTGGTGCTGGGCGTCACGGTGGTCACCGAACTGCTGATCGCCGCCCTGCTGACCGCCAGGTTTGCGCTGGGCTACGGCATGCCCTGGGGCGAAGCGGCCTGGCAGGGCCTGTTTCATTCGATCTCGGCCTTCAACAACGCCGGTTTTTCCACCTGGAGCAACAGCGTCATGGATTTTGTTCGGGACGGCTGGATTCTGATCCCGCTGATGCTGTCGATTGTGATTGGCGGGCTGGGTTTTCCGGTGCTGCACGAGTTGATCATCGAGCGCAAGAAGCAGCGCCCCAAATGGTCGATTCATGCGGTGCTGACGGTCTGGGGCTCGCTGGCGCTGATCGTGGTGGGCGGCATCATTATTTTCATGGCGGAAATGAACAACCCGAAAACGCTGGCCCCGCTGGGCTTTCTTGAAAAAGTTCTGGCATCTGTTTTCACCTCGGTGGCGGCGCGGACGGCAGGTTTCAATGCGATAGATTTTTCCGCCCTGGCCTCCGAAACCCTGGCCCTGCACTATG
>JAUSDK010000012.1 GCA_030650875.1 Polaromonas sp.
GGAGCAGGGCACCGAGGTACTGGGCATTGAAAGTGACCCAGCCATCGTGCAAAGCCTTTCATCGGAGTTGACGCATGTGGTGCATGCCGACTCGACCGACCTGGGCGCCCTGCGTCAGCTTGGCGTAGTGGACTTCTCGCATGCGGTGGTCAGCATCGGCAGCAACCTCGAAGCCAGCATCCTGACCATCCTCAACCTGAGCCAGATGGGCGTCAAAGACATCTGGGCCAAGGCCAACGACACCCAGCACGGGCGCATTGCCGAGCGGGTCGGCGCGCACCATGTCGTTTACCCCGAGGCCGAGATGGGCGAGCGGGTGGCGCATCTGGTCACTGGCAAGATGATCGACTTCATCGAGTTCGACGACGGCTTTGCCATCGCCAAGACCCGTTCCCCCCGCGAAACCCATGGCAAGACGTTGCAGCTGTCGGACGTCAGAAAAAAATACGGCGTCACCGTGGTCGGCATCAAGCGCCAGCACCAGGACTTCATCTACGCCAAGGCGGAGACCGAAATCAAGGCGGGGGATCACCTGATTGTTGCGGGCGAGACCCGGCTGGTGGACCGGTTTGCCGCGCTGTATTGAGTCGGGTGGGTCAGCCGCCTTGGCTTTTTGGGGTGAGCGCAGCCAAGGGCCGATTCGCGATTAGCAGGTCGTGGCGGTGGCCATCTGCCGGGCGCGCACCAGAACGCTCAATACGGGGACGACGTCAACGCGCCAGAAATCGCATCGACGGTGTACCCCGTCACGCCAGACCAGTCGGACAAGTTGAAAACGGTAGCGGAGTCGGCAAGTTTTTTAACCTCAACCGTCGTCATGGTCAAAGGCTTGCCCGAGCCACACACGGTTGGCAGGTTTAGCGGCTGTACAAAATAGACTGCGCTCTGCGTCGTGGTGGACGGATTCGTCACTCTGCGCGCCGTAAAGGCTGCGCTGGTGCTCTTGTTCCCTTGCACCAGCAAGGCCGTCTCGACATCCACGCCAATGCCGCGCGCGTTGGCAGCACTGTGGGCTCCTGACGCCAGTATTCCTCCGGGACAACCGAAACCTGCGTCAGGTGCCACCAGCCGGGCAACAAACGCAATCAGCCGGCCCATTCGGTCCCGGCTGTCAAGGTGGGAATCAAGAACCGTGTTGGCCAAGGCAGGCGGCGCCAGGAAGCCGCCTGTCAGGGCCAACGGGTCCGGATCCAGCGTCATGTACTTGTTATAAGGATTGCCCAGGGCCTGGGTGGACGTGACCGTTCCCTTGAGCGCGGCAAAGTCGAACTGCCCCAGCACAGCCAGCCCCGCGCTGGTGCCGCCCATCGGAACATTGTTCTGCATCAGCCCGCTCAGGGTCTGATCGAGCTTCGTCCCCTTCCAGAACTTGATGTAGTCGCTCTGATCGCCACCCGCAATGAACACCGCATGCGCTTTGCTGACGACCGAATTGACGAAGGCATCGTTTGCGGCGGCAACGCTGGGAATCACGAGCGTTTCAACCGAGGTCAGTCCGAGGGACGCACCGCCGACCCATTGATCCTCGACGGTGGTTGAGCTGGTGAGCGCCGCATCGCTGTAGTAGATATAGGGATCGTAGGCGTCCGTGCCGGTAGCGCGGATCACGACGAAACGCCCGCCAGTGCCCGGCGCGATGCCTGCTCGGGTGATCATCCAGCGGAAGGCCTCGTCCACATCAGGACCGCCGCCCATCAGCACGAGGGACGAGGTCGCCGGCGCTTTCAGCGTTGCCGCTATCGGGGCCTGTGCGTTGCCCGTGACGAAATAGCTATAGGGCTTGCCCCCTGCCGTGGCGCTGCCAAACGCGGCCGCCAGCACCACAGCCGTCACCCAGCGGGCCAGAACTCGTCTTGATAGCCCGCACGTCATCAGACTGGAAAGGACGGATGTATTCATGATCACAGGTCTCCTCGGGAAACGGCGGTTATCCAGGCAAACAAGTCTGCTCTTGCCGCCGAAAATGTACTTGTACTCTCGCGTTGATGATTAAATTGGACGCGTAAAGGCCTGCGCATGAGAAATATCAATGCCGGACAAGTTCGGGGCCAGTCCACTCCGGCAGGTTTCCTGAAAGCGCCACGCGCCTACCACCGGGGCAACGCCCGGTGCGCAGCCTGAACGTCCGGGCGCCTCAGGGTATTCACCGTAAATCCTGAATATTCCCTGCCTAGAATCCGGGCATGCCTGAACGCCTCACCCAAGTCCGCTACGAAGAACTCGCACCTGAAGTCCGGCCGCTGGCCGATGATATTTTGAAGGTATCCAGCGCCGCGCTGGGGGGCCCCTACAACGCCCTGCTGCGCAGCCCCGACATGGCGCGCCGGTGCTTCGACCTGCTCGACTACCTGCGCTTCAAGACATCCGTCAACAAGCGACTCAATGAATTCGCCATCCTGATCCAGGCGCGCATCGCCAACGCCCAGTACGAGTGGTGGGCGCACGAAACGATCGCCCGCCGCGCCGGCTTGTCCGACGCCGTGATGCGCGAGTTGCAGAAGTGCCAGCGCCCGTCATCCATGCAGGACGACGAGCGCCTGGTGTACGACTACTGCGTCCAGTTGACGCTCAATCACCGCGTCAGCGACGCCTTGTGGCAAGAAGCCGTGACCACCATGGGTGAGCAGTCCGTGATCGATTTGACCGTTCTGTCAGGCACCTACGTCATGGTGTCCATGCTACTGAACGCCACCGAGAGCAGCATTCCCGGGGGCGGCGCGCCGCCACTGGAAGTGCTGGACCCTGGCGATATCCGCCGGCGTCTGCTGGCCTGAAACCCGGGAACCCACTCATGTCACGCCTGCTGAAACACACCGCTCGTTCCTGCCTGGCTTTGGCTCTGGCCACCGCCGCTTTCACTGCAGGCGCGCAAGACTTCCCCGCGCATCCCATCACCATGGTCATGCCCTATGCGCCCGGCGGGCCGGGCGACGTCGTGACCCGCGTGATGGCTGGCGCGATGCAAAAAACGCTGGGCCAGACCATTGTTGTGGACAACACGGCCGGTGCGTCCGGCACCATCGGCAGCGCCAAGGTCGCACGGTCAAAGGCCGACGGCTACACGCTGCTGATGATTCACGTCAGCCATGCCACCAGCCTGGCCATGTTCAAGAACCTGCCCTACCACCCGGTGGATGACTTCGAGCCCATCGGCTCGGCCACCACCGGCCCCATGCTGATCCTTTCGCGCAACGAGTTTCCGGCCAAAGACCTCAACGAATTCGTGGCCTACCTGAAGGCCAATCCTTCGAAGGTCAGCCTCGCCCATGCCGGTGTGGGCTCAGCCTCGCACCTGTGCGGCCTGATGCTGATGAGCACGCTGAATGTCAAGCTCAACGAAATCCCTTACAAGGGCACGGGCCCGGCGCTGAACGACCTGATGGGCGGCCAGGTGGACCTCCTGTGCGATCAGACTTCGGGCACAGTGCCGGCAGTCAAGGGCGGCAAGATCAAGGCCTATGCGGCAGCGGGCAGGACACGACTGCAGTCCTTGCCGGACGTCCCCGCAATTTCAGAAGCCGGTGTTGAGGGCTTTGACATCAACATTTCCTTCGGCCTGTACGCCCCCAAGGGAACCCCCAAGCCGGTGCTGGAGCAGTTGTCGGCGGCCCTGCAAAAGGCGGTGGCCGATCCCGATGTCCGCAAGCGCCTGGATGGCATGGGCATCTCGGCAGTCAGCGCCGACCGCGCCCGCCCTGAGGCTTTGCGCGCGCACCTGAGGAAGGAAGTCGATACGCTCGGCGGACTGCTGATCAAGGCCGGCGTGCAGGCCAACTAGCCGCACCGCCCCGAACCATGGCCGCCTGACTCAAGCGCCCAGCGCCCCGCTATGCCGCGCCATCTCCCGCAACCACCGCGCATCCCGCGCCAACCCCAGCGCCGCCGCCAGCACCCGTGAAGGCCTGGCCTTGGCAAGGTAGATAAACCCCACCGGCGTCACCATTTCAGGCTCCACCAGCGGCAGCCCCTCCAACTCGCCCTGGCTGCGCACCGCGCCAACCAGCGCGCCGGGCAGGACGCTGCAGACATCGCCAGCCAGCACACTCAGGGCCAGCGTGAGCACTGAATTGGTTTCCATCACCGGCGTGACGGCCGCATCCACCTGGGCAAAGGCCTGATCGACCAGGCTGCGGTTGTGCATCTCGGGCGTCAGCAGGCACAGCGGCAGCAGCGCGGCATCGGCCCAGCGCATGGCTGCGCCCAGCCGCAAGGCTGTGCCTGGCGCGCTGGCCGGATCTTGCTGGCGGCGTACCAGGAAATAATGCTCGCCGTATTGCGGCAGCACGGCAAACGGGCCGCCTTTTTTGAGCCGGCCGGTAAAGCCCAGCGCCAGGTCCAGAGACAGGTTTTCCAGGCCTTCCTCAATTTCTTGCGAACTCAGCGCCCGCACCACCGGGGCAATGCCCGGATGCGTGGCCTGCAGCATGGCGGCAAACCGCGCGGCCACCGGCACGGCGGTGGGCACCACGCCCAGCTGCAACCGGCCTTGGGGATGGTTGGCGCTGCTGGCGAGTTCCTGCTGCAGCAGCGCATGCTCATGCAAGATGCGCTGGGCGGTTGCCAGCACGCGTTCACCCTCGGGCGTCAGCCCGGCGTAGCTGCGGGCGCGCCTGACGATGGGCGTGCCGAACTCTTTTTCCAGCGCCCGCAGGGCGTTGGACAGCGCGGGCTGGGTGATGTGGCAGGCCTCGGCGGCCCGGGCAAAATGCCGGTGCTCGGCTAACGCGACCAGGTAGCGCAGGGAGGCAAGGTTCATTTCACACGGGTCCGGTTGATGCAGGCGATGGCCGCGGCTGGGGCGTCAGGCAGGCACCAGGCGCCATCGGAGCCCTGTCTGAAAAAACCCGCTCAATTAAAAAATTTTGCAGCACTTTGCAGTGTGCGGTAAACACCCCAGGCCAGCGGAAGGCCCACGGCCAGCCAGGCCAGCACGAGCAGCGCCGGGCTGACCGCGCCGGAGCCGCCGCCGTTGGCCTGGCCCCGCTGCACCCCATCTGCCGACGCCTTCTCGTGCGCCAGCCGCTTTTCTTCGGCCAGTTCCGCGTCTGTCATGAACCACTTGTCGGCCAGCGGACGCACCATCAGGTTGCAGACCAGGCCCACCACCAGCATGCCGGCCAGGATGTACATGGTCTGGTTATAGACCTGCTCGCGCGCCATGCCCAGGCCCAGCTGGTACTCGCGCATGTAGTTCACCACCACCGGGCCCAGCACGCCGGCCGTCGCCCAGGCGGTCAGCAGGCGGCCATGAATCGCGCCCACCATCTGCGTGCCAAACAGGTCGGCCAGGTAAGCCGGCACGGTGGCAAACCCGCCGCCGTACATGCTCAGGATCACGCAGAACGCCGCCACGAACAGCACGATGTTGCCGGCCGCCGCACTGCCCGGCACGCCCAAATACAGCATGCCCCCGAGCACAAAAAACACCACGTAAGTCATCTTGCGGCCCAGCTTGTCGGACAGGCTGGCCCAGAAAAAGCGCCCGCCAATGTTGAACAGGCTCAGCAGGGCCGTGAAGCCCGCGGCCACGCTGGCAATGGCGGCCAGCTGCACCTTGTCGAGCGCGCCGAACTTCTGGTTCACGCCAATCAGCGCGCCGCCAAACACCTCCTGGAGCATGGGCGAGGCCATGCCGATCACGCCGATGCCGGCGCTCACGTTCATGCACAGCACCATCCAGAGCAGCCAGAACTGCGGAATGCCCCAGACCTTTTTGACATGCACATGGCGCTGCGTGATCATGGCGTTGCCCGCTTGCGCCGGGGGCGGCGTCCAGCCCGCAGGCTTCCAGCCGGTTTCGGGCACCCGGTAGGCCAGGGCGCCAGCCATCATGAAGACAAAGTAGATCAGCGCCATCGCCACGAAGGTCTGTGCCACGCCGGTGTCAAACGGCGTGGCAAAGTGCCTCATCAGGTCAGCCGCCAGCGGCGAGCCAATCATGGCGCCGCCGCCAAACCCCATGATGGCCATGCCCGTGGCCATGCCCCGGCGGTCGGGGAACCATTTGATCAGCGTGGACACTGGCGAGATATAGCCCAGGCCCAGGCCTATACCGCCTATGACCCCGGAGCCCAGGACCATGAGCCAGAACTGGTGCAGATGGACACCCAGGGCCGAGATCAGCATGCCGCCGCACCAGCAGACGGCAGCCACCACACCGGCCTTGCGCGGACCGGCGCGCTCCAGCCAGCTGCCCCAGAGGGCGGCGGACGAACCCAGCAGCACAAAAAACAGCGTGTACATCCAGCCCAGCGTGGAGATTTTCCAGTCGCATTGGGTGGTGAACAGCTCGGCCCAAAAGCCCACTTCCGGGCCGCACTGGATCGCCTCCTTGATGCCCAGCGCCCTGGACAGCGGCAGCCAGAACACCGAAAAACCATAGGCCATGCCAATGCACAAATGGATGGCCAGCGCCGCAGGCGGCACCAGCCAGCGGTTAAAGCCCGGGCCGGCAATGATCCGCTCCTTGTCCAGAATGCCCGATAAAGAAATTGCCATGTTGAGGTATTCTGAAAAATTCTTGCAAAAAACCAGCCTGCCCGCTGAAACGGAGGACGCCGCCCAAGCGGGCGGCGTGATACGGCAAATTAGCGCAGCGCGTTCAGTGCCAGCCGGTCAGGTGTTTTTGGACACCGTGATGGTCGGGAATTTGGACGAAAAGTCCTTGGCCTTGGCGGCGACGGTAATCGCCACCTTGCGCGCCACGGCCTTGTAGATGGCGGCCACGTCGCCGTCGGGGTCGGCCACCACGGTGGGCCGGCCGTTGTCGGCCTGCAGGCGGATCTGCATGTCCAGCGGCAGCGCGCCCAGGTAGTCCATGTTGTAGTCGGCGGCCATTTTCTTGCCGCCGCCTTCGCCAAAGATGTGCTCTGCATGGCCGCACTGGCTGCAGATATGCACCGCCATGTTTTCAACAATGCCCAGGATTGGCACGCCGACCTTCTCGAACATCTTGATGCCTTTTTTGGCGTCGAGCAGGGCAATGTCCTGCGGCGTGGTGACGATGACGGCGCCGGTCATGGGCACGCGCTGGCTCAGCGTGAGCTGGATGTCGCCGGTGCCGGGCGGCATGTCGACGATCAGGTAGTCCAGGTCTTTCCAGTTGGTCTGGCGCAGCAGTTGCTCCAGCGCCTGGGTGGCCATGGGGCCGCGCCAGATCATGGCTTCGTCCTGGGCCACCAGGAAACCAATCGACATGACCTGCAGGCCGTAGTTTTCCATCGGCTCCATGTTCTTGCCGTCGGTGCTTTCGGGCCGGCCTTCAATGCCCATCATCATCGGTACGCTCGGGCCGTAGATGTCGGCATCCAACAGGCCGACGGCCGCGCCTTCAGCGGCCAGCGCCAGCGCCAGGTTGACGGCGGTGGTGCTTTTTCCCACGCCGCCCTTGCCCGAGGCCACGGCGATGATGTTTTTGACCTGCGGCAGCAGCTGCACGCCGCGCTGCACGCTGTGGCTGGCGATCTTGACGGTGACGTTGACCGACACGTTGC
>JAUSDK010000017.1 GCA_030650875.1 Polaromonas sp.
CCGTACAAAGTCACAGAAGATTGGGCCATTGCGGCGCCGGAAGCAGCGAGTACAGCCAGAGCGATGAGTGATTTTTTCATTTGAGAGTTTCTCCAAGGTTAAACATAGGGCTCCGGCGTGAGGACTGTGTCAGGCTTTCACCTTTGCAGCACCCCCAGAGACCCGGGCCAACCCCCTTTCGGGAAGTTGGGTCTATTGCACCAGACAGGGACGCGTTGCGCAAAGAAATACGCTGAAAAAAGGTTAATCCGTTGCACATGCGCCACAACCAAAACAGGCCATGTGAACCTGATACAACACTGCCCCGCAGGCGCGCAAGCGGCAAACGGGCCCTTGAAGCAAAGACCCAGCGCGCGCGCCAATCCGGCCATTCAAAGCAACAAACCCATTCAGCCTAATACAGACAATGGAAGCCAGCTACTCAATTAATAGCAAGTCGTCACTCAACTCAGCGCGATCTGACCCGTCACGGCGTGAGGCGGCATGGCTTTACAGACTACAAGTGACCCAAGCCTCGCGATGCCCACCGTGACGGCCACGGACTGGATTCGCCTCCCTTGCAAAATAAGCACAAAAAAGCCGTCTCAGGCGTCCCCGAGGCGGCTTTTAGCTTTTATACGCGGCTAGCCGCAGAGCAGCCAAAAATTAGAAAGCGTGGCGAACGCCCACCGCGTAGATGTCGGTCTTGACGTCTGCCGCACCGAATTTGGTTGCCTTGCTGGCCTGAACGCCGCCGTACAGTGAGGTGCGCACCGACAAGGCGTAGCTGGCAGCCAAGCCCAGACCGGTGCGTTTGGCGTCGCCGGCGGCGGTGTTGTCCTTGGAGCGGGCATAGCCGCCAGACAGCGTCAGGGCGGGAGTCACAGGGAAGTCGGCGCCGAGTTGCCATTCGGTGGTGCGCTGGTCCGCCAGTGCCACACGGCCGTAGCCGGCCAGCAGCTTGGCCACGCCCAGGTCATAGGAGGCGTTGGCGCGCGTGAACTTTTTGGTGTCGGCAGCGCCGGTTGCTTTTTCAGTCTGATAGGCCACGCCGGCGTAGACCGGGCCGCCTTCGTACTTGGCATGCACGCTGGCGATCTTGCCGGCATCGACGGTTGCGGTCTTGTTTTCACCCAGGCTGTAGCTGGCCGCGCCGCTGAAGCCGCCGAAAGCCGGCGTGGCGTAATAGACGGAGTTGCCGGGGTTGCCGTTGTAGCCGGTGCTCTTCCAGACATTGTTCTGGGGTGACAGGGCCGAGTCAAAGCCGGGGTTGGTCACGCCGCTGATGTCGTCATAGGCCGTCCACATTTTGCCGAGCTTGACTTCACCGAACCTGCCCGAAAAGCCGACATAGGCCTGGCGGCTGAACAGATTGGTGCTGGTCGTGGTGCCCGCCACATCGGTGTACCCGCTGGAGGCGCCGGTATCGATGTTGAAGCCCGACTCCAGCACGAAATTGGCCTTGAGACCGCTGCCCAGGTCTTCTGAACCCTTGAGGCCAAAGCGGCTTTGGTTGATACCGCCGCTGCCAACCTGGGTTTGACGAAGGCCGTCCGCCTTGGTGCTGGCCAGCCACACGTCGGCAATGCCGTACAGCGTGACGGTGGATTGTGCAGAAGCGACGCCCGAAGCAGCCAGCACGGCGAGTGCGATCAAACTCTTTTTCATTGA
>JAUSDK010000021.1 GCA_030650875.1 Polaromonas sp.
GGCACGCGCAGGGCGACCACGCGACCGCCGGGGGTCGTGGCGGGTGCGCTGAACACCTTGAAGTCCACGTCCGCCATGACATCGGTCAGTTCGGTAAATTCCATGCTCACGCGCAGGTCGGGTTTGTCGGAGCCGAAGCGGTGCATGGCATCGGCATAGGCCATGACGGGGAACTCGCCCAGGTCAGTGTTCAGCACGGTCTTGAAGATATTGCTGATCATGCCCTGGAACATGTCCCGGATTTCCTGCTCGCCCAGGAAGGAGGTCTCGATATCGATCTGCGTGAACTCCGGCTGGCGGTCAGCGCGTAAATCTTCGTCACGAAAGCACTTGGTGATCTGGTAGTAGCGGTCAAAGCCGGCCACCATCAGCAACTGCTTGAACAGCTGCGGACTTTGCGGCAGGGCAAAAAACTGGCCCTCATTAACGCGGCTGGGCACCAGGTAATCGCGTGCGCCCTCGGGCGTGCTCTTGGTCAGCATCGGGGTTTCAATGTCGATGAACCCGTTGGCATCGAGGAACTTGCGCGTTTCCATGGCCACGCGGTAGCGCAGCATCAGGTTGTTTTGCATGTACGAGCGGCGCAGATCCAGCACGCGGTGCGTGAGGCGCGTCGTCTCGGACAGGTTGTCATCATCGAGCTGAAACGGTGGCGTGACGCTGGGGTTGAGCACGATCAGTTCATGGCACAGCACTTCGACCTTGCCGCTTTTGAGGCTGTCGTTGGTCGTGCCGTCGGGGCGGGCGCGCACCAGACCCTTGATCTGGACGCAGAACTCGTTGCGCACGCCTTCGGCGGTGGCGAACATGTCGGCACGGTCGGGGTCGCACACCACCTGCACATAGCCCTCGCGGTCACGCAGGTCAATGAAAATCACGCCGCCGTGGTCGCGCCGGCGGTTAACCCAGCCGCACAGGCTGACGCTCTGGCCCATGAGACTCTCGGTCACCAGACCGCAATAATTTGAACGCATGGGAGCAACTTGTGTTTCAGCGATAGCCATAAAAAATTCTCGAACTTTCAGCGCCTGTTGCGCAGTGATGCAATCCAGCCTTTTACAGGGGCGGATTCAGTGGTGGGGCGGCAGGCCGGGAGGGAACCACGACACCCATGGAAATGACGTAGGTGAGCGCCTGGTCGACGCTCATTTTGAGTTCAATGCACTCGGACCGTTTCAACATAACGAAGTAGCCGCCCGTCGGGTTGGGCGTCGTCGGGACATAGACACTCAGGTAGTCGCCATGCAGATGGTTGGCCACATCCCCACCGGGCATGCCTGTCAGAAAACCAATGGTCCAGACGCCCTCACGGGGCCACTGCACCAGCAGGGCCTTGCGAAACGCGTGGCCGTTTTCGGAGAAAAGCGTGTCGGACACCTGCTTGACGCTGGAATAGATGGAGCGCACGATGGGAATTCGGCTCAGCAGCGCATTGCCCAGAAGTACCAGCCTTTTTCCCAGAAAATTGCTCGCGATGGCGCCCATCAACAACACAATCA
>JAUSDK010000026.1 GCA_030650875.1 Polaromonas sp.
TCATCGCGAACGAAGTGCGGCGATCCATCGTAGAAAAAGCGCAGTCATGGATTGCCGCACTTCGTTCGCAATGACAGGGATGGATTGCACCAGCACCCGTTCCCGTTCCCAAAGCCCGTCCTGGCTGGGCCTGTGATGACACGGAAAAGCGGGATCAGGGCGAGCGATTGTCTGAGCGCAACGCAGTGAAGCGAGTTCGAGCTCGACCCCCGCTTTTTCGGGTCAGCACAGGTTGCCCGAAGCGCAGCGCAGGGACCCAGACTGCGGGTCGCCTTTTCTTGGGGTACTTTCTTTTGGCGAAGCAAAAGTAAAGTGCCTCGCCCGCCGGGCGAGACCGGCCAGCCCAAGCAAGCAAAAACCACCAAGCTATGAATTCAATAGCCCACGAACACACATCAATACTTCAGCCGCGCATAGTAAGTAGCCTGCGCCGCCTCCCTCGCCTGCCGCAATGTATGAATCCCCATCGCCTGCAACAGCGGCAGCAGGCGCAGCAACACCTCGGCCGTCACCATCGCATCGCCCAGCGCGGTATGCCGGCCCAGCACGGTGATGTTGAAGCGCTCGGCAATCGCCTCTAACCGGTGCGACTCCTGGCTCGGATGCACCACGGCCGACAGCAGCAGCGTGTCCAGCACCGGCTGGTGAAAGGCAATGCCGGTGCGGGCTTCCTGCAGTTGCAGGAACTTCATGTCGAAAGCCGCGTTGTGCGCGACCAGCACGGTGTCCTGCGCAAACGCATGAAAGGCGGGCAGCACCTCGCCGATGCGCGGCTTGCCCCTGACCATGTCCTGCGTGATGCCGTGAATCGGAATCGAGGCGGCGGAAATGACGCGGCCCGGGTCCACCAGTTGCTCAAACGATTCCTGCCGCAGCAGCTTGCCGTTGACGATGCGCGCGGCGCCGATCTGGATGATCTCGTCGCCTTCCGACGGGCTGAGCCCGGTGGTTTCGGTGTCGAACACGGTGAAGGACAGCGACGACAGCGGCTGGTCGTCGAGGGCGCTGCCCTGCTCGGACACCTGGAACAGATCAAAGTCGTAGTATTCGGGCCGGCTCTCGCTCTGCATGATCTGCGCGGCTTCAAGCTGCTCCTGC
>JAUSDK010000027.1 GCA_030650875.1 Polaromonas sp.
CCAATTTGTCCCGGTGCGCCAGTTGCCGGTCTATGCCCGTCAACACTTCCCCGAAAGTGTGCTCGGCGCGCAGGCGGCCTCTGCCGCCAAAGCCGGCACCACGCTGTTTGAAGACGAGGCCATCCGCCTGTGGACGCTCGACGACGAGGTCGTCATTGCCAGCATCAAGACCAAGATGCACGCCATCGGCCCGGACGTGCTTGAAGGCTTGTTGCAAGGTCTGGCGCTGGCCGAAGAAAAGTACAAAGGCATGGTGATCTGGTCTGACGACGAGATGTTCTCGGCGGGCGCGGACCTGCAGGCCATGCTGCCTGCTTTCATGACGGGGGGCGTCAAAGCCATTTCTGCAGCCGAGCTCGCCATGCAGCAGGTCATGCTGAAACTGCGCTACGCTGCCGTCCCGGTGGTGGCTGCCGTGCGCGGCCTGGCGCTGGGCGGCGGCTGCGAGCTGGCGGTGTATTCGGCCAGGCGCGTGGCCGCCATGGAAAGCTACATCGGCCTGGTGGAAGTGGGCGTGGGCCTGGTGCCCGGCGCCGGCGGCCTGACCTATATTGCGCGCCGCTCCGCTGAAAATGCAGCCTCGTCCACCGGCAAGGACATGCTGCCTTTCCTGACCGAAGGCTTCACCGCTGCGGCCATGGCCAAGGTGGGAACCGGCGCCCTGGACAGCCGCAAGATTGGCTACCTGCTGGACAGCGATGTGATCGTGCCCCACAAGGATGAGCTGCTGTTCGTGGCGCTCAACGAAGCGCGCGCGCTGTTTGATTCCGGCTACCGTGCGCCGCACAAGCGGCTGTTTCCGGTGGTGGGGCGCAATGGCCTGGCCACCATCAAAGGGCAACTGGTCAACATGCGCGACGGCGGCTTCATCAGCGCGCACGACTTTCACATTGCCAGCCTGATCGCGGGCGTGGTGTGTGGTGGTGATGTCGATGCCGGCACGCTGGTGACGGAAGAGTATTTGATGACGCTGGAACGCCAGGCGTTTTGCGCGCTGCTGGCCCACCCCAAAACGCAGGAACGCATCATGGGCATGATGAGTACCGGCAAACCGGTGAGGAACTGATGGCCGACGCCAACACCGTCCATCACCGGCCCAACCGGCTGGAGCGCCAGCTGGATCGACTGCAGGACGTTCCCGTCTTTGCCCGCACCTGGTATCAAGGTGTGGTGCTGCGCCGTGCGGTGCCTTTTACTGGCACGGCCGGGCTGGACTTTTTGCAGATGAGCCGCGAACGCGTCGAAATCGGCCTCAAGAACGAGAAGAAGGTCCAGAACCACGTCGGCGGCATTCACGCCTCGGCCATGAACCTGCTGGCCGAAACCGCCACCGGCATGGTGGTCGGCATGAATGTGCGCGACGACTGCACGCCGCTGGCCAAGGAACTGAAGATGGCGTTCAAGAAGCGCGCCACCGGTGCCATGCGGGCCGTGGCCACGCTGACGGCCGCGCAGCAGGCGCTGATGCAGGCCAGCGACAAGGGCGAAGTCATGGTGGCCGTCATGGTCACCGACGAGGCGGGTGTTGAGCCCGTTGAATGCGAATTTACATGGGCCTGGCTTCCGTCCGGCCCGCTGAAAAGCTGAAGAATCAAAGGAATCTCAATCATGGCCAAACAAGTCCAGGAAGCCTACATCGTTGCCGCCACGCGCACGCCCATTGGGCGCTCGCACCGGGGGGGTTTCCGCAACACCCGTCCCGACGACCTGCTCGTCAGCGTCCTGAAGGCCGCGCTGGCCCAGGTGCCGACGCTGGACCCCAAAGCCATAGAAGACATCATCTGCGGCTGCGCCATTCCAGAAGGCCCGCAGGGCCTGAACATTGCCCGCATCGGCGCGGTGCTGGCCGGCTTGCCGACCAGCGTGGGCGGCATCACCGTGAACCGTTTTTGCGCGTCGGGCCTGTCCGCCATCCAGATGGCGGCCGACCGCATCCGCGTCGGCGAGGCCGATGTGATGTTTGCCGCTGGCACTGAAAGCATGAGCATGGTGCCGATGTCGGGCAACTCGCCCTCGCTCTCGCCCGCCATGTTTGCCAACGACGAGAACGTCGGCATTGCCTACGGCATGGGCCTGACGGCCGAGAAGGTGGCGCAGCAGTGGAAAGTGTCGCGCGAGGCGCAGGACCAGTTTGCCTACGAATCCCACATGAAGGCCCTGAAGGCCCAACAGGCGGGCGAGTTCAGCGCTGAAATCACGCCGGTCGAAGTGACTGACCGCAGCGCCAACCTGGAAACCGGCGAAGTCATCGCCACCCGCCGCATCGTGCGCCTGGACGAAGGGGCGCGCCCGGACACCACGGTTGAAGGCCTGGCCAGGCTCAAGACGCCGTTTGCGGCGCGTGGCTCGGTCACGGCCGGCAACAGCTCGCAAACGTCCGACGGCGCCGGCGCGCTGATCCTGGCCAGTGAAAATGCGGTCAAGGAATTTGGCCTCAAGCCGCTGGCGCGCTTTGTGAGCTATGCCGCCAAGGGCGTGTCGCCCGACATCATGGGCATAGGCCCGATTGAAGCGATTCCGGCCGCGCTGCGTTATGCCGGCCTGACGCAAAACGACATCGACTGGTTTGAACTCAATGAGGCGTTTGCTGCACAGTCGCTGGCGGTCATCAACACCCTCGGCCTGGACCCGGCCAAGGTCAACCCGATGGGCGGCGCGATTGCGCTGGGCCATCCGCTGGGCGCCACCGGTGCGATTCGCGCCGCCACGGTGATCCATGCGCTGCACCGCCA
>JAUSDK010000028.1 GCA_030650875.1 Polaromonas sp.
CAGCCCGGCCAGCAGCCAGAGCGCGGTGCCCCACATCATCACGGCCACCAGCGCATCCAGCGCGCGCCAGATGCGCGGTGAATGGAGCCGCTGCCCCAGGCCCCACATGGCCAGGCCCAGCGCGCTGAACCACAGCAGCGAACCGGCTGCGGCGCCCACGCCAAACACCGCGTTGTCCGGCCGCGCATAGGCCAGCGAGGCGGTGCCAATCACCACCGCCGTGTCGAGCCAGGCGTGCGGATTGAGCACCGACAGGGCCAGCGCCAGCCCAACCGCCTGGCGCCGCGACAGGCGCGTGGCCGCGACGGCGCCCGGTGCGGGCGGCGGTGGCGGCTGCAGAAAACGCCGCATGGCCTGGCCGCCATAGAGCAGCAAGACCAGCGCGCCGGCGCCCGTCATGGCGCCCAGCAGCTTGTCGGACAGGCCGCCCAGCTGCGTCAGCCCGGCCACGCCGGTGGCAATCAGCGCGATGTCGGCCGCGATGCAGATGGAAATCGTCAGCCACAGGTGCTGGCGCAGCAGCCCCATGCGCATCACATGGGCGTTTTGCGGGCCTATGGCCATGATCAGCGACAGGCTCAGGATCAGGCCGGCAAAGAAGGCGGGAGCGGTAAAGAGGGTCATGGTGCGGCGCGGTCAAACGGTGGGGAAAAACGGGGCAAATGGGGAAGATGCCAGGCCAGTGTCGCGAAAACCCCGTTTTGGTTAAATAGAATTAACTAAAATTAGCTTTACACAATAAAAACTAAAGAGGTGTTCATGCTCGATGCCCGGCAACTCGACGCGCTGGCCGCGGTCATTGAACACGGTAGTTTTGGCGCCGCCGCCAAGGCGCTCAGCCTGACGCTGGCGGCTGTGTCGCTGCGCATCAAGTCGCTGGAGGCCGCGCTGGGGCAGCGGCTGCTGGTGCGCGGCAAGCAGGTGCGCGCTACGCCGGCCGGCCAGGCGCTGCTGGGTCATGTCAAGCAGGTGCGGCTGATGGAGTCCGACCTGATGGCCGGTCTGCCGGGCGGCGGCGTCGGCATGCAGACGCTGAGCGTGGCGGTCAATGCCGACTCGCTGACCAGCTGGTTCCTGCCCGGCGTGGCCAGCGCGCTGCAAACGCACCGCCTGCTGCTCGATGTGGTGGTGGACGACCAGGACCACACCCATGACGCGCTCAAAAGCGGCGACGTGGTGGGCTGCGTCACCACGCTGGCGCAGTCGATGCGCGGCTGCGTGGCCGAGCCGCTGGGCATCATGCGCTACCGCTGCGTGGCCGCGCCGGCGCTGATTGCCGGGTGGGGCGGGGCGCTGCCGCACGGCATGCTGCGCAGCCCGGCGGTCATCTTCAACCGCAAGGACGCCTTGCAGGACGCGTTCCTGGCGCAGCATTTCAATTTGCAGGGCGCGCTCTACCCGCGCCACTTCGTGCCGGCGGTCGATGCGTTCGAGCTGGCGCTGGCGCTGGGCTTGGGCTGGGGCATGGTGCCCGACATGCTGCTGGCGTCGCGACCGGCCGGCCTGCCGCTGCTGGAAGTGCTGCCCGGCCACCCGGTCGACGTGGTGCTGTACTGGCAGCACTGGGCGCGCGAACCCCTGGCCGCGCAGCGGCTGACCCAGGCCATCAAGCGGGCTGCCAGGGAGCGTCTGCTGCAGGACTGATGCCCGTTTTTCCGCCCCGTGCCAGGCGGCAATAAATTTTGTATCAAATAGGGCTTTTGCCAAGTAAAAACGGTGGCTTATAGCTATAAGAAAAGTAGCATTGTGCGCTAACCCCCGGCGGCAGGCTGGTGGCGCCTTTCGGCCGCAGCCGTGCCCGGTGGCCATCACCGTAAAATCGTCCGATGCTCTCGATTAAAAAAGACCTGCTCGCAGCCCTGGCTGACGCGCTCGAACAACTCTCTCCCGGCGCCGGCACCAAAGCCGCTTTTGAATCCCCCAAAGTGGCGGCCCACGGCGACTTCGCCTGCACGGCAGCCATGCAGCTGGCCAAGCCGCTCAAGCAAAATCCCCGCCAGACGGCCGAAGCCCTGCGTGCGCTGCTGTTGCAGGCGCCGGCCTTCGAGCGCTGGGTCGAAGCGATTGAAATTGCCGGCCCGGGCTTCATCAACATCCGCTTGACGCCCGCCGCCAAGCAGGAAACCGTGCGCGAGGTGCTGCAAGGCGGCGCCCAGTACGGCCGCGAGCCTGCGGGCAGCCAGCCGCGCATGATCGTCGAGTTTGTATCGGCCAACCCGACCGGCCCGCTGCATGTGGGCCATGGCCGCCAGGCGGCGCTGGGCGACGCGATCTGCAACCTGTTTGCGACCCAGGGCGCCCAGGTCTGGCGCGAGTTTTACTACAACGACGCCGGCGTGCAAATCCACACCCTGGCCACCAGCACCCAGGCGCGCGCCAAAGGCCTGAAACCGGGCGACGCCGACTGGCCCGAGCTGGCCTACAACGGCGACTACATCGCCGACATCGCCGCCGACTTCATGGCCGGCAAGACCGTGAAGTCCGACGACCGCGAATTCACCGCCTCAGGCGACATCGAGGACATGGACGCGATTCGCCAGTTCGCCGTGGCCTACCTGCGCCACGAGCAGGACCTGGACCTGCAGGCCTTCTCGGTCCGGTTTGACAACTACTACCTCGAATCCAGCCTCTACAGCTCGGGCCGGGTCGCGTCCACCGTGGCGCGTCTGAAGGACGCCGGAAAAACCTACGAGCAGGACGGCGCGCTCTGGCTCAAGTCGACCGACTACGGCGACGACAAAGACCGCGTGATGAAAAAGAGCGACGGCACCTTCACCTACTTCGTGCCCGACGTGGCCTACCACCTGGCCAAGTGGGAGCGCGGTTTTGCCAAGGCCATCAATATCCAGGGCATGGACCACCACGGCACCATTGCCCGGGTGCGCGCCGGCCTGCAGGCGGCCGATGCCGGCGTGCCGCTGGGCTACCCCGACTACGTGCTGCACACCATGGTGCGCGTGGTGCGCGGGGGCGAAGAGGTCAAGATTTCCAAGCGTGCCGGCAGCTACGTCACGCTGCGCGACCTGATCGAGTGGACCAGCGCCGACGCCGTGCGTTTCTTTTTGCTGAGCCGCAAGCCCGACACCGAATACATCTTTGACATTGACCTGGCGCTCGCCAAGAACAATGAAAACCCGGTGTACTACGTGCAGTACGCGCACGCGCGCATCTGCTCCATCCTGACCACCTGGGCGGGCCAGGGCGGCGACGAAAGCCTGCTCAAGGACGTGGACCTGTCTGCGCTGTCCAGCCCGCAGGCCCAGGCCCTGATGCTGTTGCTGGCCAAGTACCCCGACATGCTCAGCCATGCGGCCAGCGGCCTGGCGCCGCACGACGTGGCGTTTTACCTGCGCGAGCTGGCCGCCTGCTACCACAGCTACTACGACGCGGAGCGGATTCTGGTGGACGACGAGGCGGTCAAGCTGGCGCGGCTGGCCCTCATCGCGGCCACTGCGCAGGTGTTGCACAATGGCCTCGCGGTGCTGGGCGTCAGCGCCCCGCGCAAGATGTAGAACGCATCGACTGTATTGATCACTTCAGATTTGGGCAAGGAAGCTGGGCAAGGTATGAAAAAACAACGAGGTGGAACCCTGCTGGGGATCATTATTGGCACCCTGATTGGCCTGGGCGCTGCGCTGGCCGTGGCGGTCTACATCACGAAGGTGCCCATTCCCTTCATGAACAAGAGCCAGCCCCGCAACCCCGATGGTGATGCGATGGAGGCCAAAAAGAACCGGGACTGGAACCCGAACGCCGGGCTGGCCGGAAAAAACGCCGCCAAACCGCCGGCGCCGGCCCAGGCGGGCGATGTCATTGCGCCTGATCCGGATGTGGTGACGGCACCCAAACCCGCGGCATCGGCTGCCGCCAAGGTGGACAAGCCCGTCAAACCTGCCAAGCCTGCCGCTTCGGCAGATCCGCTGGGCGATCTGGCCAACGCCAAGGCGCAGGAGCCCAAGGCCAGCTCGGGTCCTGATCCGTTCAACTATTTCATCCAGGCGGGCGCCTACCGCACGCCCGAAGACGCCGAGCAGCAGCGCGCCCGATTGCTGTTGCTGGGCATGCAGGCCCGGGTGACCGAGCGCGAGCAGTCGGGGCGTACCGTGTACCGCGTGCGCGTCGGACCGTTTGATAAAAAAGACGATGCCGAAAAGGTCAAGGAACGGCTGGACAACAACTCGATCGAGACGGCCCTGGTCAGGGTTCAGCGATAAGGGGTTTGAACTTTTCCGGGCCGGCGTGTCAAATCTTTACACCGGGTAAATACGCCCTCGTTGCGGCACTGTTACGGTCAGGCGTCACGGCAACATTGGTTTTTTCGCTGCCCGGTTGTCCCTGCCATTCCCGTTATTCCAGGAGAAAAAATTGATTCAACGACGTGAGTTTTCGCTTTCAGCCGCATCCGTAGCGGCCGCAGCCACCTTTGGCGCCGCCGTGCTGCCCACTGCGGCGCAAGCCCAGGCCGCCTTCAAGCAGGGCACCGATTACCTGGTGCTCGACAAGCCCGCGCCGACCGAGGCCGCCGCAGGGCAGGTCGAAGTCGTGGAGTTTTTCTGGTACAGCTGCCCACACTGCAACAGTTTTGAGCCGCAACTCGATGCCTGGGCCAAAAAACTGCCAAAGGACGTCGTTCTCAGGCGCGTTCCTGTGTCCTTTCGCCCCGATTTCGAGCCGCAGCAGCGTCTCTACTACGTGCTTGAAGGCATGGGCAAGGTCGAAGAACTCCACAAAAAAGTGTTTTACGCCATTCACGTGGAAAAGCAGGCGCTGAACACCGCCGCGCTGGTCACGGCCTGGGCCGAAAAGCAGGGCATCGACAAGGCGAAGTTCACCGAGATGTACAACTCGTTTGCCGTCAGCACCAAGGCCCGCAAGGCCACGCAACTGCAAGATGCCTACAAGGTCGACGGCGTGCCGGCGCTGGGCGTGGCCGGGCGTTACTTCACGTCTGGCTCACTGGCGCAAACCATGCCGCGCGCGCTGCTGGTGGCCGACTACCTGGTGGGACTGTCTCGCGCCAAGGCGTGATCATCTAGTCCTGTAACCGCCGGCCTTTTCCGCAAAGGCCGGCCATCCCTGGAAACGTGGCCCGGCGCTTCGCCGCGACCGCATGTTTCCTGCCTCGCCCCCTGAATGGCCACATGCGCAGTGGCGGCAGCGGCGCTCATCAATCTTTTCAATTCGGCGCTTCAGCGGCGCACTTCTGGCGTCTGGCTTTGGCCTGCGCTCTCAACGCGCTTTCCATGAACCGCCCCCGATTCGCAATGACAGCGATGGGTTGCAGCGGTTCATGGTTCGTGTGCAGTTCTGGAGCGGAACCAGCGGCTCGCCACGGCGCGCGGCGAATGGAAAGCGTCCTCAGCGTACCCATCAAGAGCACTGTATTTTTGTCTCCGCGACAAGGCGTGCGGCATATTTTCCTACGCGGTACTGGCGTGTTTTCTGGTTCGCTTTTCCAGCGTTGTCATGAATACTAACAAATAATGTAAAGAAAAGTTATTTTGTTTTAAAAAAAGTAATTTGAGTCATCAGGTAACGCTTTTCCTCCCCGTAATCATTGTTCCCATCCTTTGTCCTGTACGGCCAGAGCCAAAAATTAATACTGCCCACGGCGCCTCATGTTCAATCTAAAAATTATCCCGTTTGCGCTTTTGGCCATGAGCCAAAGCTTGTTTGCCCAGCAGCTCCCCAGCGCCGGGAGCCAGATTCAGCAGATTCCGCCTGCGCCCACCCCGGAAAAAGCGGCGCCCGCCATCCGGATCGAGCCCGCCGCCGCGCCAGCAAGCCCGGCGTCTGACGCGGTAAAAATTACCGTCAACAAGCTGCAGGTCACCGGTGCGCGCGTTTATTCCGAAGCCGAACTGGTGGCGCTGACCGGCTTCACGTCCGGCACGCAACTATCGCTGGGCGAGTTGCGCGGCATGGCCGCGCGGATGACCGGGCATTACCGCAGCGCAGGCTATTTTGTGGCCCAGGCTTACCTGCCTGCGCAGGACATCAAGGACGGCGTGGTCACCATTGCCGTGATCGAGGGCCAGTACGGCAAGGTCGCCGTGCGCAACCAGAGTAACCTGTCCGACGGGCTGATCCAGAGCCAGCTTGAGGGACTTAACAGCGGCGACACGATTGCCATCGCGCCGCTGGAAAGCCGCCTGTTGCTGCTGTCGGACATTCCCGGCGTGAAGGTCACCTCGACCCTGGCGCCGGGCGCCTCTGTGGGCGCGTCGGACCTGATAGTGGACGTGGCTCCGGGGCGGCGCGTCACCGGCAGCATCGATGCGGACAATGCCGGCAACCCTTACACCGGCGAATACCGCCTGGGCGCCACCGTGAACCTGAACAATGCAGCGGGCCTGGGCGACGTGGCGTCGCTGCGCTTGCTGACATCGGGCTCGGGCCTGAACTACGCCCGGGCGTCTTACCAGCTGCAAGTGGGCAAGGCCACGGTGGGCGCGGCCTACAGCTGGCTGGGCTATGAGTTAGGTAAGAATTTTGAAGGACAGGGCGACGGCACGGCCAAAATTGCCAGCCTGTACGGCAGCTACCCGCTGATTCGTTCGCGCAACACCAACTTGTACGCCGGTTTGGGTTTTGATGCCAAAACGTTTCAAGACAAGAGGGTATCCGGCACGACCGAGCAGGTTGCCGACAAGAAGGCGCAAGTGCTGACGGCGAGCCTGCGCGGCGACCACCGGGACAGCCTGGGCGGCGGCGGCCTGAGCGGCTATTCGCTGGCTTGGTCGACTGGCAATATCGACATCCAGACCTCAGCCGTGCGCGCTCTCGATGCGGTCACGGCGCAGAGCAACGGCCACTTCAATAAGCTGGGCTTTAGCGCCATGCGGCTGCAACGCGTGACCGACAGCGTGTCGCTGTACGCCGGCATCAACGGCCAGGTGGCTTCGAAAAATCTCGACAGTTCAGAAGATATGGAACTTGGCGGCATGTACGGCGTACGCGCCTATCCGGCTGGCGAAGCCTATGGGGACCAGGGCTATGTGCTGACGCTCGAAGCCCGGGTGCGGGTCCCTACCCCCATCCAGCTTCCCGGGCAGGTGCAGCTGGTCGGCTTTGTCGATACCGGCAGCGTGACCATCAACAAGAACCCCTGGCAGGCGGGCGACAACCGCAGAACCCTGAGCGGCGCCGGCGTGGGCCTGAACTGGTCGGACACCAACAACTTCATGGTGCGCGCGTTCTATGCCCGCAAGCTCGGCGACGAAACGGCCCAGTCAGCGCCGGACAAGTCGGGCCGGTTCTGGATCCAGGCCGTCAAGTATTTCTAAGCCCGTCCAGCCCGGGCATGGCCTGCGCTGACGCCGGACTGAACCGGCATTTTTGAAGAACACGCGAAAGATTCCCATGAACCTCATTCACCGCTCCATCTGGAACGACCAGACCGGCACCTTCGTGGCCGTTTCCGAAAACACCCGCAGCGCCGGCAAACGGGCGTCGTCCTGCACCGCCGCCGGCGGCCAGGCACGCTTCGGGCTGAACATTCTGGCGGTTTCCCTGATGATGGCCTGCGGGGCCAGTGCATTGGCCCAGCCTGCGGGCGGCGTCGTGTCGGCTGGCAGCGCCACCATTGGCGGCACGTCCGGCAACATGACCATCACCCAGACCACGCCCAACGTGGCGATCAACTGGCAGAGCTTTGGCATCAAGGCCGGCGAGTCAGTTCAGTTTGTGCAACCGGGCAGCAGCTCGGTCGCGCTGAACCGTGTCATCGGCTCCGATCCCTCCGGTATTTTTGGCAGCCTCTCGTCCAACGGCAAGGTGTTCCTCGTCAACCCCAACGGTATCCTGTTTGGCCGGGGTGCGTCGGTCAATGTGGGCGGACTGGTGGCGTCGACACTGGCCATCTCGGATGCCAACTTCATGGCGAACAACTACAAGTTCTCCGGCGCAGGCGCGGGCGCGGTGGTGAACCAGGGCACGATCAATGCGGCTGATGGTGGCTACGTCGCCCTGCTCGGCGCCAACGTCAGCAACCAGGGCGTGATTGCCGCCAAGCTGGGCACAGTAGCGCTGGCGGCAGGCAACGCGGTCACGCTGGACATGGCAGGCGACAAGCTGCTCAACGTCACGGTGGACCAGGGCGCGGTCAACGCGCTGGTTGAAAACGGCGGATTGATCCAGGCCGACGGCGGCCAGGTGCTGATGACCACGCAGGCGGCCGGTAGCCTGCTGGCCAACGCCGTCAATAACACGGGTGTGGTGCAGGCGCGGACGCTGGTCACGGGCGAAAACGGCACCATCAAGCTGCTGGGCGGCATGGAGAACGGCACGATGAACGTGGCCGGCACGCTGGATGCCAGCGCGCCAAATGGCGGCAATGGCGGTTTTATCGAAACATCCGCTGCGCATGTGAATATCGCGAACGACGCCAAAGTCACCACCGCCGCACCCATGGGTCTGACTGGCACCTGGCTAATCGACCCGCAGGACTTCACCATTGGCGCCGGAGGCAACATCTCAGGTGCAACACTTTCTGACCTGCTGGTAACAAACAGCGTCACCATCAGTACGGCCACCGGAACCGATGCTACGGTAGCCGGAACCCCGCCAGTGCGTAGTCTTTATACGGCAACAGCCGGCAATGGCGATATCCACGTCAACGACGCGGTCGAATGGACGGCGAGCTCGAGCCCGACGACTCTGACATTGCTGGCCGTTCGGGATGTGAACGTGAATGCGGCAATCAGTGCCACCCACGGAAACGTTGTGGTGTGTTGTGGACAGGATGTCAACGTGAACGCGGCGATCACGACGGTCAATGGCAGTGTTTTATTGGCCGCTGGACGCAATGTAAATATGAATGGGGCCATGACGACGACCGACGGAAACGTTGCAATTTGTGCCGGTGGCGACATATCCATTACTGCTGCCATGACGCTGACCAGGGGCACCGCTGTTGCCAGCGAGTCCCTCGCGAGCCTCGGCGTGAGACAAGGCATGTCACTGATCGCCGGCACCGCTGCGACTGGACCGGGGCTTGCCGGTGGCGGCGGCGCGGTGACCATTGCGCCTCCCGGCGGCACCATTACCGTTACCCAAGGGGGCGCTACGGGCACGGCCGCACCAGTCACCATTATTTACAATCCCCTCTCATACACGGCGCCGGTGACAGATTTTTCGGGTAAGTTCACCGCAGGCACCCCGCTGACTGTACAGAGGCTGGTGTTCCCCGCAGTAGAGGATCAGACCCAAGGTGGCTCCACCACGGCAGCCTTCACAGGATTGTTGAAGGCTGACGCCGCCAGCGTTCTCCCTGTCGGTGTGAACTTGGCTGTTATTGGTACCGGCACTTTCGATTCCACGGCCACCCTAGGGACGACGCCAGTCACGTTTACCGGCTTTACCCTTGCTGGTGCAAATGTCGCTAACTTTGCCCTTCCGATTTCTTGCTGTGCGCCTATCGTTCAAAGAACAAGCGGGAATATCACCGCGGCTCCAACACCACCACCACCACCGCCACCACCACCGGTCGTCGTCGTTGTGCCGCCGGTCGTCGTGCCACCGCCGGTCGCCGAGGTGCCACCGCCGGTCAAAAAGGAAAAGTTGCCCGAGACGCCTTATAAAGGGCCGACCGTGAACCCAATGGTCATCGTTCCTACCTGGATGCCGGAGATCACGGGTCCTTCGACACCGCCGCAACTGCTGGCTCTGCTTCCGCCGGCACCGCCGATTGCCGTGCCTGTCGTTGAAAAGCCTGTTGAACAGCTGGTGGTCCAGCCCGTCGAGGCGCCGCCCACGCCTTACCTGGCGCCCAAGCGCCAGCCCAAGCAGGACCGCAATTAAGCGTTAAAGTGATGGCATGGCTGTGCACACACACTTCAAGTCTGGACCCTCGACATGACATCCCCTAATCGCTGGACAGGGCTGCATGCCCTGGTGGCACGGCCTTTGGCAAAAAATCTTGCGCGTGCGCGCACTGCGAAGGTCGGCCGGTGCGGGTGGGTCCTTGGCCTGCTGCTTTCCGGGCTGGCTGGCCAGGCGGCGCTGGCGGCCGATGCCGCCGCGCCACTGCCCTTGCCCATCGCCATGGCGGAGCAGCCGGCCCAGGGGGCTTTGCTGCAAACGCAGCCTGTGGCGGGCGCGTACCTTCCCCGGCGGGCGAATTTTGAGCAAAGTGAGCCTTCCCGCGAGGCCCGGCATGTGGCGGACTGGGTAATTGATTCGGGCGACAACGGCGGCATGCCCTTCGTGGTGGTTGACAAGGTGGACGCCCAGGTGTTTGTCTTCGACGCCCGTGGCCAGCTGCGCGGCGCGGCGCCCGCACTGCTGGGCCTGGCGGTCGGGGATGAGGCCGTTCCGGGTATTGGCCAGCGCAAGTTGTCCACCATTCAACCTCAAGAGCGCACCACGTCCGCCGGCCGCTTTGTGGCAGCGCAGGACCGCAACCTGCAGGGCAAGGACATCCTCTGGATCGACTACGAGTCCGCGATTTCGCTGCATCCGGTGGTCACCGGCACCGCCAAGGAGCGCCGGGCTGAGCGCCTGGCCTCGCCCAGCCCGCTGGACAACCGCGTGTCCTATGGCTGCATCAATGTGCCGGTCCCGTTCTACAAGAATGTGGTCGGTCCGGCCTTTAGCGGCAGCGACGGCATCGTGTATGTGCTGCCCGAAACCCGCTCGGCCCGCGAAGTCTTTGGCTCCTATGACGTCGAGGAGCGCGCGCGCCTGAAGACGGCAAGCCAGGCCGTGCCGGCTCCGGCGGCAGGCCCGGGCGGCTGGTAAGGTCGTTTCTGCGGGAAGCCTGGCTGGCGTCGCATCAAGGCGCGCCTGCTTCGGCTGCAGATGTTCATGCCCACGCGTAGCCCGGACTCCTGGCATGGCTACAATGGCAGCACACCTAGCAGCAAGATCCGTGCCTTATGAAACGCCTTTCTCTCTCCCTTCTCCTGATCGCCGTCCTGGCCTTGGCCGGCGCGCTTTCGGCCGCTGCTGAAACCGCCGACCGCGACAAGCCCATGAACGCCGAGGCCGACGCCCTGCGTTACGACGACCTGAAACAATCGAGCGTGTTCACGGGCAACGTGGTCATCACTAAAGGCACGACCATCATTCGCGGCGAACGCGTGGACGTGAACCAGGACCCCGAGGGCTACCAGCAGGCAGTGGCCATTGCCGCACCCGGCAAGCTGGCCTTTTACCGAAAAAAGCGCGATGGGGTGGATGAGTACATTGAAGGCGAGGGCGAGCGCATCGAATACGACAGCCGCGCCGACAACGTGAAATTCATCGGGCGCGCCGTGATGCGCCGCTTCAAGGGCGCCACGCTGTCCGACGAAACCACGGGCGGCCTGATCACGTACAACAACGTCACCGATGTGTTCACGGTGGATGGCGGCGCGCAAAACCGCACGGCCGCCAACCCGAGCGGGCGGGTCCGCGCCATGCTGTCGCCGCGCGCTGCCGTGCCGGGCGCCGCCGTGCCGCCTCCCGCCGGGCCTGTGCCCAGCCTGCGCCCCAGCACCACGCTGGGCGCTCCTGCCAATTAAAAAATCAGAAAATTAGAGAGCTTGCATCCGATGAATCGGGAGACTGACACCAACGCCACCGCCACCATCCCCGCTGCGCCCAGCCGACTGGTGGCGCAGGGTCTGCAAAAAGCCTATGGCAGCCGCAAGGTGGTCAAGGATGTTTCTCTGACCGTGGAAAAAGGCGAAGTCGTGGGTCTGCTGGGGCCCAATGGCGCGGGCAAGACCACTTCGTTCTACATGATCGTGGGCCTGGTGCGGGCTGACGCCGGTCACATTTCCATCGACGGCCAGCCGATCGAGCACATGCCGATTCACCAGCGCGCCCGGCTGGGCCTGAGCTACCTGCCGCAGGAAGCGTCCATTTTTCGCAAGCTCACGGTGGAGCAGAACGTGCGCGCCGTGCTCGAATTGCAGCAGGACGACAAGGGCAAGCCGCTGACCACGGCCGCCATTGATGAGCGGCTCGATGCCTTGCTGAAAGATTTGCGGGTCGACCATTTGCGCGACTCGCCCGCCCCCGCGCTGTCGGGCGGCGAGCGCCGCCGCGTTGAGATTGCGCGCGCCCTGGCCACCCAGCCGCGCTTTATCTTGCTCGACGAGCCCTTTGCCGGCATTGACCCGATCGCCGTGATCGAGATCCAGCGCATCATCGGGTTCCTCAAAGCACGCGGCATTGGCGTGCTGATCACCGACCACAACGTGCGCGAAACACTGGGTATTTGCGACCACGCCTACATCATCAGCGACGGCCATGTGCTTGCCAACGGCACCCCGGCCGAGATCGTGGACAACGCCGATGTGCGCCGCGTCTACCTCGGCGAACATTTCAAAATGTAGCTATGACTCCCCCCCGTTGCTTGCTCACTTCGTGTAGCTCCCTCCCCCCTCAGGGGGCCCTCACCTGCGGCCTGGCGAAGCCGTGGACGAATTCCCCCCTGTTAGGTCTCACTTCGTGTAGCCCCTCCCCCCTCAAGGGGGCGACGCCTGCGACCCGGCAAAGCCGGTCCCGCCGCGCCTGCTTGCACAACGCGCCGCAACGTCTCTTATCAACCGACTGGAGCTAGGGTGAAACAGGGGCTGTCTCTTCGCGTCTCGCAGCATCTGGCGCTCACGCCGCAGCTGCAGCAGTCGATCCGCCTGCTGCAGTTGTCGACGCTGGAGCTGAGCCAGGAAGTCGAGCAGATGCTCGATGAGAACCCGTTCCTGGAAATCGCTGAAGAGGCCGCTGTGCGCGAGGACTTTGGCCTGGAGCAGACCGACACGCCGGTCAGCCAGGACATCCGCGAGTTTGAGTCTGCTACTGTTTCGGTAGCTACTGGTTCAGACACTGCAGTGGCTACAAGCCAAAATGACGCCGAATCGAGCGCCGAGTCCAGCACTGAATCCAGCCAGGAGCCCGCGCTGGAGGAAAGCTGGGAGGGCGACGGCTCGGTCGAGTCATCGCCCGACGACAGCGAGTGGGGCGGCGATGCGCCCGCGCGCAAGAACAACCTGGACGACAGCGACGCTGAAGCGTCCGACCTGACCGGCGCGCATGTGTCGTTGCAGGACTATTTGCACCGGCAGGCGCTTGCCCTGCGGCTGTCCGAGGTCGACCGCGCGGCGCTGCATTTCCTGATCGAGTCGCTCAATGACGACGGCTACCTGGAAGACACGCTGGCGTCGCTGGCCGCCGGCCTGGCCGGCAACGACCTGGAGCAGGCCGAGGAGCTGGAGCAGCATTTCGCCATCACCCTGAAGCTGCTGCAGCACATGGAGCCGGCCGGCGTGGGCGCGCGCAACCTGGCCGAATGCCTGCGCCTGCAACTGCGCGATGCCGAGCCCAGCGACGAAACCCGCGCCGCGCTGGCCATGTGCCAGCAGCCCATGGAGCTTCTGGCCAAGCGCGACGTCAAGCGCCTGGCCCACCTGTGCGGATTTGCCGAAGACGTGATCAAGGGCGCCATCGCCGTGATTGCGCGGCTGGACCCCAAGCCCGGGCGCCGCTTTGTCAATGTCGAGCGCAACCTCATCGTGCCCGACGTCATCGTCGTCAAGTCGGGCCGGGGCTTCAAGGTCTCGCTCAACCGCGAGGTCATGCCCCGCCTGCGCGTGCAGGACATGTATGCCAACGCGCTCAAGCAGCACAAGGGCCAGGGTGGGCAGGCGCTGCAGCAGCGGCTGCAGGAAGCGCGCTGGTTCATCAAGAACATCCAGCAGCGCTTTGACACCATCCTGCGCGTCAGCAGCGCCATTGTGGAGCGGCAAAAAAACTTTTTCACCCACGGCGAGCTGGCCATGCGCCCGCTGGTGCTGCGCGAAATTGCCGACGAGCTGGGCCTGCACGAGTCCACCATCTCGCGCGTCACCACGGCCAAGTACATGAGCACGCCGTTCGGCACCTTCGAGCTCAAATACTTCTTTGGTTCGGCGCTGGGCACCGAAACCGGCGGCAACGCCTCCAGCACGGCGGTGCGCGCGCTGATCAAGCAGTTTGTCGCGTCCGAGAGCGCCAAAAAACCACTGAGCGACAACCAGATTGCCGAAATGCTCAAGGAGCAGGGCATTGAATGCGCGCGCCGCACCGTGGCCAAGTACCGTGAAGCCCTTCGTATCGCGCCAGCCAGCCTGCGCAAGGCGCTCTAGACGGCCGCGCTCTTCGCTAATTTTTTTACCGTCACGCTGAATGCCCCCGCGTCACGCCCCCCATTTTTAAAGCCACACCATGAATCAACTTCAACTATTTTTGCCTTGCGCCGCCGGCGTCGAAGCCTTGCTTGCCACCGAAGTGCAGCGCATCACCGGCACGCAGGGCAAAGCCTGGCGCGCCGGCGTGCAGCTGCAGGGCTCCTGGCGCGACGCGATGAAGCTCAACCTGCACAGCCGGCTGGCCCAGCGCGTGCTGATCGAACTGCAGCACTGCCAGTACCGCAGCGAACAGGACCTCTACAACGCGGCCGCCAGCGTGGCCTGGGAAATCTGGTTTACGCCCAAGCAGACCTTCAAGGTCGAAATCACGGCGCAGCACAGCCCGCTGCAAAGCCTGAACTTTGCCGCGCTCAAGGTCAAGGACGCGATTGCCGACCGTTTCCGCCACAAGTTCAACGACGTGCGCCCCAGCGTCGACACCCACTGGCCCGACGTGCGCGTATACGTGCACCTGACCACCGACACCGTCACGATTTACATCGACACCTCGGGCGAGCCGCTGTTCAAGCGCGGCTGGCGCGAGGACAAGGGCGACGCGCCGCTCAAGGAAACGCTGGCCGCCGCCATGATTGCCGCCAGCGGCTGGGACCAGCTGGCCAAGGACGGCGTGCCGCTGTATGACCCCTGCTGCGGCTCCGGCACCATTGCCATCGAAGCGGCGCAGATCGCCTGCAACATCGCCCCCGGCATCAACCGCACGTTCGCCTTCCAGAAGTACCTGCCGTTCCAGGGCCACGTCTGGGAAGGCCTGCTCGACCAGGCCGAGGACGCGATCACCGAACCCACGGCGCCGGTGTACGGCAGCGATGTGTCCTTTCGGATGGTTGACTTTGCCGAGCGCAATGCCGAGCGCGCCGGCGTGGCCAATGCCGTGCAGTTTCGCGGCGGCGACGCGCTGCAGCGCATGCCGCCCGCGCCCACCGGCGTGATGCTGGTGAACCCGCCCTACGGCGAGCGGATTGACGTGGCCGGCGTGGCCGGTATTTCAGGTATTCAAAGCCGCAACCAGCGCGACGAGCGCGGACAGCAAGTCGACGATTTCGGCCAGCCGCTGCGCCGCCCCGAAGCCGCAGACGCCGCACAGGCCCCGCGCGACCGCTCCGCCAACCCCGGCCGCGAGCAGGCGCAGGACGCCTGGGGCGACGAAGCCTCCGACTTCTTTCCGCAGCTGGCCGCGCACTGGAAAAAGAACTACGCCGGCTGGACCGCCCACATCCTCACGCCCGACCTCAAGCTGCCCGGCAAGATGCGCCTGAAGGAATCGCGCCGCGTGCCCATGTGGAACGGCCCGATCGAATGCCGGCTGTTCCGCTTTGACATGGTGGCCGGATCGGCCCGCAACAAACCGGCAGATCAGCCCGCCACGCCGCGCCGTGACGACTGAGGCGCGCCAGCCGGTCGTGCTGGACACCAACATCGTGCTGGACGTGTTTGTGTTCAACGACGCGGCCGCGCAGCCGCTCAAAGCCGCGCTGGACGCCGGCACGCTGGACTGGATTGCCACGCAAGCCATGCGCGACGAGTTGGCGCGCGTGCTGGACTACCCGCAAATCGTGCCGCGCCTGGCGTTTTACCAAATCACGGCCGAACAGGTGCTGGCGCAATTTGACCGCCACACCCGCCTGCTGGCGGTGGCCCTCAAGGCCCGCCTGACCTGCAGCGACCCCGACGACCAGAAGTTCATCGACCTGGCCGTGGCCGGGCAAGCCCTGCTGCTGAGCAAGGATCGGCATGTGCTTTCGATGTCAAAA
>JAUSDK010000046.1 GCA_030650875.1 Polaromonas sp.
ACGGCCACGGCTTCGGCCGGACTGGTCTCGCCGCTGTTAGACGGCTCGCCGTCGCTCACCAGAATAATGGCCGGGCGCAGTTGCTGCTGACGCAGCGGTTTGAGCGCCAGACCCAGCGCATCCCCCAGTGCGGTGTTGTCACCCGCCACCCCCACCTGCAAACGGCGCAGCTGGGCGACCACATGGGCGTGATCGAAAGTGGGGGGTGTCAGCAGCGCCGCTTCGGAGCCGAAGACCAGCAGCGCAAAACGGTCGGCCTGGCGTGCGGCGACAAAGTCGGCCAATACCTGCTTGAGCACGGCCATACGGCTGACCTTGCGGTTCTGCAACGCGAAGTCTTCAAGGCTCATGGTGAGCGAGGTGTCGATCACCAGCGCGAGATCACGCCCTTGCGGTGGCGGCGTAATCCACGCACCCACTTGCCTGGGTTGGGCCAGTGCCGCAATCAGCAGGGCGAATGCCAGCGCCTGCAGCAGCAGGGGCACACGCCCGCCCGGCGGTGCCTGAAATGCCGCCGGGTCAAGTTGCGGATGCCGCAGCACCGCGCCCCCCGGAACGCCCTGCGCGCTACGCCTGAGTGCGAGCGCCAGCCACAGCGGCACCAGCACCCACAGCCACAGAACCATTCCTTGGGCGAATTCGATCATCTTGGCGTCAACAGCGTTAGCGCCTCAGCGCACAGGCGTGCCATGGTCTCGGCGTGCCCGGCCGTTGGCGAACCGAAGCGCACGCGGTCCAGCGCATCCTGCCAAGCGCCTGTTGCAGGCAAGCCCTGTTCACGCACCAAGGCTGCCAGCTCGTGCGCTGCTTGCACCGGATTGTCCATCCGTGCCATCCGGCGCACAGCGCGCTGGGGTGCGCCACGGCGCCACAGCAGCCAGGCCACCACCATCGTCATGGCGGCCAGCAGCACCGCTCCCACGACAAGAAGAACAGGCCAGGCGGTTGCGGACGGCAGCACGGGCACCAGCGGCAGTGGCGGCTCGATCAGCGGGGCCAACAGTTGCTGGGGATCAGCCATGGCCGTGCAGCAGGGGCAGCAGGTCGTCGACTTCGCTGCCCATGTCGAGATGGCGCACAGCGCAGCGTGCCAGCGTCGTGGCCATGCGCGCATGGCGAGCCGCAAACGTTGCCGCGTGAGCCTCGCGGACCGCGGCCTTGCCGGTGTCGATCCAGCGCGTCTGCGCACTGCCCAGATCGGCAAAGCAGGCCAAGCCGACGTCGGGCAGCGCGCGCTCTGCCGGGTCCGTGATGCAGACGGCCAGCAGGTCCAGCCATTCGGCGAGGCTGGCCAGGGCCGGTTCGTGCAGGGGGGCCAGCCAGGCGAAGTCGCTCAGCAACAACAGTCGGCTGCCGCGTGGCAATTCGGCCCGCAGGGTTTGCAGGTGGGTGAGCTCGTGCAGCGCTTCGCCTGTTTCTGCCGGCCAAGGCGAACAGGGGGCGACGATGGCCCGCACCAGCTCCAGGAGGCCGAGTCGTCCATGGCGCGCTGGCAGCGTCCGGTCGGGGCGGTCCCACAGGGTGGCGCCAACCGCGATATTGCTTTCGGTGGCGGCGAAGCCCGCCAGCACCGCCATGCGCGCGGCCTGGGTCACCTTGAGCCGACGGCGCGTGCCAAAACGCATCCTTGGTCCGCGATCCACCACGATGTGCAGCAGCGGCTGGCGCTCCTCGCGATAGGTCTTGATAAAGGGGTGACCCAAGCGTGCAGTGGTGCGCCAGTCCATGTCGCGCACATCGTCGCCCGGCGCATAGGGCCGGGCTTCCTCGAAGTCCAGCCCCCGCCCGAGCCAAGCCGAAGGCCAGTCCCCCGCATGGTGGTCATGCACCTCACGACGCACAACGGTATGCACGCCATGGGTAGCCTGCGCAGCCAGGGTCGCGATCTCGCCCGCATCCAGCAGCGCTTGATCCACGACATCAGACCTCACGGTGCAGGTACCGCATCAAGCAAGCCGGCCACGATGGCGTCGCGGCTGAGCAGGCGCACGCGGGCATCCAGGCTCAGCACCAGCCGGTGGCGCAACACATCGGGCGCCATCTCGCGCACGTCGTCCGGGCTGACGTAATCGCGCCCGTGCAGGTAGGCATGCGCGGCGGCGGCGTGCGCCAGGGCCAGTGAGGCGCGCGGGCTGGCGCCGACCTCAACCGCCTGCGCCCAGTCGGCGCGCCACTTCCCGAGCTCGCGTGTAGCACGCACCAGCGTGACGATGTAGGCCTCGACCGGGTCGGACAGGTGCACGTGCTGCAGCTCGCGGCGGGCCGCCAGCACCGCAGCGACGTCCAGCACGGGCTGTGCTGCTGACGGGCTGTCCATCAGATGCAGGGCCCGGTCGCGGCGCAGGATTTCGCGCTCCTCGTGCTCGGTCGGGTAGTCCAGGGTCACATGCAGCATGAAGCGATCCAGCTGCGCTTCCGGCAGCGGGTAAGTGCCGGCCTGCTCGATAGGATTCTGCGTGGCCATGACCATGAACAGCGCCGGCAGCGCACGCGTTTGCCCACCCACGGTGATCTGGCGCTCCTGCATGGCTTCCAGCAGGGCTGACTGCACTTTGGCCGGCGCGCGGTTGATCTCGTCAGCCAGGATGATTTCGTTGAACAGCGGGCCAGGCACGAAATGGAACGCGCCGCCGCGCGGGTCGTAGATGTCCGTGCCGGTCAGGTCGCCGGGCATCAGGTCTGGCGTGAACTGGATGCGCTTGAAATGCGCCTGCAGGCTGCCGGCCAAAGCTTTGACGGCCGTGGTCTTGGCCAGGCCGGGAAGGCCCTCGACCAGGATATGCCCGCCCGCCAGCAGGCCGATGATCAGGCGGTCGAGCAAGCGCGGCTGGCCGACGATGACGGTCGAGAGAGCGTTGCGCAGCGCAACGATGGAAGCCTGGTGGGTGTAGGAGGTCATAGGTGTAATTTGTCCATGCTTGGAATGCAGTCAGCCCAGCAGCCAGCCGGCCAGGCCAGTGCCGAGCACAACCAGCCAGGGCGGGAGCTTCCAGTGCATCAGTGCGACGAATGCGAGCACAACCAGGCCGAAGTCCTGCGGCTTGAACACGGCACTGAGCCAGACTGGCTGGTACAGGGCCGCCAGCAGCAAGCCGACGACGGCCGCATTGACACCGGCGAGCGCGGCCTGGGTGCGGACGTTGCGGCGCAACTGCTCCCAGAACGGCAGTGCGCCCGCCACCAGCAGAAACGAGGGCAGAAAGATGGCAAGCAGGCAGACCAGACCGCCGATCCAGCCGTTGGGACTCGGGTTCATGGCCGCCCCGAGAAAGGCGGCATAGGTAAAGAGCGGGCCGGGCACCGCCTGTGCGGCGCCGTAACCGGCCAGGAAGGTGTCGTTCGACACCCAGCCGTGGGGCACAACTTCGGCCTGGAGCAGGGGCAGCACCACGTGCCCCCCGCCAAAGACCAGGGCACCGGCGCGGTAGAAGGCGTCGACCAGCGCCAAGGTCTGGCCAGGCCAGGCTTGGGCAAGTAGCGGCAGCCCAAGCAGCAAACCGAAGAACAAGACCAGCAAAAGAGCACCAACGCGCCGTCTCACTGCAATGGGAAGTGGTTCATGGGCCGAGTCCTGCACCGGTTTGAACAGGATCAGTCCCAGCACGGCGGCGGCCCCGAGCACGGTGACCTGCCCCCAGGCTGTCGTCCACAGCAAGACCATGCAGGCGGCTATGGCCGCGATGCTGATGCGCGCGGTGTCCGTGCACAGACTGCGCGCCATGCCCCACACCGCCTGGGCCACCACCGCCACGGCCACCACCTTCAAGCCGTGCAAGAAGCCAGCCGGCAGTACATCACCCCAGGCGGACAGACCAGAGGCGAACAGCATCAGGGCCACGGCCGAAGGCAGTGTGAATCCCGCCCAAGCGCCCAGCGCCCCCGCAAACCCGGCGCGCGACAAACCGATGGCCATGCCGACCTGACTGCTGGCCGGGCCGGGCAGGAACTGGCACAAAGCCACCAGATCCGCATAGCTGCGCTCGCTGAGCCAGCGACGGCGCGTGACGAATTCGTTCCGGAAATAACCCAGATGCGCAATTGGCCCGCCAAACGAGGTGAGACCCAGGCGCAGGAACACGAGAAAGACGGTCCAGGCGCTGTCGGAAAAGGATTTGCTTTTGGCGGCTTCTAATGAAATCGGATGCATTGGTTAGGGGCTGGTGAACGGGCCGCGCAAGGATACTTGCTTCCTGTTGATCATCCGTGAATGCCTTGGCTCCGGCGTTGCTTTGGCCGCGGCATCCAGGCCGCCCTTGGCCTTCCATTCGGAGAAGCCGGCCGGCGCAGGGCGAAGCCGGCTTGGGCTGGGAGGGTGCCGGTGTTGCAGTAGATCAGCACGGGCCGGCTGGCTGGCGGCAAAAAAATCAGCGCAGCCAGCGAAGCGGGATACAACAGTTTTTTCATCGGGGTGTCGCGTTGAAAAATGAAATGAATTGGCCGGCATCAGGCCGGATTGAGCCGCGGGTGGGTTTCTTCACCGAGTAGCCACAGCAGGCAACCAGAGGCGAACATCGACAGGGCCACGAACCAGAACGCCGCCTCCATCTGTCCGCTGAAGTGCGCCACAATGCCCAGCCCGAGGCCCCCGATGCCATAGCCGAGATCGCGCCAGAAGCGGTAAATGCCAATGGCCGAACCGCGCCAGTTCGGGTGCGCGATGTCGGCCACAGCAGCCGACAGGTTGGGGTACAGCAGCGCCATGCCAAAGCCCGAGACGGCCGCCGACAGCATCCACCAGGCCACGCCCTGACCCAGCATCATCATCGCCACGCCCGCGCCGCAAATCCACATGCCCCACACATTGGGCCGGTGCCGTCCTATGCGGTCCGACAGCTTGCCGGTGAACAGCTGCGAGCCGCCCCAGACAAACCCATAGACGCCGATGATCCAGCCCACATTCGGCAGGCTGATGCCCTGCTGGTAGAGAAACACCGGGTAAAACACCCAGACCAAGGCGTCAACAAATTTCTCGACCAGCCCAGCCTGACAGAGCGCCGCCATGCGGCGGTCGCGCCAGCTCATCAGGGCGAACATGTCCCAGGTCGTCGGCTTGGCCGGCACATGGACCGGATAACGCGGGATCGGCCCGGTCGCTTTGCCTGCGGCGTGGCGCGCGCTCTCGGCTTTGGCCCAAGGTAGTGTTTCCCTGACGAAAAACTGCGTCAGCACCAGCGCTGACACGATCACGACAAGGCCAAAGATCAGCAAGCCCTGCCGCGCACCGAAGGCCGTGGCCATGTAGGCGGTGACGATGCCGGCAATGGCAACGCCGACATAGCCGGAAAATTCATTGAGGCCGATGGTCACACCGCGCTGGTCGGGCCGCGTGATGTCGAGCTTGGAGGTCTGCGTCATGGACCAGGCAAAGCCCTGGTTGACGCCCAGTAACACGGTGGCGGCGACGATCCAGCCCCAGCTCGGGGCGTACATGATCATGAACGGGATCGGCAGGGCACTGAGCCAGCCGAGCATGAGCACCTTCTTGCGCCCAATCTGTTCAGACAGGCGCCCCGCCACAAAATTGAGCGTTCCCTTGACGAAGCCAAAGGCCACGACAAAGGCGATGAGCAGCATGAATGAGCCTTTCGGCACCCCAAACTCCGAACTGGCCAGGGCCGGCACAACGGTGCGCATCATGCCCAGCGTCAGGCCGACCATCAGCACCTGGAGCAACTGGTAAACGAACTGGGTCTGGTTGTGCCTTATGCCGTGCAGGCAGGCCTGGTATTCATGGCGAGCTTCGCTGAATTGATTCATAGGGTTTTTACGGCTTGGTCAGACGCTGGTTTTTTTCTGGCGGCGGATGGCTGGCCATCAGGCTGCGATGTTCGCCGCGACGATGCGGTCCATGTCGGCCGGGCGCGGGGGGATTTCGCGTGTCAGTTCGGCGATGAAGTCCTCACGCGCCATGGAAAGCACCGGGTTCCAGCGCTTCTCGAAACCGATGGTGGAGGAAGGCTTGCCCGACAGGCCGGCACCGCAGGCGCTGCCGGCCTGGTGTCCGGGGTAGATTTCCAGATCGGCTGGCAGGCCCAGCAGCTTGGCGTGCAGGGAGTCGTACAGTTGTCCAGACATCTCGCGCTCCTGGCCGGCCAGGTCGGGGCGACCCACTGCACCGACGAACAGCGTGTCACCGGTGATGACAAACCAGGGCGTTTCACCACGGCGCAGGTCGGAGACCAGCAGGCAGACGCTGTCAGGCGTGTGACCCGGCGTGTGCAACACCTCGACCTGCACATTGCCCAGATCAAGCCTTTGCCCGTCGCGCAGTGGCTCGAAAGCAAAGCCAACCTTGCCTTGGTCGAATTCGTGCAGCCCATACGACGTGCCCAGCATGTCGGCCAGCCTGCGCCCGCCCGAATAGTGATCGGCATGGACGTGGGTGTCGATCACGTGTGTGATCTGCACGCCGGCCTTGCGTGCCTCCTCGACAAACCATTCCTCGTCGCCGGCAACAACGTCCACAGCGATGGCCTTGGCATAAGTGGCACAGCCGAAAAAATAGGACAGCGAGGCTTCTTTCGTTGCCAGTTGTTTGAAAAACATGTGTCTTGCCTTCAGAAAACGATGACTTTGTCGGCTTCGGCGGTCCAGTCGGCCAGTTGGGCCAGCGTTGAACGCCTGGCCCCCTCGGTCAATTCGGTGTCCGTCAGGCCACGCGCATCCATGCAGGTCCCGCACAGGCCCACCTCACCTTGCCGGGCGACCTTGCCCAGCATGAGCTGGATGTTGTAATAACCTGGCGGCACCTTCTGGCCGGCCTTGGCGCAGCCCACGGCGTCGGCCAGCAGGAACAGGCGCACCTGCTGGCCTTCCTTGCCGGCCAGCGCACTGGCCAGCCGCAGGCCGTTGTAGGCGCGCTCATTGCCGTAGGGGGCCTCGTTCAGTATGAAAAGGGTGGACGTCATGATCTATCCTCCGGTTTGAATCTGTGGGTTGAACGTGGTGCCGATCAGGAACCGACCGGCCGGTCCACCGGCATGCCGGCGGCCTGCCATTCGGCAACGCCGTCAAGAATCTTGCGCACCCGGTAGCCCTTGCCGGAGAGCAGCTTCAGGGCCTCATCCGACATCATGCAAAACGGCCCGCGGCAGTAGGCCACGATGTCCTGGCCGATCGGCAGCTCGGCCAGACGACGCGCGAGTTCGGGCAGGGGCATGGAGCGCGCGTAAGGCAGGTGCGCCACCTGGTATTCCTCCTGGGGCCGCACGTCGATCACGATGACCTCGCCGCGCCGCGCCTGTTCAAGCAGGGCCGAGCGGCCCACCTGCGCCAGCTTGTCGGGTGCGGCCACCATGCGCTGCAGCGCCATCTGCAACTCGACCAGGTGTTCTTCGGCCACCAGGCGCAGCGTGACCCACAGATGGGCAACGTCCGGGCCGCTGAGCCGGTAGACCATGTACTTGCCGTCACGCCGGCTTTGCACCAGACGGGCTTCGCGAAGTCCCTTGAGATGGGCGCTGGCCAGCTTGATGTCGATGGACAGCTCGCCCGCCAGAACTTCGACGGTTTTTTCACCCTGCGCGAGCAGCTCCAGCAACTCCAGCCGCTTCGGGCTTGAAACCGCCTTGCCGATGCGTGCGACCTGCTCGTAAAGAAGGTCTTTCAGTGATCTTTTGTCCATGCGAACATTCTAACGATTAACCGAATGATGGCTATGAATATTTTTATCGACGCGTCTTGGACCTGCCCGCACGCCCTTCAGGCCTTCAATGCAATGAGGACGTTCTCTGCGGTGGCTGGCGCCGTCAGCCTGACCGGCGTGCCGTCGCCGCGTGCGGCCGCAATCGCGTCCTTGAAGGCTTCATACACGCTGATCGCCAGCATGAACGGCGGCTCGCCGACCGCCTTGCTGCCAAACACGTTGTCTTCGTGATTCGCTTTGGGCCAGAAGTCGACCTTGAAGTGCGCGGGGATGTCGCCCGTGGCGGGAATCTTGTAGGTGCTGGGCGCGTGGGTGCTGAGTTGGCCGTTGCCCGCCCACACCAGCTGCTCGGTGGTCAGCCAGCCCATGCCCTGCACAAAACCGCCCTCGATCTGGCCCAGGTCAATGGCCGGGTTGATGCTGTTGCCCACGTCGTGCAGGATGTCGACCTTGAGCACGCGGCTCTCGCCGGTCAGCGTGTCAATCGCCACTTCGGTGCAGGCCGCGCCGTAGGCAAAGTAGTAAAACGGCCGGCCGGTCAGTGTGGCCTTGTCGTAATGGATCTTGGGCGTGCGGTAAAAACCGTCGCTCCAGAGCTGGATGCGGTTGGCGTGGGCCTGGCGAACCACGTCGGCAAAGCGCCGGCTGGCGGCGGGCGTGACGACCTGGCCGCCGCTGAAGGACACGGCGCCGGCGCCGCAGCTGTCCAGCCCGGCCACAAACTGGGCCAGGTTGCCCTTCACCTTGCGCGCGGCGTACTGCGCGGCTCTAGCGTTCAGGTCGGTGCCGGCCGACGCGGCGGTGGCCGAGGCGTTCGGGACCTTGCTGGTGTCGGCGGCGGTGGCCAGCACCTGGCTCAGCGCCACGCCGAGTTCGTCGGCCACGATCTGGCAGACCTTGGTGTTCAGGCCCTGGCCCATTTCGGTGCCGCCGTGGTTGACCTGCACGCTGCCGTCGGTATA
>JAUSDK010000059.1 GCA_030650875.1 Polaromonas sp.
TCGCGCGAAGACATGGACTCGCCCCGAAACCGCTACCAGCGCAAAGACCTGCAGGACAACGCGCGCGCGGCGGGTCTGCACATTGTCTTTCCGCCCCGGGTGTTCCCGGTCAACAGCGTCAAGGCGATGCGCGGCTGCCTCTGGATTGCGCAGGACGCGCAGGCAAAAAGCCAATACCTGCCGTTTGTCGAGACCACGTTTGCCGCCTACTTCAGCCGCGAGGAAGACATCTCGCAGGATGACGTGCTGGCCGCAATCTGCCGCGAAGTCGGCATTGACGGGCCGGCTTTTCTGGACGGCATCGCCCGGCCCGACATCAAGGACCAGCTCAAGGCCAACACCGACGAGGCGATCCGGCGCGGCGCATTTGGCGCGCCCACCTTTTTCGTCGGCGACGACATGTACTTTGGCAATGACCGCTTGCCGCTGCTGCGCGCAGCGGTGCTGCGGGCCCAGGCGTCGCAGCGCCCAAGCATGGATTTCACCGTGCGGACTGGATGAGCGTATTGGCGCGTTTGCACCGGCAGCCGGCTACCCGTCCGCGTGCATGTCAAAAATAAGACTTCGCAGCCACTGATTGGCAGGGTCCTTGTGGTACTTCGCATGCCAGAACAGATTGATGGCGATCTGCGGGAGCTTGATGGGGTGGGCGACGTATTTCAGGTTGAACGGCTTGGTCATCTTTTCGGCCAGGCGCTCAGGGACGGTTGCCACAAGGTCGGTTGACTGAAGAATGTGGCCTACCGCCACAAAATGCGGAACGGTCAACCGCACCTTGCGCTGCGGAGAATTCTTGTCCAGTATGTCATCGACGATCCCATGGCCGGTTCCTGTCGAGACCACCGCGACGTGGTCCGCCGCAAAAAAATCCGGGGGCGTGATTTTTTTCCTGTCCAGCGCATGTCCATCCCTGAACATGCAGACATATTGCTGCGTGAACAAGCGCTGCTGGAAAAAGCCTGCCTTGAGCTGAGGCAGCAATCCGATGGCCAGATCGACATGCCCCGCCTCCATGGAGTCCTTCAGGTGCACGCTCGTATTGCGTACGGTGCTGATGGACACTGCCGGCGCCACCTTGTGGATCTTTTCCATCAGCAAGGGCAAAAAGTAGATTTCGCCGATGTCGGTCATGCCTACGGAAAAGCTCCGCTTGCTGGCTGCCGGATCAAATGAATTCTTGACGTTGATCGCGCCGTGGATCATGCCCAGTGCATAGCCGATCGACTCGGCCAGCTGGTCTGCAAACGGCGTGGGCTGCATGCCGCTGGAGGTGCGCAGAAAAAGTTCGTCGCCAAACAGCTTGCGCAAGCGTGCCAGCGCGTTGCTCACGGCGGGCTGCCCGAGGCCCAGGTTTTCGGCCACCTTGGAGACTTTCCGTTCGGTCAGCAGCTGGTTGAAGATCACCAGCAGGTTGAGGTCGATGTCTTTCAGTTCCATTTACGCCCCGCAATTATTATTGATTTCAGTGATACAAAACATTAACGCCATTGTATTGACTGATTTTGGTGCGCGTCAGATGATTACCCACATAGCCGCAGTAAGCCGCAGTTGTTTGCCAGGAACCACGCAGCGGTGCAGCAATGCTGCTTTACCACCAGAAACACCGACCGAACAAAATGGAAATTTTTATCCGACCCCTTCAGCGTACGCTGAGCGTTGCCGCAGGCGTGAACCTGCTCGATGCCCTGCGCGAGAACGATGTGCCGGTGTCCTACAGCTGCATGGCGGGTCGTTGCGGCACCTGCCGCTGCAAGGTTGTAGAGGGGCATGTGCTTGACACGGGCCGGGACGCGCAGCGTCCGCTGACGGATGAAGGCCAGTATGTGCTGGCATGCCAGACCTTTCTGACTGAATCGTGCACGGTCGAAATCCCCGAGCCTGATGAGGTCGTGGTCCACACTGCAAAAATCGTCAAGGCCACGGTCGTGGCGATAGAAGACCAGACCCACGACATCAAACGCCTGCGTCTCAAGCCGGCAAAGCCCCTCGAATTCTCACCTGGCCAGTACGCCCAGCTGCAATTCACGCCAGCGCACATCCGCCCCTATTCGATGGCCGGCCTTTGCGCTGATGGCGAGCTGGAATTCCATGTACGCCTGGTCCCCGATGGCCGGGTGACCGGCTACATCGCCAACACACTCAAGGTGGGCGACGCGGTGCGCGTCAGCGGCCCGCTGGGCTCGGCCTACCTGCGCCGCAAGCATGAGGGACCGATGCTGTGCGTGGCCGGCGGGACGGGCCTTGCGCCCATCCTGTCAATCATCCGGGGCGTCATTGCCGAGGGCATGCAGAACGCCATCCACCTGTATTTTGGTGTGCGCTCGGAGCGCGACATCTACGGCCGGGAATGGCTGGCAGCGCTCACGCGGCAGCATCCGCAACTCCAGGTGCACATCGTGGTCACGTCCGGCCAGGCGCCCGGGTGCCGCAACGGCCTGGTCACGGAAGCCATTGCCCAGGACTGGACCAGCCTTGAAGGCTTTCGCGCCTACCTCTGCGGCGCGCCGCCCATGGTGGAGGCCACTTCCCTGCTGGCGCGCCAGATGGGCGTGCTCCCCGAACAAATCTATGCCGACGCGTTTTATGCCAGCGGAACCTGACCGATCTACACCAGCAAAGGAGACAGAAATGACAGCAGCGACCACCGCACCGAGCGGAATTTTTCCCGACAAGATCCACTGGGAATCCGAGGGCACCAGCCGAATTCCCTTCATGGCCTACACCGACCCGGACCAGCACAAGAAGGAGCTCGAGCGCTTTTTCTACAACAAGCACTGGAACTACGTTGGCCTTGATGCCGAGATTCCGAACACCGGCGACTTCAAGCGCACGGTGGTCGGCGAGCGTTCGGTGATCATGGTGCGCGAAGCCGACGGCGGCATCAGCGTGGTCGAGAACGTGTGCGCCCACCGGGGCATGCAGTTTTGCCGCGAACGCCATGGCAACAAGAAAGAGTTTGTCTGCCCCTACCACCAGTGGAGCTACACGCTGAAGGGCGATCTGCAGGGTGTGCCGTTTCGCCGCGGCGTCAAGCAGGACGGCAAGGTCAACGGCGGCATGCCCGCGGACTTCAAGACCAGCGACCACGGCCTGACCAAGCTCAAGGTTGCAACGCGCGGCGGCGTGGTGTTTGCCAGCTTCGACCACGACATCGAATCGCTGGAAGACTTCCTCGGGCCGGTCATCCTCGGCTATTTCGACCGTCTCTTTGACGGCCGCAAGCTCACGATCCTGGGCTACAACCGCCAGCGTATTCCGGGCAACTGGAAGCTGATGCAGGAAAACATCAAGGACCCCTACCACCCCGGCCTGCTGCACACCTGGTTTGTCACCTTCGGCCTCTGGCGCGCGGACAACAAGTCCGAGCTGAAAATGGATGCGCGCCACCGCCATGCGGCCATGATTTCCACGCGCGGGCAGTCCGGCAAGGCCGATCAGGTCACGCAGGTGTCCAGCTTCAAGGAAAGCATGGCCCTGCATGACCCGCGCTTTCTCGACATCGTACCCGAACCCTGGTGGGGCGGGCCGACCGCGGTGATGATGACGCTTTTTCCCAGCGTCATCCTGCAGCAGCAGGTCAACAGCGTGTCGACGCGCCACATCCAGCCCGACGGCCACGGCTCCTTCGATTTCGTGTGGACGCACTTCGGTTTTGAGGACGACACCGAAGAGATGACGCAGCGCCGGCTGCGCCAGGCCAACCTGTTCGGCCCGGCCGGCTTCGTGTCGGCCGACGACGGCGAGGTGATCGAGTTCTCGCAGCAGGGCTTCGAGCAGAAACCGTATCACCGCGCCCTGGTCGAACTGGGCGGGCGCACGGTCGAGGACACCGACCACATGGTGACTGAAACATTGATACGCGGCATGTACCAATACTGGCGCGAAGTGATGGAGGCCCAGGCATGAGCACCGCCATCAACCTCCATTTCGAGGACTACCTGCAGGTCGCGCAGTTGTATGCCGACTACGCCCAGGCGGTCGATTCGGGCAACTGGGATTTGTGGCCCGAGTTCTTCACCGAGGACTGCATCTACAAGCTCATCCCGCGCGAAAACCATGAGCGCGGCTTTCCGCTGGCCACCTTGTCTTTTGACAGCAAGGGCATGCTCAAAGACCGCGTCTATGGCATCCGCGAGACGCTGTTCCATGACCCCTACTACCAGCGCCACGTCGTGGGTGCGCCGCTGATTCACACGGCCGACAAGGACCGCTTCACGTCAGAAGCCAACTACGCCGTGTTTCGCACCAAGCTGTCGCAGGAGTCGACGGTCTTCAATGTCGGCCGCTACATCGACGTGATCGTGCGCACGCCCGAAGGCCTGAAGTTCGCGTCACGCCTGTGCGTGTACGACAGCGAAATGATCCCGAATTCCATCATCTACCCGATTTAAAACCATGAACGATTCCCACTGGATTGACGCCACCGAAGAAGCCGGCGTGCCCGAAGACGACGTGATCGGCCTGCAGGTCGGCGGCCGCGACATGGCCTTCTACAAGGTCGAAGGCAGCATTTTTGCCACCGACAACCTCTGTACCCACGGCCATGCGCGTCTGTGCGACGGTTTTCTGGACGGCTATGAAATTGAATGCCCGCTGCACCAAGGCAAGTTCGACGTGCGCAATGGCCGCGCCACCTGCGCGCCGGTCACGCAGGACCTTCGCAACTACCCCGTGCGCATCGAGGGCGGGCGCGTCTTTGTGCAGATGCCTGACTGAACCCGCAGCCGACCCCCTGCTTTCCCCACCCTATTAAAACGAGACAACACACCATGAAAACAACATCTACTGCGTCCTTCCGTCGCACCGCACTCGCCGTCCTGGCGGGTGTGTCGCTTGCAAGCGCCAGCCAGCTCGCCGCTGCCGCCACCATTGGCATCATGGCCCCGCTGTCGGGCCCGCAGGCCATCGTGGGCCAGGACCAGGTCGACGGCTTCATGCTGGCAGTTGAACAGCTGGGCGGCAAGCTCGGCGGCCAGCCTGCCACGGTGCTGAAGGAAGACGACCAACTCAAGCCAGAGATCGGCGGCCAGATCGTGCGCAAGTTCATCGACAAGGACAAGGTCGATGCCATCGTGGGACTGAGCTTTTCCAACGTGCTGATGGCCAGCCTGCCGCGTATCGCCGAGTCGGGCACCGTGGCGATCGCCACCAATGCCGGTCCATCACCGCTGGCCGGTGCAGGTTGCAAGGCCAATGTGTTTTCTGCGGCGTGGCAGAACGACGGCGCAGCCGAAGCCATGGGCAAGTATGCGCAGGACAAGGGCCTTAAAAAGGTCTACCTGATGGCGCCCAACTACCAGGCCGGCAAGGACATGCTGACCGGCTTCAAGCGCTACTTCAAGGGCCAGATCGTGGACGAGGTGTACACCCAGGTGAACCAGCCCGACTACTCGGCCGAACTGGCCCAGCTCCAGTCCGCCAAACCCGATGCGGTGTTTGTGTTTTACCCGGGCGGCATGGGCGTTAACTTCGTCAAGCAGATGAGCCAGGCCGGCCTGATGGCCAAGATACCGCTGTATTCCGTCTTCACCGTCGACGGTACAACCCTGCCGGGCCTGCGTGACGCGGCCGTTGGCAGCGTCAGTGGCGCAATGTGGGACGCAGCGCTCGACACGCCGGAGAACAAGAAATTTGTCGCCGACTTCGAGCGCAAGTACAAACGCACGCCCAGCGAATACGCCGCAACGGCCTACGACGCGGCCAACATTCTGAATGTGGCGCTGGGCAAGGCCAAGGCCGGCGACGCGAAGGCACTTGCCGTCGCAGTCAAGGCGGCCGGCAGTGAATTCAAGTCGGTGCGCGGCCCGTTCGCGTTTAACAACAACAACCTGCCGGTGCAGAACTACTATGCGTTCGAAACCCTCAAGAGCGAAGGCAAGGTCGTCGGCAAACTCGTCGCAACGCCGCTGACCAAGCACAGCGACGCCTACCACGCGCAGTGCGCGCTCAAGTGACGCCATGAACAGCACGATTGTTTTCGCGCAGCTGCTCAACGGCCTGCAATACGGCGTCCTGCTGTTTTTGCTGGCTGCGGGGCTGACGCTGGTGTTTGGCATCATGAGCTTTGTCAACCTGGCGCATGGCTCGCTGTACATGATGGGCGCCTACTTTGCGGCGACGGCCTTCCAGTACACCGGCTCCTTCGGGCTGGCCGTGCTGGCAGCCATGCTGGGCTCGCTGCTGTTGGGCCTGGCGCTGGAGTTCGTGGCGGTCGCGCGCCTGTACCGCCGCGACCACCTCGACCATGTGCTGGCCACTTTTGGCCTGGTGATGTTTTTTAATGAGCTGGTGCGCATCGTTTGGGGTTCGCAGCCGGTATTTTTGCAGGTGCCTGAATTCCTCAGCGGTGCGGTCGACATCGGGGGCTTCACCTACCCGTCCTACCGGCTTGCCATCATCGCGGTCGGACTGGTGGTCGCGGTGGGTTCCTGGCTGCTGATCAACAAGACGCGCGTCGGCATGCTGATCCGCGCGGGCGCGGTGAATCCGGCCATGGTCGCGGCGCTCGGCGTCAACATTCGCCTGCTCAACGCCATGCTGTTCGCCGTCGGCGCGATGCTGGCCGGTCTGGCGGGCGCGATGGCGGGACCCATCCTGTCGGTGCAGTCCGGCATGGGCGAGTCGGTGCTGATCACCACGCTCGTCGTCATCGTGATTGGCGGGATCGGCTCGGTCACGGGCGCCTTCTATGCAGCGCTCATCGTCGGCATCGTCGACACCATGGGCCGCGTATTTCTTCCCTTCATGCTGCGGCAGGTGGCAGAGCGGTCGTTCGCCGATGCGGCAGGCCCGGCGCTGGCCTCCATGCTGGTGTACCTGCTGATGGCGGTGGTACTGGCGTGGCGGCCACAAGGTCTTTTTCCAGCAAACAGGTGATGGCAATGACTCCACTTATTTCACGGCCCAGCACCTGGGTTCCCCTGCTGGTGCTGGTGCTGCTGGCCGCCGTGCCGTTTGTGGCGCAGGCCACTGGCCAGCAGTTTTATGTCGCCTTCTTCGCGCGCATCATCATCTATGCCATTGCCGCCTGCGCGCTGAACATTGCACTGGGCTACGGCGGACTGGTGAGCTTTGGCCATTCGCTGTTCCTTGGCCTTGGCGCTTATGCAGTCGGCATTGCATCGTTCCATGAAGTTGGCAACGGCTGGATTCACCTGGCCTTGTGCCTCGGCGTGTGCGGCCTGGTTGCGTTCGTTACCGGCGCCATCAGCCTGCGCACCACCGGTATTGCATTCATCATGATCACGCTGGCATTTGCCCAGATGGGCTACTTCCTGTTCGTCAGCTTGAAACACTATGGCGGCGACGACGGGATGTCGATTGCACAGACCAGCCGCTTCGGCCCTGTCGATCTGGCGTCCGCGACCAGTGTGTACGTCATCGCCTTCGTCGTTTTGGTACTGACCATCTGGTGGCTGGCCAGGCTGCGCGTCGCGCCGTTTGGCATGGTCATTCGCGGTGCCAAACAAAACGCGCGCCGCGTCAACGCCGCCGGTATTCCGGTGGTGCGCTACCAGCTGCTGGCCTACGTGATGTCGGGCATGCTGACCGGCGTGGCCGGCCTGCTGCTGGCCAACCTCAATGCCTTTGCCTCGCCAAGCACGCTGGCCTGGTCCATCTCGGGCGAGCTGATCGTGATCGTGGTCATTGGCGGTCTTGGCACGGTGTTCGGCCCCTTGATGGGGGCGCTGGTCTTCCTTGGCCTTGAAGAAATCCTGAAAGGCTTTACCGAGCACTGGATGGTCATCTTTGGCCCGCTCATCGTCATCGTTGCGCTACTGGGCAAGAGCGGCATCATCGGCCTGCTGCAGCGCCTTGATTCCCGTGCCAAGCCGGCCGACACACACACCACATCAGCCGTTGCAACGACAGGTGTTGCCAAGGGAGTCCTGTAATGGCCAGCGTACTGCGCACAGAATCTCTTACCAAACGCTATGGCGCGCTGCTGGTCACCGACGCGGTGTCGCTCGACATCGGCGAGGGCGAACTGCACGCGATCATCGGGCCCAACGGTGCCGGCAAGACCACGCTGATCAACCAGCTGTCGGGTGAGCTTGCGCCCAATAGCGGCAGCGTATGGTTCAACGGTGCGGATGTGTCCGCCCTGCCGATCCATGAACGCGCAAAACGCGGCCTGTTGCGCTCCTACCAGATCACCTCGATCTTTGAGGACTTCAGCGTGCTGGAGAACGCAACGCTTTCAGCGCTCGCCGCACGCCGGCATGCCTTCAGCTTCTGGATGCCCATGCTGGCCGACCAGGAAGCGCGCAAATTCGCCGAAGAGGCGCTTGAAGCCACCGGCCTCGCGCATCGGCTCAACGCCCTGGCGGGCGATCTGGGTTATGGCGAGCGAAGGCAGCTTGAACTGGCCATGAGCCTGGCTGCCAGCCCCAAATTCTTGCTGCTCGACGAGCCCATGGCCGGCATGAGCGTGCAGGAATCGACGGCCGTCATAGCGCTGCTGCAACGCCTGAAGCGTCAGTACACCATCTTGCTGGTTGAGCACGACATGGAGGCCGTGTTTGCACTGGCCGACCGCATCAGCGTGCTGGTTTACGGAAAGATATTGTTCACCGGGACACCCGAGGAAATCCGTAACCACCCGGAAGTGCGGGCTGTGTACCTCGGGGAAGAAACCGAACTATGAAGCGGGCAAGGAACCAACCATGACTCCATTTTTATCCGTCAAAGGGCTTCAGGCCTCCTACGGCCATGCACAGGCACTGTTTGACATTTCATTCGATGTCGGGCCGGGCGAAGTTGTGACCCTGCTGGGCCGCAACGGCATGGGCCGCTCCACCACCGTCAAATGTCTGTTCGGCATGCTGCCCGTGGCCTCTGGCAGCGTGTCGGTGGCCGGTGCACGTGTAGACCATTTGCCTTCGCACCGCATTGCGCGCCAGGGCTTGGCGCTGGTTCCTGAAGGCCGGCAGGTTTTTCCAAACCTGACGGTCGAGGAAAACCTGGTGGCCACCGCGCGCGACGACAAAAAGGGCAGCGGCAAGCGCTGGGACCTGGGCCGCGTCTATGGTTTTTTTCCGCGCCTTCAGGAGCGCCGCAGCAACCTTGGCGCGCAGCTGTCAGGTGGCGAGCAGCAGATGCTGGCCATAGGCCGTGCATTGATGACCAACCCGCGCCTGCTGGTACTCGACGAAGCCACCGAAGGCCTGGCCCCGGTGATTCGTCAGGAAATCTGGCGTGCCCTTGCGGAACTCAAAAAGGAAGGCCTGTCGCAAATCGTGATCGACAAAAACGTCAAAGCGCTGATGGGCCTGGCCGACCGGCACTTCGTGATTGAAAAAGGCCGGGTGGTCTGGCAGGGCAGCTCGGATGAATTGCGCGGCCAGCCTGAAATTGTTCACCAGTATCTGGGCGTTTAAATGGCCCGTTTCCTTGATGCCTGCTCTCGCAGTTCGGCGGGGCCTTCATGCCAGTTCGGTGCTAAATGACGAGCAGGCAGTCCGCGAATTCAGGGACACCACAAGGCGCCTAAATGCAAAAAATGCCAGTCAGCGCTTAACTTACTGGCATGACGCTTGACGCGTTTTGTTCAATGCACCGCCTTTCAGCGAAGGGCCATCAGCCCATGTGAAGGCCGCCGTTCAGCGAGAAGTCCGCGCCCGTGGCGTAACCGCCCTCTTCCGACGCAATCCAGGCAATGATGGAAGCAATTTCTTCCGGCTTGCCCAGGCGCTTGGCCGGCACGCCTGCCACGATTTTTTCCAGCACTTCGGGACGAATGGCCTTGACCATGTCGGTGCCGATGTAGCCCGGGCTCACGGTGTTGACGGTGACGCCTTTGCTGGCCACTTCCTGCGCCAGCGCCATGGTGAAGCCGTGCAAACCAGCCTTGGCGGTGGAATAGTTGACCTGGCCAAACTGGCCTTTCTGGCCATTGACCGACGAGATGTTGATGATGCGTCCAAAACCCGCCTCGACCATGCCTTCGATGACCTGTTTGGTCACGTTGAACATGCTGTCCAGGTTGGTCGAGATCACGGCGTCCCAGTCAGCCTTGCTCATCTTGCGGAACTGGCTGTCGCGCGTGATGCCGGCGTTGTTCACCAGTACGCTGACCGGACCATGCTCGGCCTTGACTTTTTCGAAGGCGGCCACGGTGGAATCCCAGTCACCCACATTGCCCACCGATGCGTAAAAGGTGTAGCCCAGGGCTTTTTGCTCGTCGAGCCACTTGGTGAAATCGCGCGTGGGGCCGCAGCCGGCCACCACGGTGAAGCCATCTTTGGCCAGCCGCTGGCAAATGGCGGTTCCGATGCCGCCCATGCCACCTGTTACGTACGCTACTTTGTTGGTCATTGTCTTCTCCTTGATTTGATACTTATTGCGAAACTTTTTCGCTACTTATTCAATAGCATCTCACGCCCGATTGGTAAGCGTCAGAATCTCTCTTAACCCAAATTCAGCGCTCCAGCGTGAGGGCAACCCCCATGCCGCCGCCAATGCACAGGCTGGCAATCCCTTTTTTGGCATCGCGGCGCACCATTTCATGCAGCAGCGTCACCAAAATACGGCAGCCGGACGCCCCAATCGGGTGGCCAATGGCAATGGCGCCGCCATTGACGTTGACCTTGCTGGTGTCCCAACCCATTTCAGCATTGACCGCGCAGGCTTGTGCCGCAAAGGCTTCATTGATTTCCAGCAAATCCAGGTCCTGCGCGTTCCAGCCGGCGCGCTGCAGCGCCTTGGTGGACGCCGGCACGGGACCCATGCCCATGTAGGCTGGGTCCAGACCGGACGTGGCGTAGCTTGCAATGCGCGCCAGCGGCTTGAGGCCCAGGGCGGCTGCCTTTTTGGCCGTCATGACCATCACGGCGGCAGCGCCGTCGTTCAGGCCCGAGGCGTTGCCGGCGGTCACGCTGCCGGCCTTGTCAAACGCCGGGCGCAGCCCCGCCAGGCCGTCGGCGCTGGTTTTTCGGTTGATGAATTCGTCCACCGAGAACACCACGGCATCGCCTTTTTTCTGCGGAATGGTGATGGGAACGATCTCGTCCTTGAACTTGCCGGCGTCTTGCGCGGCAGCGGCCTTGGTCTGGCTGGCCAGCGCCAGCGCGTCCTGCATGGCGCGGTCAATGCCGTATTTCCTGGCCACGTTTTCGGCGGTAATGCCCATGTGGTACTGGTTGTAGACGTCCCACAGGCCGTCCACGATCATGGTGTCGACCATTTTCCAGTCGCCCATGCGCTGGCCGTCGCGCGAGCCATTGAGTACGTGCGGGGAAGCGCTCATGTTTTCCTGGCCGCCGGCAATCACGATCTCGCTGTCGCCGGTGACCACGGACTGCGCGGCCAGCATGACGGACTTGAGCCCGGAGCCGCACACCGCATTGATGGTCAGGCCCGGAATCCCGTGCGGAAAGCCCGCCTTGACCACCGCCTGGCGTGCCGGATTCTGGCCCACGCCTGCCGCCAGCACCTGGCCCATGATGACTTCACCAACCTGGTCTGCGCTCAGTCCCGAGCGCTCCAGCACGGCCTTGATCACGGCAGCGCCCAGTTCGGTGGCGGGAATCTTGGCCAGCGCGCCGCCAAATTTGCCGACCGCTGTGCGGCCTGCTGAAACGATCACGATGTCTTCCACAATCTCTCCTTGTTGTCACGTGTTGCCGTGACGTCTTGTTGCGGCGCTCTCCCGGAGGTACCAAAGGGGGAACGCCTGCCAGGGGCTTTTAGATACCTGAGCCCTGTGAATCGTTAAAACGCATCAGGCCTTGACCTTGACGTAGCGGCCGGGCGCGGCCTCAATGGCCTTGTGCTGGCCGCCACCATAACCCTTGGGCGCAGCAATTTGCTTGCCCGCGTGTTCCTTGAGCCAGTCCGACCAGTCTGTCCACCAGCTGCCAGGATGCTCTACAGCGCCCTTGAGCCAGTCATCGTGCGCGGCAGGGTACTTGGTTCCCGCCGCCTTGGTGGCGGGCAGTTTGTCGTTGGTCCAGTAGCTGCGTTTGTTTTTGGCGGGCGGATTGATCACGCCGGCGATATGGCCCGAAGCGCCCATCACAAAGCGTTTTTTGCCCGGCAGCACCTGCGTGGACGCGTAGGCCCCGCCAATCGGCACGATATGGTCTTCACGCGAGCCATAGATATAGACCGGGATGTCGATCTTGCTCAGGTCCACCTTTTCGCCGCAGACCACGGTTTTGCCGGGCTTGACCAGGTTGTTTTCGTAGTAGGTGTTGCGCAGGTACCAGGCGTACCAGGGGCCCGGCAGGTTGGTCGAGTCGCTGTTCCAGTAAAGCAGGTCAAACGGCGGCGGCGTTTCGCCCTTGAGGTAGTTGCCCACCACGTAATTCCAGACCAGATCGTTGGGGCGCAAAAAGCTGAAGGTCGAGGCCAAATCACCTCCCTTGAGCAAACCGCCCTTGCCCATCTCGGCCTCACGGTACTTGACGGAGTCTTCGTCGATAAAGATGTCCAGGATTCCGGTGTCGGTGAAGTCCAGCAGCGACGTCAGCAGCGTGGCACTGGCCACCGGCTTTTGGCCGCGTGCCGCCAGCACCGACAGCGCGGTGCCCAAAATCGTGCCGCCCACGCAAAACCCGAGGGCATTGAGGGTATCGGCACCGGTGATTTCCTGCACGACCTCAATCGCCTTGATCGGGGCGTTCTCGATGTAGTCGTCCCAGGTCTTGCCGGCCATGGACTCGTCCGGATTGCGCCAGCTCACCACGAAGGTGCGGTGCCCCTGAGCCACCGCATAGCGAATCAGGGAGTTTTCGGGCTGCAGATCGAGAATATAGAACTTGTTGATGCAGGGCGGCACCAGCAGGAAAGGCTTTTCAAACACCTTGCCGGTCAGCGGCCTGTATTCAAGCAACTGGAAAAATTCGTTTTCAAACACCACCGCGCCTTCGGTGGTGGCAACATTTTTGCCGACTTCAAACAGGCTTTCGTCGGTCATGGACACATGGCCCTGCTTCATGTCATGCAGCAGGTTTTGCATGCCTTTGGCAATGCTTTCGCCCTTGCTCTCCAGCGCTTTTCGCTGCGCGTCGGCGTTCAGGGCCAGGAAATTGCTGGGGGCCGTAGCCGCCATGCACTGCTCCACTGCAAAGCGCACGCGCGCGCGGGTCTTGGCGTCGCCTTCCACGGCGTCGGCCAAATCCATCATGGTGCGGGTGTTCAGCAGATGGGTGGAGGCCGAAAAACTGGACACCGGGTTGGCCTTCCAGGCCTCGGCAGAAAACCGCCGGTCCTTGCTGGCCGCCGCATCGGTGCTGGTCTGCAGGCCCTGGTTCCAGAGCGCGGTGGCTTCTGCGATGTAACGCTGCTGCAGCGCCTGGAGCTTGGCGGCGTCAAACCGCAGCGGGGACTGATGGAGTTGCGTCAGCTGGGCCGTATCGATGGACGCAAAGCCGGCTGACTTGCCCGCTGAGGCCATCGCACCCATGACCTGCTGCAAGCCCGCAGTGAAGGTCTCTTGCATCTGTTGAGCCGCCTGGGCCAGGTTTGCGTCAGAATTCATGCTTGTCTCCCGGAATCGCAGCGGGGCCCGTTGACCCTTTTGCTTCCACTTTAAGTATCGTAGGATTTACTTTGAAATTACTGACAACCACGAGAGTTTTATGTATTTGATCGTCATCGCCTGGATGTATGTGGTGCTCATGATGAGTGTGGCCGAAGCGACCAACAGCACCGGAACGGTACTGGGCGCCCTGGTCACCTTTGTACTCTATGGCATGGCGCCCGTGCTATTGGTGGTTTACCTGATGGGAGCGCCGGGGCGCAGCAAGGCGATCAAAAAACGTGAAGCCGGGGAGCGCGCCAGGCACGCCGCCAGTGCGACTGCTGCAGCTAACCCGTCAAGTCCGCCAGATGCAGGCAGCCATGCGCCCGGTGGTACCGAAACCGTTGCCCGGGACGCCAGCGTCACGCCGGTGCGAAAAGAACCGTGAAGGATGGGTGACGGTGCACCAAGGCGCGCTGCCGTCGTTGCCGTAAATCTGTGTGATGCCCATTGCCTGCAGCCGAAGCCGGGCCAGTCCGGGCAGATCGGCGAGGTGTTTTCCACTTTCACCGCTTTGGGCAAACAGCCGCCCAGCCCCCGGCAGCACCGCTTCAAACGCGGCCTTGACCTCTGGCCCAACCTCAAAGGCCGTCGGCCCGATGCAAGGCCCCAGCCAAGCGATTGTTTTAATAGCTTCTTGTTCAATCCCAACGCTGGATAACGCCCTAAAAGACTTGTAAACCGACTCCAGAACGCCCTGCCCTCCGGGCTCGCCGCTGCCGGCCAGGCCGCGCCAGCCGGCGTGCGCCGCAGCCACCACATGGCCATCCTCTGTCGTCAGCAGCACAGGCAGGCAGTCGGCGACCATGACGGTGCAGGCGACCTGGCGCTGCGCCGTGACGCAGGCGTCTGCTAGCTGCCCGTCGGGCGTGGCGGCGTCGAGCGCCAGTACCCGGGCACCATGCACCTGGCTGAGAAACACCGTTCGGGCGCCGGTGGCGCTTTGCAGCAAGGCGCGGTTTTCAGCCACGCGCCCGGGCAAGTCGCCCACATGGTCGCCCAGGTTCATGCTGTCAAAAGGCGGCGCCGACACGCCGCCCGCGCGGGTGGTGAAGACGGCCCGGACACCGGCAGGCGCGGGCCAGTCGGGAATCAGCCAGTCGGGGTGCAAGGCTTGCAGCGCCATCACCTGACGCATGCCGCGTGGTCGGGGAAAACCGGCTCGTTGTGCGCGTCCCTGGCGAGATGAAAGGCGACGTACGCATAGGCCAGCCCCTTGCGCTCAAGCGCAAGCCGCACGCCAAGGGAGGCGCAAGAGCGGAAATAGTTCTGGGGATTCATGGCGCAAAGCATAAACCGGATCCCTGGGCGACTTGCGTGCCGGCTGAACGGGCCGGGCCGCCGCGCCGCCTTAGCCCAGCGCACTAAAGCGGGTGCCCGCCTGCTTGAGGCCCCAGAGCAATTCAACCAGTGCCGGGTTGTTCAGCAAGGGCTCACCCATCAGCACCAGCCAGTAGCCAGCCCCATCCACCCAGAGCGGCAAAAAACAATGGCTTGGCAGCAAAAACTCGGCGTCACGGTGAAAGGCCACATAGTGCGAGCCGCCGTCCCAGCCGCGCCGCGCCTGCCGCGCCGCAAAATCGGAGTAATCAGCGGCGGCAGCGCACAGGGCGTCGGCCTCGTCCTGGTCTACACCGGCACGGCCCAGGCAAAACCCGCCTTCGGAGGCCAGCACGGCCCGGCGCTCGCCCGAGAGCGAGGCGATCACATGCGGCAAAAAGTCGTCCAGTCGCGCGTCCGGCCCCTGCAGCGGGCGGTGCAGCGGCTGTACCCAGCCGTGCGCAAGGGCGCTTTCCAGCGCAGCCGGCGCCAACGGATCGGCGGCGGACCAGGCAGCCATGTCCAGCGCCCGCTCGCCCGTCAGCAAGACTTGCAGGGCGGATTCGGACGCGTCCGGCGTCTTGCGGGCAAACGCGTGCAGCGCGCCAGCCGGCGTCAACATGAAATAGTCGGAGGCAATCAAAGTCATGGGCTTACCCGGCAAAAGTGTTCAAGCGTTTTAATGGCTGCGTCAGGCGAAAGGCACGGGTGTGGGCACAGGCCATCCTTGCATTAGTGACCACAAGAAGGATTCCAGTGGCTGCACGGGTATGTCCAGGCGCAGCGCACGGGCCTTGGCGTCCTTGTCATTGATGGGATCGATTTCCGTGGCCGATGCGCCCGCGTCGTCCTGGCACAGGCCTTGCAGCACGGAGGCCGGCGTGTTGCACGCTACCCATTGTTCCAGGGGATCAACAATCAAGCGGTTCAGAAAGGTCACCCGGACCTCGAACGGCTGGCCCAGCGCGAGCGCCGCGGCGAGTTGTCGCAAGAACAGCTGTGGTGCAGATTCAGGGAACGCGCCAAGGCGCGCCTGGAACTCGCTGGCGGTCATCTCGCCGCTTTCAACCACGGGCGCGGCAGGCGCTGGCGCCGGCACGCGGAAAGCGATGACGGGCGCGGCAGAGCTGGCGCGCCCTGCCGCAGCCAGCTTGAGCGCAGCCCGCATGTCTTCAACGCCATACGGCTTGTGCAGCAGCACCAGCGACTGGCTTTCAAGGCGGCGGGCATCGAGTGCCGACCAGGTCTGGTCAAACGCCGGCGCTACCAGCACCGCGGGCGCACCAGCCATCGCCTCAAAGAGATGGCGCTCGGCCGCTTCAGACCAGCGCGCCAGCCCCCAGCCCGCCAGGTCCACCACATACAGGTCAGCTGGCGGCAGCGACACGCCCCGCCCTGCCGGCACGGGATTGTACTGCCAGCCCGGCAGCGACTTGCCCACGAGCATGTCCAGGGCCACCGCTTCACGGGCCATCAGGCCCGCCAATGCCACGTTCATGTGCTCTCCCGGGTGTGTTCCAGTTGCAGGCTGACCTCAGCCCAGTCGGGGGGCAGGCCAGCGCCGGACTTGAGCAGGGCGCGGCGCGCCAGCATGAAAGCCAGGTTGTCGTGGCAGGTCACGCAGTGGTGCAAAAACTCGTTCTGGGCCGGCTGGTCGGCGGCGGCAAAGGCCTGCACGGCTTGCGCGGCCAGCAGGCGGGAATCGTCCGCGCTGCAGCGCCGCGCGCGGGTGGAAATGTCGGCCGAGGGATGGGCCAGCACGCTCCAGCGGGTCGCCAGCGGATTGATGGCGGGCAACGCCGTTTGTGCGGTTTGGGCCTCAAACCAGCGGCTCGCATGCGCCGACAAACGCGCGCGTGCCAACTGCAGGGCCGCGCGCTTGAGTTGCGCGTCGCGCGCGCCAAAACGGCTGAACAAGTCAGCCAGCGCGCCCTGCACGGGCTCGGCGCCCGTCAGCGCCAGCGACGCCTGCAGGCGCGCCATGTGCGCGCCGATGTCGTCGGGGTTGCGCAGCAGGTCGCGGCCATGTCGGCGCACCGCCCGCCGTGCGGCCAGCAGCCGCTGCGCCGCGCCGCTCATGGGGGCTTGATCGTCAGTCAAGCAGCGTATCCATGAGGTCGATCATGAACTCAGCCTCTTCCTGGGTCATGGGCTCAAAGCCCTTGGGCAGGCCCAGCGCTTGCAGCACATCGGTGTCACCCGGCGCAGCGCCCACGCCCAGCAGCGCCTCGCTGATGCGGGGCAGCTCGCCGGCCATGCGCGGATGCGCCAGCACCACATGCGAGATGTCGCTGATCCGGCTTTCCACCAGCACGCGCATCTGGCTGCGCGTCATGCGCGTCAGCGACGCATAGGACTCGGCCAGGAAGAACGCGGCCTGCACCTCACCCTTGATGGCCAGGCGGGCGGCGGCCTGAAAGCTGTCCACGGGGACCCACTCGATCAGCGACTCGGTCAGGTCGGCCGGCTCCAGCAGGCGCAAGCCAATGAGCTTGACGTCCTGGTTGTCCGTCAGCGCGATACGGCTGCCGGGTTGGATGTCCTCCAGCCTTTGCAGGCCGGACTCGGCACTGCAGGCAATCACCATCTCGTCAAAGCAGCCAGCGGGCCGCGCGAACGGAACAAACCCCTGGTTGCGGATCATGTCGGAGGCGTCAAACGGATTGGCGTACACCAGGTCGGCTTTGCCTTCTGCCAGCAAGCTGGCCTGCTCGGCCGGGCTGGCCGGGGTCAGCAGGTGCAGATGAATGCCGGAGCGGCGCTGCAGCAGCGTGTTGAGCATGTGCCAGCCCGCGAAACGTTCCGGCGAAAAATCGGGCGCGATCAAAAAATTCAGGGTCATGATGCGGCCTTTTGTGTTTCCTGTGCCAGCCATTGGCGGTACACCGGGATCAACTCGTCGATGCGGGTGCGCGATGGCTTGCGGCGCACCGAGGTATAGCCCGCGATCTGCCCATTGCGGATGTTGGGAACGGCGGTGGCGTAGACCCAGTAATAGGCGCCATCCTTGCGCAGGTTCTTGACGTAACCGTGCCATTTCTGGCCTGCGGCCACCGTGTCCCACAGCCCCTTGAAGGCGGCCTTGGGCATGTCGGGGTGGCGCAGGATGTGATGCGGCATGCCAATCAGCTCCTCGCGGTCCCAGCCGCTCAACTCAACAAAGGCGTCGTTGGCATGGGTGAGCAAGCCATTGAGGTCGGTGCGCGAAACGATCAGGCGCCCCTCGGGGAACGGTACTTCGACGCCGGTGTGAAAAACCGTGCGCGACGTGCCGTCGGTGTAGGTGAGCAGGGACTCGACGGCGTCTGCGGCCGGACGGTGCATGTCGGGAAGTTTCATGATGGCGCTTTCAGATCAGCTTGGTCAGCGTCTCGGCCGCCCGCTTGATGTCCAGAAAGATCAGGCCCAGCTTGGCGTTGGACTTGGCCAGCACCGTCAGCACGGCCTCGGGCCCGGCCGAGCTCATGATGACGTAGCCACGCTCGCCCTGAATCAACACCCGCTCTAGCGTGCCGCGCGTCAGCTCGCGCGCGGTGCGCTCGCCCAGCGACAGCAAGGCAGCAGACATGGCGCCGATGCGGTCCTCGTCCATGCCATGCGGCAGGGCCGAGGCAATCATCAGGCCGTCGGTGGAAATCAGGGCCGAAGCCTCGATATCGGCGGTTGAACCATTCAAGTCTTCCAGCGCTTGCTGGAGCATATCTGTGCGCATCCACTACTCCTGTACATCAAACCAAATTTTCAGGATTTGATTAAACGGGATTGACGCCTTGTTACCGTTGACACAAATCAGAACTACCTCAAAAAACGCACCGATGGGGCAAAAAACCGCCTGCACCGGTTTGAGGCTAGAGTCAGCACTCCCCTTTTTTATTGATCACAGGAATTTTCATGATTCTCGAACTCGCCGATATCCGCATCCATCCCGGCCAGCAGGCCGCTTTTGACGAAGCCATCCAGCGCGGTGTCAACACCGTGATTGCCAACGCCAAGGGATTCCAGGGCTACAAGGTCAACAAAGGCATTGAAAGCCCCGAGCACTACATCCTGCAGATCTTCTGGGAGACGCTCGAAAACCACACCATCGATTTTCGCGAATCACCGGCCTTTGCCGACTGGCGCGCGATTGTCGGGCCGTTTTTTGCGGGCCCGCCCACTGTCGAGCATTTTGAGCTGCTGGCCAAGTCGGACTGACAGCCGTCTGGTAGCGACACAAGGCGGGTCTTCCGCCTTGTGCAGGGACGAAGGAGCCGGACCTTCAAAACTGTTCCAATCACGTAAGAAAAACTTTTGGGAAACCTTGTGAAACCGCTTTTCACCCTCTCACGAGCTGCACTTTTAATAGCTGCACTAACCCTTCCTGTATGGGCTACAGCTCAAAATAATTTAAAAAATACAAAAGCTGCCGCGGCCTGGCCCAGCAAAACGGTACGGCTGCTGGTGGGTTTTCCGGGCGGGTCGACGCCTGACATGGCGGCGCGCACGCTGGCTGAACCGCTGTCCAGAGCACTGGGCCAGCCCGTCATCGTTGAAAACCGGCCCGGCGCATCCGGCAACATTGCCGCCGACCAGATTGCCAAGGCCGGCGACGACCACACGCTGGGCGTCGTCATCAACGGCAACCTGACCTCAGCCAAGCTGCTCTACCCCAGCCTGCCCTATGACCCCGCCAGGGACTTCACCCCGATCTCGCTGCTGACCACGGCACCGCTGCTGCTGGTGGCGCCAGCCGACCAGCCTGCCGGAGCTGCATTTTTTGCGGCCGCCCGCCAGGGCGGCGGCCAATGGAACTATGGCTCGGTGGGCAAGGGCTCGGTCGGCCACCTCGGGATGGAACTGCTCAAGAGCCGCATGCCGGGTGTGACGCCGGTGCATATCCCCTATCCCGGCAATCCGCAAATCGTCACCGCCATGCTGGGCGGCCAGATACAGATGGCGCTGATCCCGCCCGGGATCGCCATGCCGCATGTGCGGTCGGGCAAGCTGCGGGCGATTGGCCTGGTCGGCGGGCGCTCGTCGCTGGTGCCCGATGTGCCGCCACTGACGGATGCCGGTGTGCCTCCGCTCAACCTGGAGGTCTGGACCGCCCTGATCGGCCCGGCCGGCTTGTCCAAAGCGGCGCAGGCCCGCCTGGGCCAGGAAGTGCCGCGCATCCTGCGCGAGGCCGAGACGCGGCAAAAACTGTTCAACCAGGGCTGGCAGGCGGTGGGCACGTCGCCCGACGGCCTGAAAATGCGCATCAAGGACGAAGCGGCCATTCTGGGCAATATCATCCAGACGCGCGGCATCAAGATCGAATAGGCCAGCGCCGGGCCACGGCCCGCCGCATGCTGCCCAGTTTTTTCAAACGGCCCGGTGCACCAGGCACCGGGCCACTACACAGAAGGAAGATTGCCATGAGTTTTGTATTCGCCCCCCCCGCGACGGTTTCCGTGCCGGTTGTGGGCATGCCCGAACGCTTTCCGGTGAACCGTATTTACTGCGTGGGCCGCAACTACGAGGAGCACGCCAAGGAAATGGGCTTTACCGGCCGCGAACCGCCGTTTTTCTTCCTGAAACCGGCCGATACCATCGTTGCGGTTGAAGCCGGCAGCACGGGCAGCATGCCCTACCCCAGCCTGACGCATAACCTGCACCACGAAATCGAGTTGGTGGTGGCAATTGGCACCGGCGGCAAGAACATCCTGGCCGCGGACGCCCACAAGCACATCTTTGGCTACGCCGTGGGCCTGGACATGACGCGACGCGACCTGCAGGGCGAGATGAAAAAGCAGGGACGCCCCTGGTGTATCGGCAAAGCGTTCGACCACTCTGCGCCAATTGGCCCGATCACACCCGCCGCGCAGGCCGGCGACATCGCGCACGCCGACATCCACCTGCAGGTGAACGGCCAGGACCGCCAGCGCAGCCAGGTGTCCAAACTGATCTGGAACATTGGCGAAACCATCGAGCACCTGTCCGCCGCCTGGGAACTGCGGCCCGGCGACCTGATTTACACCGGCACGCCCGAAGGCGTGGCAGCGGTGGTGGCGGGCGACACCCTGGTGGGCGGTGTCACGGGCCTGGAAACGCTGCGCATCAAGGTCGGCTAAACCCCGGGGGCGGTGACCGGGTCACTGCCCCGGTCCACGTCCTGCCGGGCAAAATCCGGCAGGGTCGCAGCCCAGTCCAGCAGCAGTTTTTTAAATTGGGACACCGCAGGCGCGGCATCCTCGGTGCGCCAGAGCACATAGACATCGCCATTCAGAAGGCCATGCCGATTGGGATCGCTGCCAGCCAACTTTCGCGCGCGCTTTCCCGAACCAGCGGCCCTGGCGGGCGCAAGCAGGCGGCAAGTGCCGACCGCATCGGCCCGCAGCATGGCCATGGACGCCGGCACCAGGGCCACGCCCAGGCCAGCGGCCACCAGATTCAGCGCAGCGGGAACTTCCACCACCTGCTGAACAATGCGCGGCGCAAAGCCAGCCTGCACACAGGCATCAAACAGGCGCATGGCAAAGGGCGAAGAGTCCAGCCGCAAGAACACAAAGTCTTCGTCGTGCAGTTCGGCCAGACCGAACTGGCTGCGGCTGGCCAGCCGGTGGCCCGGCGGCAAGGCCACCACCACGGGGTCGGGCCAGAGCAATGCCGCGCTGATCTGCCCGTCATTGAGCGGGTTGCGCGACACGCAAAGGTCCAGCCGCCCGTCGCGCAGGGCCTGCAGGTGGTCGGACGGTTTCATCTCGTTCAGCGCCACCTCCACCTCGGGCCGCTGCAGCCGGAACTGCTGGATGAACTGGGGGAACGGCCCCAGAAAGTGGGAGCCGGCCAGGCCCACCTGGACCCGCCCCTCCAAGCCACTGGCCACGCGCGCCACATGGCTGCGCGCTTCGTCCAGCCGCGCCAGCACGGCCTGCGCGTGGGGCAAAAAGGCCTGTCCCGCCGCGCTCAGCGCCACACTGCGGCTGGTACGGTCAAACAGCCGAGCGCCCAGTTCGGTCTCCAGGCTGGCGATCTGAAAACTCAAGGGCGGCTGCGACACATGAAGCCGGCGTGCCGCACGGGTGAAGCTGAGCTCATCGGCAAGGACCGTGAAATACCGGATCTGGCGCAGTTCCATGGCGTTTATTTATCCTGGTTCAGTATGGATTCATCTTGATTATGTATTTGCCTGTATGAATTAAACAGCAAAGAATCGAGCCTCTCACCGCTCATTCAGCGCTCTTTCACTGCCATCAGGAAACACACCATGCAAGCGACTGATCAACCGCCAGGCCGGAACTACCGCATCGGCCTTATCGTGCCGAGCTCCAACACCACCATGGAAACCGAGATTCCGGCCATGCTGCGGGCGCGCGAACTGAACCTGCCCGAGCGCTTCACCTTTCATTCCAGCCGCATGCGCATGAAGTCCGTGACCAAGGAAGAACTGGCGGCCATGGACTGCGACTCCGACCGCTGCGCGCTGGAGCTGTCGGACGCCCGCGTGGATGCCATGGGGTACGCCTGCCTGGTGGCCATCATGAGCATGGGCAATGGCTACCACCGTGAATCACAGCGCCGCCTGCACGACGTCACCGTGGCCAACGGCGCGCCGACGCCCATCATCACCAGTGCCGGCGCACTGGTGGAAGGCTTGCAGGCCATAGGCGCCAAACGCGTGTCCATCATTGCGCCTTATATGAAACCCCTGACACGACTGGTGATCGACTACATCGAAAACGAAGGCATTGAAGTGATCGACAGCATCTCGCTGGAAATCCACGACAACCTGGCCGTGGGCGCACGCGACCCGAAGGCCCCAGCCGAATTGTTCAAGCAGCTCAACACCCAGGGCGCAGACGCCATTGTCGCGTCGGCCTGCGTGCAGATGCCCTCACTCGCGTCCGTGCCCATGATCGAGGCGGCCAGCGGGCTGCCGGTGGTGTCCAGTTCCGTCTGCACCACCTATGCTCTACTCAAAAGCCTTGGGCTTGAGCGGCGCGTTCCGGGCGCCGGCGCCTTGCTGTCTGGCCGGTATTGATTGCTGATGACTCGTTGCTAATGATTAAAAAGGAGACTGCCCCCATGAATACGTTGATCCCACACGCACCCTTTCGCGCCAGGCCGCTTCGCCGGCTGCTGGCAGGCGCTGCCGCCACCTTGCTGGCCAGCGCGGCGCTGGCCCAGGCCTATCCCACCAAGCCGATCACGCTGATCGTGCCCAACCCACCGGGCGGTTTTGTGGACGCCTCTGCCCGCATCCTTTCCGACTCCCTGGCCAAGGTGACCAGCCAGGCGGTCGTGGTGGACAACCGGGGCGGCGGCAGCGGCAACGTGGCCTACCAGTACGTGGCCCGCGCCAACCCTGACGGCTACACCCTGCTCAACTCCTATTCGGCCTACCACGTCGGTAATCCCAACCTCACGCCCAAGCTGCCGTGGGCCCAAAAAGATTTTGTGCCGGTGGCACTGATCACGGTGGCCACCAACGTCATCACGGTCCACCCCTCGGTGCCCGCCAACAATCTCGGCGAATTCATCAGCTACCTCAAGGCCAATCCCGGCAAGCTCAGCTATGCCAGCCAGGGCAATGGTTCGCTTTCCCACATCGGCACCGAAATGTTCAAGCTGCAAACCAAAACCAGCATGGTCCACATTCCGTACCGGGGTTCCGGCCCGGCGCTGCAGGACGTGCTCTCGGGTCAGGTTCAAGTGTTCATCACCACGCCCCCCTCGGTGATGGGGCAGGTGCAGGTCGGCAAGCTCAAAGGCCTGGCCGTGGCCGGAAAAAGCCGCCACGCCGGCATGCCCGCCGTGCCCACCACCGCAGAGGCCGGCCTGAAAGGGTTCGAGCTGGAAGCCTGGGTCGGTATTTTTGCGCCGGCGGCGACGCCCCCCGACGTGGTGGCCAAGCTCAGCCAGCAAATCAAGAGCGCACTGGAACTGCCGGAAACCAAGACCCGCGCCGATGGCGCTGGCGTGGAACTCCGCTATCTGCCGCCGGCAGCCCTCGACGCCCTGGTCAAGAAAGAAACCGATTTCTGGGCCAAGACCATCAAGGCCGCGGGCATCAAGGCGGAATAAGGACTGGCCAGCGCGGGAGGCTGGTCGCGCTGGCGTGCATCGCCGCACAAAATCGCTACACTTATTTGATGCATCGCCCACCCCTGAAACATTGCCGCGTCTGCGGGACCGCCGTGGCCTACCGTCTGCCTGACGACGGCGACACCAAAGAACGCGCGGTTTGCCCCGCCTGCCACACCGTGCACTACGAAAACCCGCTCAATGTGGTGGGCACGGTGCCGGTTTGGGGCGAAGATGGTGCGCAGGTCTTGTTGTGCAAGCGCAACATCGAGCCGCGATGGGGCAAATGGACGCTGCCGGCCGGCTTCATGGAAATGGGCGAAACCACCGCGCAAGGCGCTGCCCGGGAAACCGACGAGGAAGCCGGCGCCGAATTTGAAATGCAGGGCCTTTTTGCCATCATGAACGTGGCGCGCGTGGGGCAGGTTCATCTGTTTTACCGCGCCCAGCTGCTCAGCGCCGAATTCAACCCCGGCCATGAAACCATAGAAGCGCGTCTGTTCACCGAAGCAGAAATTCCCTGGGACGAAATCGCCTTTCATACCGTCAAGCACACGCTGGAGCGCTACTTTTCTGACCGCCGCAAAGGCAGTTTTGGCATACACACCATCGACATTACCTGAGTCGCGCCTTCGCATTGACGACCCGGCCTCAATGTAAGCAAGTGCGCCAGGCGCGGCCAGCGTCACTTAGAATTTAAAAAAGCCCGCCGGCATGCCCCGCAGCACAGGCTGACTCCGCGACTGCGCCTGCCGCATCGCCTCCCGCCACCCCACACCCCGGAAGTTCATGTTCAAATCCGCCTCTTTTTTCCGCATTTCCGACGACTTTGTCATGCCCCCGCTGGACGCGCTGGAGCAAGCCCTCCAGGCGGCACGCTTCATGCCCTGCGGCGCCACCCAGCCTGAGTCGAGCGGCTGGGTCCCGCCGCGCGGCAAGAAGGGAACGGTCATGGTCGAAAGCATCAACCGCCAGGTCATCCTGCAGCTGTGCACCGAGCGCCGCCCGCTGCCCGCCTCGGCCGTCAAGGCCGCCGTGGAGGAACGCATTGAACAATACAAGCAGGAAACCGGCAACGAGCGCGTGCCCTCCAAAATCAAGAAAGAGTTCAAGGACGAAGCCATCCAGAGCCTGCTGCCGCGCGCGTTCACCAAACGCTCGCAGACCACGCTGTGGATAGACCCCGTCAACAAATTCCTGGTCGTCGACTCGGGCAGCCTTTCGGGCGCCGACCGGGTCATCAGCCAGCTGGTGGAAACACTCAGTGAACTGCCGGGCGGCGGCCCCGGCATCATGGCCAGACCGGTGCAAACCACGATGGCGGCCGGCGCGTCCATGGCGCACTGGCTGGCCAGCCGCGAAGCGCCGGTCAGCTTCACGGTCGACCGCGACTGCGAACTCAAGATGCCCGACGACCAGAAATCAACGGTCCGCTATTCGCGCCACACCCTGGAGATCGACGAAGTCGCGCAGCATATTGCGTCGGGCAAGGTGCCGACCCAGCTGGGCATGACCTGGAACGACCGCGTGTCGCTGGTGCTGACCGACATGGCGCAGGTGCGAAAAATCAAGCTGCTCGACGTGGTGCTGGACGGCGTACAGGAACGCGGCAAGGACGACGACGGCTTTGACACCGACGTGGCCATCATCACCGGCGAGCTGTCGGCGCTGATTCCGGACCTGCTGGAAGCCCTGGGTGGCGAATTGGTGATCGATGGGAACGCGCCTGCGCCAACGAGCGCGCCGGCCGAGACCGTCAAGCGCGAACGCGCCGCCTGAGATCCCGCCTCAAACGACCATGGCCGTGGCAGCACCGTCCATGGTCAGAATCACCCCGGTGACATAGCTTGCGCAAGGCGACGCCAGGAACAACACCGCATTGGCAATTTCTTCCGGTTGCGCCAGCCGCCCCAGGGGAACGTTCTGCGTGGCGCGGCGCAAGGCCTGTTCCACACTGATCTGTTCCAGCCGGGCCGCCGCCTCCAGCCCGGATTGCAGCCGCCCCGTCACGGTGGCGCCGGGATTCACGGCATTGACCCGAACGCCGCGCGGCCCGTAGGCGGCGGCCAGGCCAGCACTGATCAGCATGAGCGCCGCATTGGCCGCGCCCCCCGGCAAATGAATGGGGCTCGCCACCTTGCCGCCGGCACCGACCACGTTCACGATGGCGCCGCGACCGCGCTGCCCCATTTTCTTGATCACCAGATCAATCATGTGGACGTAAGAGAAAAACTTGGCATTCATCGCGTCATGCCAGGCCTGTGCATTGAGCTCGTCAGGGGGCGTGCGGCGCGCCGCCCCAGCGCAATTGACCAGCACGTCAACCTCGCCGTGCAGGCGCTCGGCACCGTCAAGCGCCTGGGCGGCTTGCGCGGCGTCCTGAAGGTCTGCCGCAAACAGCCCGATGCGCCCTTGCACCCCAGGCAGCTCGCTCGTCAGTTGCTGCAGGGCGCCGTCCAGATGGGCCTGACTGCGCGACACCAGGCTGACCCTGGCACCCTCCCGCAAGAAACCCGCGGCGCACGCCAGGCCAATGCCCTTGCTCCCGCCCGTGATGAGGATGTGTTGCTGCGTCAGTTGCAAGTCCATGGGCTACCTTTGGGTTCGGAGATGGCCGGATTTAGCGGCGTCCAGGTTACTCGATACGGATGCCGGCAGACTTGACGACCTGTCCGTAGCGCGCGAGATCGCGCTTGATTTCGGTACTGAATTGATCGGCGCTTCCCGGCGTTGCATTAATCCCCAGCAGGCGCAGTTTCTCACGAACTGCGGGGTCATTCAGCACGGCGTTGAGTTCGGTGTTGAGGCGCGTGACGATGGCCGCCGGGGTGGGATTCCTGCCATATTGGCCAGCACTTCGCTGACAGAGGCGGTGTCCTGCTGGTCCAGGCCCTGCGCCATGGCGGCACTGTAAATCGGCCCACAGGCGCTAAACAGGGGCAGCGGGCAATCGACGGATTTGGCCATGTCACCAATGACCTGCATGTCTTTTTGCCAGACCTCAACCTTCATGGTGGGCGGAGAATATTCGCGGCTGATCATGAAGGGCATTCGCAATCGCATCACACCGGTCCCGATCACCGGGCTGTCGCCGAAGAGATCAAGGACATCTTGCGGGTCCAGACCCATCTTTCGTGCCAGCGTGACAGACTCGGCGCACGCCACGTTGTAGATGGCCACCAAGTGGTTGGCCGCAAATTTCATCTTCGTTCCGTTGCCGAACACACCCACATAAGGCACGTTATCGGTAAATACCTTGAGTATGGGCTCTACCCGCTTGAACGCCTTCTTGCTGCCGCTGGCGAAGACGGTCCAGGCCCGGTCCCTCAGCCGGACAGCCGTGCCACTGATCGGGCAGTCCATCACCTCGATCCCCTGCTTGTGCAAGGTCTTGATGGCATGGTGCTTGTCTTCCATGGGAAGGGTACTGGTCTCAATGACAACAAGCTCATTACCCTCCACGCGCCGTTTGGAAGCCGCAATCATTTCAACCGTTTCAATCAGGGACGCAGAAGTGGACAGGGAGACGATCAGAATGTCAGCCCCATCCGCGACGGCGGTAGCAGATTTCAACGCCTTCCCGCCTGCCGCTTTCAGGCGCTGGCGTGCAGGCGCAGATACGTCATAGCCTGTCACGCAATACCCATTCTTGATCAGCGCTTCGGCCATTGCGCCGCCCATGATTCCAAGGCCAATCATTCCTACAACGGGACTACTCATCAAATATCTTCCTGCATTAAAAATTGGTTTCGGTTGAACAGCAAAAATTGCCGGTCAGTCGAGCTTGATGTTGGCTGATTTCACGATGGCGCCCCATTTGGTAATTTCATCCTTGATGTAGCCTGCAAAATGCTCAGGCGTGTCCGCGACAGGAATGGCACCCTGGTTGAGCAGTTCTTCTCCGGTATCTTTTTCCTTGAGGATTTCGACAACCTCCCGGTTTAGCCTGGTCACGATTTCCTTGGGCGTATTGGCAGGCGCCACAAGGCCGATCCATGAATAAGCCTCATAACCTGGCACGCCGCTTTCTGCAATCGTAGGCACATTCGGCATGGACGACAGTCGCTTTGCACTGCCGATTGCCAATGCGTTGAGACGTCCTTGCTGAACCATTGGGAGCACGGACGGGATGCTGCTGTACAGCATTTGCACTTGACCCGCCAGAAGGTCTGCCGTGGCGGGCCCCTGCCCCTTGTACGGTACGTGCACCGTGTTGACCTTTGCCAGCGAGTTGAGGAGCTCGCCCGCCAGATGCCCGGAATTTCCGTTACCTGGCGAAGCATAGAAAAGCGTGCCTGGCTTTTCCTTCGCCAGTGCAAGCAACTCGCGCATATTTTTCGCGGGGACCGAGGGGTGTGTCACAAGAAGCAGCGGGTAATTCACCATGTTGGTGATTGGCGCAAAGTCGGTGATCGGGTTGTATGGGAGCTTGTCATACAAGCTCGGATTCACGGCCATAGGTCCCGCAGCGGCAATGCCCAATGTGTATCCATCGGGGGCCGACTGTACTACTGCGGTCAGGCCGACGATGCCATTGGCACCCGCCTTGTTTTCGATGATGACAGGTTGCCCCAGGCGCACCGCCAGCTTCCTCGCCACAAAGCGCGCAATCACGTCGTTACCACCGCCTGGCGGAAAGGGCACGATCATTCGAATCGGCTTGGCGGGGTAGGCCTGCGCAAATACATTGATCGCCACAAGACTCGTGGCAGCAACCAGTAACTTGATCGATTTGGTGAAAGCGTGCTTCGTCATACCTTGTCTCCGTTGATTTTGGATTAAAAAGGCCCTCGCCGGAAAAACGGGCACAGCGCAATTTCAGCAAGTCCTATACAGGAGTATATCCATATGCCGTATGCCCCATGGCTTTGCTTAAGCGATAATTCCAGGGATTGACCACCATCCTTCAACAGGCCATCCATTCGCCATGCCCGCACAAACCCAACCCGCTGCATTGACGGATCGCCGACTGCCCCGCTACCTGCAAATTCGAGACGAGTTGATGCGCAGGATTTGCGCGCGGGCATGGACGACAGGAGAAGCGCTCCCCTCCGAAGACAAGCTGGCGGCGGAGTTTTCCGTTTCGGTAGGGACTCTGCGAAAGGCGATGGGCGTGCTCGTAGAAGACGGAATGATTGAGCGTATCCACGGCCGCGGAACCTTTGTGACGCGCGCTTTCGAGCGAATATCCATGCTGCGCTTTGTCGGCTTCAGTCTTGCCGCGGAACACGAGCTACCCCAGGCTGCAACACTGAAAATTCAGGTTCGTCACACGCCAATTTCCGCCAGAAAGAAACTCGGCCTTCAATCGCAGGAAAAAATTCTCTACCTGCATAGAACCAGGTCGCTTGGTGGCGTAGTACTTCTGTCTGAACATATCTACCTGCCGCACCAAAAATTCGCCAAGCTTGAGACTTACTTGCGAGAAAACTCTCCGCCACTGCTCTATCCCATCTACGACTCCGTTTGCGGCGTTCTGATCTCGCAAGCCGCAGATGAACTTTCAGTGCGCCCGCTTCCAGATATCGACGCCTCGCTTTTCAAACAACCTCAAAATGCATTGGGGGTGCGAATCGAACGGACCATGGAGGACCATAGCGGGCTGCCCATTGAATGGCGCGTTTCTTACGTCACGACCGATCAATTCAAGTACGTGGTGGAAATGCGGTAGACACACCGCGTCACCGATTGGCGTCGGGTGTCGTACGTCAAGCCCTGTCGGTCTCCAGCTATAAAATTGATGCTCAAGCCGAGCTTTCGAGCTTTTCAACCACCATTGCCTCAAGCTGCCCGGCGGCAGCATTCACATCACCGGAGCTACCTCATGACATCACTTTCCCTGGCCCAAGCCAACCTGATCATCGAATCCGCGCTCAAACGATCCAGGGCACTTGGCTATCAGCCAATGGCAGTCGTTGTTCTCGATGAAGCGGGCCACGTCAAGGCCGTACAGCGCGAAGATGGCGCCAGCATGTTCCGGGTTGACATTGCCACAGGCAAAGCTTGGGGTGCGGTCGGTATGGGTGTCGCAAGCCGGGTACTTGGCGAGCGTGCAAAGGCTAATCCCAACTTTTTCCTCTCTCTCGCTGCAACGTCCAGCGGCAAGTTCCTGCCTCAGCCCGGCGCTGTCCTGATTAAAAGTCTCGACGGGAAAGTTCTGGGCTCAGTTGGCGCCAGCGGGGGTACCGGCGACGAAGATGAAGCTATTTGTGCCTTTGGTGTCGAGGCTGCAGGGTTGAGCTCAAACTAAAAGCCCGTTCACGATTTTTGTATTCTCAACCATTGAGGGATGCGTGAAAGCAAAGACCGAGCGATAGCCGTCCCGGGCCGTTCGATGACTCAGAAGTGACCCATCCTGAGTCCAATACCGTGAACTGCACAGGCATGGGCGACGGACCTACTTTCCTGCTTTATCCATGGCGCGCAAACGCCGCCACAAGGTAGCGCGGCTGATTCCAAGTTTCTCGCAGGCTTGCCTCTGATTGCCCATCACGGAATCAAGCACGTCGCGCACGCGTTGCAGGTCTGCGGCGAGCCGCGCTTCGCGCAACAGCGTCTTGCGCTGGCCGGGCGGTTGGCTATCCATGAATTCAGGAAATAACTCCGTGAACCGCGCAGGTTCCATGCACGCATGAGGCGCAAGATAATCGCGGCAGGCGATGAGGCGCTCGACCATGTTTTCAAGCTCGCGCACATTGCCAGGCCACGGGTAGGCTGCCGAAAGCGCGAGCAACGTATTCAGCAACGGCTGGCAGTCCCAGTCCCGCACGCCAGCCTGGCGCGCGCGCAACGCCAACAAATGCAGCGCGAGTTGCGGCAGGTCTTCTCGCCGGTCGCGCAAGGGCGGCACGTTGACGCGCAGCACGGCCAGACGGTAATAGAGGTCACGGCGAAAGAGACCTCGTGCCATTTGGTGACTCAGATCGGCATGCGTCGCCGCAATCACGCGTACATCCACAGGCACCGACACCGTGGCACCCAGGCGCAGCACTTCACGTTCCTGTAGTACCCGCAAAAGGCGGGTCTGAAGCGTCAGCGGCATGTCGCCAATCTCATCCAAAAAAAGCGTGCCTGTGTGCGCCGCTTCAATCAGACCGGGCTTGCCCCCGCGCCGTGCGCCAGTGAATGCGCCTTCCTCATAGCCGAACAGCTCGCTCTCCAGCAGACTTTCTCCGAGCGCCGCACAGTTCACGGCCAGAAAGGGCTGGGTGGCCCGCGCGCCAGCATTGTGAATGCCCTGCGCCACCAACTCCTTGCCGCATCCGCTTTCGCCAGTGACCAGCACCGTGGCGTCGCTTGCGGCGCAGCGCAGCGCCAGGTCGCGCACGCGCCGCGCCAGAAGGCTATCGCCTGAAAAAGAGTCGATCCTGTAGCGCGCCGTAGCGCCCGGCGCGCGCTGCGTAGCCCGCAGGCGCCGGTCAGCGCGCTGAATGGTTTCTGGATCGCGGCATACCAGCAGCGCGCCCGTAATCTC
>JAUSDK010000061.1 GCA_030650875.1 Polaromonas sp.
GGGTCAAAGCGCTCCTGGAACGAGATGCCTTCATAGTCATTGATCAGGTCGCCGCAGCCATACAGAATGAGCCGCCCGCGGTAGACCTCGATGGGCCGTGGATGGTGCGACGAATGGCCGTGAATCACGTCAGCCGCCCCCAACTCGATCAGCCGCTGCGCAAAGCGGCGATGCCGCGCCGGCACCTCCACGCCCCAGTTGCCGCCCCAGTGCAGCGACACCACGACCACATCGCCGGGCTGGCGCTGGCGTGCCACCTGTGCGGCCACCCGCAGCGCACCGGCTTCGTCCCAGGCGGGCAGCCAGGCCACACCCGACTGCTCTGGCGTGGCGGCCCAGTCGGCGGGCACGCCGCTGTCTGGTCCCGCCCACGCAAACACCCGCAGGCGCGCGCCGCCGGGCAGCGGCCAGGACGCGGGCATGCAGGCCGCCGCCAGGTCGCCCCCGGCGCCCGCGCTTTGGATGCCCGCCTGCTGCAGCGTGCGCAGGGTCTGGTCCAGACCGGCCCGGCCCCAGTCCAGCACATGGTTGTTGGCCAGCGCGCAGCCGTCAATGCGCGCGGCCGTCAGGCAGCCGATATTGGCCGGGTGCATGCGGTAATGAATGCCCTTGCCGGGCCAGGCAGCTTCCGAGGTGGTGATGGCCGTTTCCAGGTTGACCAGGCGCAGCATGGGCTGGCGTTGGTCAATCTCGGCCAGCGCATCGCCCCAGATGTAGCCCGGCGCCACGGGGGACTGCACCGGGCCATTGAGCCGCTCGGCCAGCTGTACGTAGTCGCGCGCATCGTGCACCCAGCTTTCATACAGCACCGGCGGCACGGCATGCGCCTGGATCTGGTCAATGCCGCGTCCGGTCATCACATCGCCGGCCAGCCAGAGCGTGACGGTGTTCATGGATTCAGCCCTTGATGCAGATCAGCGGCTCCAGCCGCGCCACCTTGCGCGCCAGACCTGCCGCGTCGGCGGCATCGACCACCGCACGCACGTCTTTGTAGGCATCGGGGGCCTCTTCGGCCACGCCGCGCGGGGAGGGGCTGCGCACCAGAATGCCGCGTTGTGCCAGTTCATCGATGACCGTGCGCCCGTTCCAGGTCTTGAGCGCTTGGTGCCGGCTCATGGCGCGGCCGGCACCATGGCAGGCGGACGAAAATGCCAGCGACTCCGACGCCGTGGTGCCCGCCAGCACATAGGAGCCCGTTCCCATGGAGCCGCCAATCAGCACGGGCTGGCCGCTGGCGCGCAGGGCTTGCGGCAGGTCCGGGTGGCCGGGGCCCCAGGCCCGCGTCGCGCCTTTGCGGTGCACGTAAAGCTCACGCAGTTTTCCATCCACTTTGTGCGTCTCCAGCTTGCAGGTGTTGTGTGACACGTCATACAGCAGCGGCAACTCGGCCTTTGGCAGCACTTTGGCAAACACGTCGCGCACCAGCTGCGTCAGGATCTGACGATTGGCCAGCGCGCAGTTGATGGCGGCCCGCATCGCGCCCAGGTATTCCTGGCCCAGATCGGAGCGGATCGGCGCGCAGGCCAGTTCGCGGTCGGGCAGCACCAGGCCGTGACTGGGCGCGGCCTCCACCATGCGGCGCAAAAACTCGGTGCCGATCTGGTGCCCCAGTCCGCGCGAGCCGCAGTGGATCATCAGCACCACGTCGCCCAGGTGCAGGTCGTAGGCGGCGGCAATGGTGTCGTCAAACACCGCCGTGACTTCCTGCACCTCCAGGTAATGGTTGCCGCTGCCCAGCGTGCCCATTTCCTCGCGCTGGCGTTTCTTGGCCTGCTGCGAAACGTTGCCGGGTTTGGCGTGCAGCATCTGGCCGTGCTCTTCGGTGCGCTCCAGGTCGGCGCTGCTGCCCCAGCCGCGCCCCACCGCCCACTTCGCGCCGCCGCTGAGCATGGCATCCATCTGCGCGGCGTTGAGCCGGATGGTCCCGGTGCTGCCGACGCCGGCCGGAATCTGCTCGAACAGCGCGTCGGCCAGTTTTTGCTGCACGGCCGAGATGTGTTCGCGGCGCAGCCCGGTGTGCAGGCAGCGCACGCCGCACGAAATGTCAAAGCCCACGCCGCCGGCTGACACCACGCCGCCCGCATCGGCGTCAAACGCCGCCACACCGCCAATCGGGAAGCCGTAGCCCCAGTGAGCGTCGGGCATCACGTAAGAGGCACCGACGATGCCTGGCAGCATGGCCACGTTGACCGCCTGCTCGTAGACCTTGTGGTCCATGGCGCGCACCAGCTCTTCGCTGGCATAAATGATGGCCGGCACCCGCATCCGGCCCTGGGCCGCAATTTCCCAGGCGCAGGGCGCGCGTTGTTTCAAGAGGTTCAGGTCCATGGCTTACACATCCACGACGGTTTGCGCCAGCCAGCCGCCATTGAACGGCGCGACGCGCAGAGCGGTGTAGGTGGCACCCTTGACCTCGACCGCCGGCTGATGCCGCTGCACCGAGGTCGGCTCGCCGCTCGCCTGCGCGCTCAGCCGTGTGCCGTCCAGCTCCACCTGAAAATGGCTGAACAGCATGTTGCGCACGGCCATCTCGTAGATCAGCGCATTGAGCCAGTCGGCCAGCAGCAGCTCATCGTCCGGCGCTTCGCAGCGGATCTGCACCGTGCCGACAGCGGCCACATGCTGCGGGTCGGTGATCACGCCCGTCAGCGCCAGCGCGGCCTGCTCAAAGGCGCCGGCCTTGGTCGCGCCTATGCCGCGCACGCCAATGTCGGCGCCATGCTCAAAGTGTTCCCAATGGTTGCGCACAGCGGTGCCTGGCGGTTTCGGTGAATGTTCCACGCTTTCCTTTATGCGCCAGGAGGCCGGCGCGGCATTTGACAATCCGCAAGCGCGGCGACATCCGGCGCGCCATGGCGGGCGCGGGGTGAGCGGCTTGATGTGCATCAACGCGGGGCGGGCCGCGCCCTCAACAATGGTTCTTGCCCGTCCGTGTGGCGGCAGTGAAAGGGACCTGGACCATGCTGCTTTTTTCGCTTGATTTCGACGCCACCTTTGCGCAGGCGCTGGCGGCCAGCCTGGGGCTGCCGCTGGCGCCCCATGAGGACCGGCGCTTTGAGGACGGGGAACACAAGCTCCGGCCCCTGGTGGACCCGCGCGGCCGTGATGCCTATGTGGTGGCCAGCCTGTACGGCGGGCCGGTGGACAGCCCGCACGACAAACTGTTCCACCTGCTGGTGTTCATGGCCACCTTGCGCGCGCACGGCGCCGCGCGGGTGACGGCAGTGGTGCCCTACCTGGCCTATGCGCGCAAGGACCGGCAAACCAAGCCCTTTGATCCGGTCACGCTGCGCTATGTGGCGCAGCTGTTCGA
>JAUSDK010000064.1 GCA_030650875.1 Polaromonas sp.
AGGGCGTCGGCCTGCAGCTTGAGCTGGCGCGCATAGTCCATGGCCTGGTCATGGTCGTGGATGGAGCAGGGCCCGACCACGACGATCAGGCGGTCGTCGGCACCCTGCAGCACGCGCGAGATGGCCGCGCGGCTGCGCTCCACCAGGCTCAAGCTGGCGTCGGGCACCGGCAGCCACTCCTGCAGCAGGGCCGGCGTGATCAGCGGGCGCACCGCGCTGATGCGGGTGTCGTCAATGGGGGTGGTGTCTCGGGTGGACAGCGGCGTGGGGGGGTGGGGGTGGGTGCTCATGCCGCAGATTATCAGTGTTTTATGGCTTCAGCCCTTGATGCAGCTGTGCCAACAGCTACTCTTTTAATAGCGATTCAGCGCCGCTCACACACTGGCGTACTTCGCCATCAGTGCAGGAACGGCGGGTTTTGCGCAGCGCTGCAGGGTCATGAGCAAGGCGTGGTCGGGCTTGCCCACGCGGTGGCGGGTGCGCAGGTCGTGCTGGATCTGCCCCAGCAGCGATGCCGCCATTTCCGCGTCGGCCAGCGCCCGGTGGGCACGGCCGGCGCGTGGCAGGTGGTGGTAGTCCACCAGCACGCCGAGCTTGTGGCTGGGTGCCTGAGGGTACAACCGGCGCGCGACCAGCATGGTGCAAGCAAAGGGCTGCGCCGCCTCAGAGCCGGCACGCGCCAGCTCGGCCTGCCAGAACTTGCGGTCAAACGATGCGTTGTGCGCCACCATGGGCGCGTTGCCCACGAAGCGGCTGGCATCACGCATGACGGTGGCAGCATCGGGCGCCGCAGCCACCATGGCGTTGCTGATGCCGGTGAGGCTGGTGATGAAGGCGGGAATGTGCACGCCCGCATTCATCAGGCTCTGGAAGCGGTCCACCACGCAACCGTTTTCAAGCAGCACGATGGCCACCTCGGTGGCGCGGTCACCCATGGCGGGCGACAGGCCGGTGGTTTCAAAGTCGATGACGGCGATGCGGGTCATGCGCGGCGTTCAGGCCAGCGGTCTTGTGCCGGCCATCACTACCCCTTACACGTCGATGTTCGCGGCGCGCAACGCATTCGTCTCGATGAACTCGCGGCGCGGCTCGACGTCGTCGCCCATCAGCATGGTGAACACGTGATCGGCTTCGATCGCGTCGTCGATCTGCACACGCAGCAGGCGGCGAACGGTCGGGTCCATGGTGGTTTCCCACAG
>JAUSDK010000067.1 GCA_030650875.1 Polaromonas sp.
GAATCCCGAATCCTGAATCCTTAATCCTTCTTTTGGCCCAGCTTGTCCGCCAACGCTTGGGCCTTCTTGAATTCCAGCGTTCCCTGATAGATGGCGCGGCCCGTTATGACCGCGGTAATGCCCTCGGACTCCACGGCGCACAGCGCTTCGACGTCCTCGATACTGGTCAGACCGCCGCTTGCGATCACGGGGATGCGCAGTTCACGGGCGAGCTTGAGGGTCGCCTCCATGTTGATTCCGCTGAGCATGCCGTCGCGACCGATATCGGTATAGATGATGGCCTCGACGCCGTAGTCCTGGAATTTCTTGCCCAGGTCGACCACTTCGTGGCCGGTCAGCTTGCTCCAGCCGTCGGTGGCCACCTTGCCGTCCTTGGCATCCAGCCCGACGATGATGTGGCCGCCAAAGGCGGTGCAGGCGTCCTGCAGAAAGCCGGGATTCTTCACGGCGGCAGTGCCGATGATGACGTAGCGCAGGCCGGCGTCGAGGTAGCGCTCAATGGTGTCCAGATCCCGAATGCCGCCGCCCAGTTGCACGTCGACTTCGTTGCCCACTTCCGCCAGGATGCGCCGGATCGCCGCCTCGTTTTTGGGCTTGCCCGCAAACGCGCCGTTCAGGTCCACCAGATGCAGGCGGCGCGCGCCCTTGTTGACCCAGCTGCGCGCCATGGCGGCCGGGTCTTCGCTAAAAATGGTGGATTGATCCATGTCGCCCTGTATCAGGCGAACGCAGTGACCGTCTTTCAAGTCAATCGCGGGGATGAGTAGCATGTTGGGGTAAGAAGAAAGCGGAAAGTGGGTTGAAACAAGGCGATGAGCCCGGTGGACCGGGCGGCATCGACGGCGGAGGAGTCTTCAGGGATTCCAGTGCAGGAAATTTCGGTACAGCGCCAGCCCATGGTCAGCACTTTTTTCAGGGTGAAACTGCGTTGCAAAAATATTATCGCGCGCAATCGCGGCGGCAAAGCGCCCGCCGTAGTCGGCCTCGCCGGCAATGTGGCGCGCATCCGACGGCTTGGCGTAAAAGCTGTGCACAAAGTAGAAATATGCGCCGTCAGGCACGTCCGCCCACACCGGATGCACGGGCCGGGTCTGGTAGACCTGGTTCCAGCCCATTTGCGGCACCTTGTAGCGGCTGCCATCGGGCTGAAGCTTGCCGGCCAGGTCGAATTTAACGACCTCGCCATGGATCAGCCCCAAGCCTGGCGTCGCAGCGCCGTCCAGCCCCTCATGGCTGTTGTCGAGCAGCATTTGCATGCCCACGCACACGCCAAACAACGGTTTATGGGCGGCGGCGTGCAGCACTGCTTCCCGCAGGCCTGATTCGGCGAGCGCGCGCATGCAGTCGTGCATGGCGCCCTGCCCCGGCAAAACCACGCGCTCGGCGTCAAACACGTCCTGCGCGCGCGACGTGACCACGACCTCGTAGCCGCTGCCTTGCGCCACATGCTGAACCGCTTGCGAGACCGAACGAAGATTGCCCGAACCGTAGTCAAGCACCGCGACTGTTTTCAAATTGGACATTCAAGAAAGAGTAGTAAAAATCAAGGCTACAACGAGCCTTTGGTCGACGGGATCACCCCCACGGAACGCGGATCTATTTCCAGCGCCATGCGCAAGGCGCGGGCAAACGCCTTGAACACGGTTTCGGCCTGGTGGTGCGCGTTCTCGCCCTTCAGGTTGTCGATGTGCAGCGTGACAAACGCATGGTTGACAAAGCCCTGAAAAAATTCATAGGCGAGCTGGCTGTCAAACGTGCCAATCATGCTGGACTTGAAGGGAACGTTCATGACCAGGCCAGGCCGGCCCGAAAAGTCCACCACCACGCGAGACAGCGCCTCGTCAAGCGGCACATAGGCATGGCCATAACGGCGCAGGCCTTTTTTATCACCCACGGCCTGCGCCACCGCCTGGCCCAGCGTGATGCCCACGTCTTCCACCGTGTGGTGGCCGTCGATGTGCAGGTCGCCCTCGGCGTGAATGTCCAGGTCAATCAGGCCGTGCCGGGCAATCTGGTCCAGCATGTGGTCAAAAAAGCCTATGCCGGTCGACAGTTTGGCCTGGCCGGTGCCGTCCAGGTTGACCTTGACGGTGATTTTGGTCTCGGCCGTATTGCGCGAGACGTCGGCGGTGCGCGGTGCGGCAAGAGGGGCAGGGGTCTGGAGGGTCATAGGGATTCTTCAAGCGCTGCCAGCATTTGCGCATTTTCTTCGGCGGTGCCCACCGTGACGCGCAAACAATTGGCCAGCAATGGATGCATTTTAGAAACGTTTTTTACCAGCACCTTGCGCAAGCGCATGCCTTCGAAGGTTTTAGACGCATCGGCCACGCGCAGCAAAATCATGTTGGCGTCGCTTTTCCAGACCTTGACGCCCTTCAGGGCGCTCAGCGCGTCCATCAGCAAGGCGCGCTGGGCGATCAGGTCTTGCGCCTGTTCGGCAAACACCTCGCGGTGCTCCAGCGCAAACAAGGCGCACTCGTAGTCAAGCACGCTGATGTTGTAGGGCGGGCGCACCTTGTCAATCTCGGCGATCAGGGCTTGCGGACCCATCATGTAGCCCAGGCGCACGCCAGCCAACCCGAACTTGCTCAGGGTGCGCATCAGCAGCACATGGCCGTGCCTGGCGATGCGGTCGATATAGCTCTTGCTCGAAAACGGCTGGTAGGCCTCGTCCATCACCACCAGACCGCCCTGCGCGCCCACGGCGTCGATGATTTTCTCGATCACCGCGTCATCCCACAGATTGGCCGTGGGGTTGTTGGGGTAGGCCAGATAGGTGATGGATGGCTTGTGCGCCGCAATGGCGGCCAGCATGGCAGCCTCGTCGAGCTCGAAGTCGGGCGTCAGATCCACGCCGACGAACTTCAGGCCCTGTAGCTGCGCGCTCATGCCATACATCACAAAGCCCGGCAGCGGCGCCAGTACGGTGGCGCCCGGCACCGCGCAGGCCAGTGCCAGCAGCGAGATCAGCTCGTCCGAGCCGTTGCCCAGCATGATGTCAAAGCCGTCTGGCATTTGCGCATAGTCGGCCAGGGCCTTGCGCAGGTCATTGACGCGGCCGTCGGGGTAGCGGTTCAGCGCCAGCGCGCCCAGCCGCTGCCCCAGGTGGGCCTGCAAACCGGCCGGCAGACGGTGCGGATTTTCCATGGCATCGAGCTTGACCATGCCGGCCGAGTCCTGAATCGCGTAGGCCTGCATGGACTGCACGTCCTGACGAAATATATGCACCCCCACGCTTGTCGCTTCGCGTACTGCGCTGCGCCTGCGGCCCGGCAGAGCCGGTTCCGCGGCCCCGGCTGATGGGGAGATATCTGACCTGTCGGTTGCTGCGCTCATTTTTGTATTCTCATTTCGGGGACGGGCTGCAGGCGCATTTCGGCGGCGCGGGCGTGGGCCTGCAGGCCTTCGCCATAGGCCAGTTCGGCGGCGATTTTTCCGAGCACCTGCGCGCCAGCTTCGCTGACCTCGATCAGGCTGGAGCGTTTCTGGAAGTCATACACGCCGAGCGGGCTCGAAAAGCGCGCCGTGCCGCTGGTGGGCAGCACATGGTTGGGACCGGCGCAGTAGTCGCCCAGGCTTTCACTGGTGTAGGCGCCCAAAAAGATGGCGCCGGCGTGCCTGAGCAGCGGCTCCCAGCGGTGCGGCGCGCGGCTGCTGACCTCCAGGTGCTCGGGCGCGATCCGGTTGCTGATCTCGCAGGCCTCTTCCATGCTGCGCGTGTGGATCAGCGCGCCCCGGTCGCTCAGCGACCTGGCGATGATGGCGGCGCGCGGCATGCTCGGCAGCAGGCGATTAATGGCTTCCTGCACGGCGTCAATGTAGGCGGCGTCGGGGCACAGCAGGATGCTTTGCGCCAGCTCGTCGTGCTCGGCCTGGCTGAACAGGTCCATCGCCACCCAGTCCGGCGGCGTGGAGCCGTCGGCCAGCACCAGAATCTCGCTCGGGCCGGCAATCATGTCGATGCCGACCGTGCCAAACACGCGGCGATTGGCCGCTGCCACGTAGGCATTGCCCGGGCCGGTGATCTTGTCCACATTGGGCACGGTCGCCGTGCCATAGGCCAGCGCCGCCACCGCCTGGGCGCCGCCCACGGTAAAGGCGCGGCTGACGCCGGCCACGTAAGCCGCCGCCAGCACCAGCATGTTTTTCTCGCCACGCGAGGCGGATGCCGAGTTTTTGTCACGTGCTGGCGTCGGCACCACCATGATGATTTCACCGACACCGGCCACATGCGCCGGAATGGCGTTCATCAGCACGGACGA
>JAUSDK010000069.1 GCA_030650875.1 Polaromonas sp.
TGCGTGGCCGAGGTCTCGTAGTTGGTGCGCAGGTCCTTGATGCGGCTGTTGTCCAGCACGTAGCTTCGGATCTGGTGGCCCCAGCCCACGTCGGTCTTGTTGTCTTCAAGCTTTTGCTGGGCTTCCTGCTGCTTGCGCAGCTCGAAGTCGTACAGGCGCGAGCGCAGCCGCTTCCAGGCGACGTCGCGGTTGCCGTGTTGCGAGCGGCCTTCCTGGCACTGCACCACGATGCCGGTCGGGATGTGCGTCAGGCGCACCGCCGAGTCGGTCTTGTTGATGTGCTGGCCGCCTGCGCCGCTGGCGCGGTAGGTGTCGGTGCGCACGTCGGAGGGGTTGATGTTGATCTCGATCGAGTCGTCAATCTCGGGGTAGACAAACACCGAAGCAAACGAGGTGTGGCGCCCGCCGGACGAGTCAAACGGCGACTTGCGCACCAGCCGGTGCACGCCGGTTTCGGTGCGCAGCAGGCCAAAGGCGTATTCGCCTTCAATCTTGATGGTCGCGCCCTTGATGCCGGCCGTGTCGCCTGCCGATTCGTCTTCAACCGTGGTTTTGAAACCCTTGCGCTCGGCGTACTTGAGGTACTGGCGCAGCAGCATGCTGGCCCAGTCGCAGGCTTCGGTGCCGCCGGCGCCGGCCTGGATGTCCAGGAAGCAATTGAGCGGGTCGGCCGGGTTGTTGAACATCCGGCGAAATTCCATTTTTTCGACTTCGGTGGCTATTTTTGCGGCTTCCGCTTCAATCGCCTGCATGCCGGCTTCGTCGCCGTCGCCTTTGGACATGTCGAACAGCTCGGTGTTGTCGGTCAGCTCCCCGGTCAGCCGGTCGAGCGTGAGCACCACGTCTTCGAGGGATTTCTTTTCGCGGCCGAGTTCCTGGGCGCGCTTGGGGTCATTCCAGACCTTGGGGTCTTCCAGGGCGGCGTTGACTTCGTTTAATTTACGTTCTTTGGCAGGGTAGTCAAAGATACCCCCTGAGTTCATTCACGCGGTTGCTGAGGTCCGCGAG
>JAUSDK010000074.1 GCA_030650875.1 Polaromonas sp.
GGCTGCCCTCTGGTGCAAGTTGGGACTAAATTTAAATGATTCAAACGCAATCCAAACTCGATGTTGCTGACAACACGGGTGCTAAATCCGTGATGTGCATCAAAGTGCTGGGCGGATCCAAGCGCCGGTACGCCAGCGTTGGTGATGTCATCAAGGTGAGCATCAAAGAAGCCGCTCCACGTGGCCGCGTCAAAAAAGGCGAGGTTTACAGTGCTGTGGTCGTTCGCACCGCCAAAGGCATACGCCGTGGCGATGGCTCGCTCGTCAAATTCGACGGCAATGCAGCAGTGCTGCTCAATGCCAAGCTGGAGCCCATCGGCACCCGCATCTTCGGACCAGTGACGCGCGAGTTGCGCACTGAAAAGTTCATGAAGATCGTGTCTTTGGCTCCTGAAGTTCTGTAAGGACAAAAGGCAATGAACAAGATTCGCAAAGGCGACGAGATCATCGTGATCACGGGTCGCGACAAAGGCAAGCGCGGCACAATTTCGCAGCGCGTGGACGACAGCTATGTGCTGGTGGACGGGATCAACCTGGTGAAAAAACACACCAAGCCTAATCCGCTCAAAGGCACCACAGGTGGCATTGTTCAAAAGAGCATGCCGATTCACCAGTCCAACGTAGCTATTTTCAATGCTGCTTCGGGCAAGGCGGATCGTGTTGGTATCAAGTTGTTGGCTGACGGCAAAAAAGTGCGCGTCTTCAAGTCCAGCGGCGACGAAATTAAGGCTGCATAAACATGGCACGCTTGCAAGATCAATACCGCGAAAAAATCGCGCCAGGCCTGATTGAAAAATTTGGCTACACGACACCCATGCAGGTGCCGCGCATCACCAAGATCACGCTCAACATGGGTGTGAGCGAGGCGGTTGCGGATAAAAAAGTGATGGACAGTGCAGTTGGTGACATGACCAAAATTGCTGGCCAGAAGCCTGTTGTGACCAAGGCCCGCAAGGCAATCGCCGGATTCAAGATCCGTGAAGATCTGCCAATCGGCTGCATGGTGACTTTGCGCGGCGTGAAGATGTACGAATTCCTCGATCGTTTTGTGACCGTGGCTTTGCCCCGCGTCCGTGACTTCCGCGGTATTTCCGGTCGGGCCTTTGATGGCCGCGGCAACTACAACATCGGCGTGAAAGAGCAGATTATTTTCCCTGAAATTGAGTACGACAAGGTTGACGCTTTGCGCGGTCTCAATATCAGCATTACCACAACGGCCAAGACCGATGAAGAGTGCAAAGCACTGCTCACCGCCTTCCGTTTTCCGTTCAAGAACTGAAGGCGCAAGATGGCAAAACAAGCCCTACTGCAACGTGAACTGAAGCGCGACAAGCTCGTCGCCAAGTTTGCCAAAAAGCACGCTGAATTCAAGGCAATCGCCAATGATTTCAAGCGCACCGACGACGAGCGCGCCTTGGCCCGCCTGGAGTTGCAAAAGTTGCCCCGCAACGCGAATCCGACTCGCCAGCGCAACCGCTGTGCGATCACGGGCCGCCCACGCGGTACGTTCCGTCAATTTGGTTTGGCTCGCGCCAAAATTCGCGAATTGGCTTTTGCTGGTGATATCCCTGGTATCACCAAGGCAAGCTGGTAAGCAATAGGAGAACCCCCAATGAGTATGAGTGATCCTATCGCCGACATGTTGACACGCATCCGCAATGCACAAATGGTTGAAAAAGCCGTTGTGTTGGTGCCTTCGTCAAAAGTCAAAGTCGCCATTGCACAGGTTTTGAAGGATGAGGGCTACATTGATGGCTTCTCCGTCAAGGCTAACGATGGCAAGCCCCAACTGGAAATCGCCCTGAAGTATTACGCAGGCAAGCCCGTGATTGAGCGCATTGAGCGCGTCAGCCGCCCCGGCCTCCGTGTGTACAAAGGTCATGGCGCCATTCCCCAGGTCATGAATGGCCTTGGTGTGGCAATTGTCACGACGCCACAGGGCGTCATGACTGATCGCAAAGCACGCGCTACCGGTACCGGTGGCGAAGTGTTGTGCTACGTGGCCTAACGGCGGCATTGAGGAGAAACTGAAATGTCTCGTGTAGGAAAAATGCCAGTTGCCATCCCAGCGGGTGTCGACGTGGCTATAAAAGATAACCAGATCAACGTCAAGGGCGCGCTGGGCGCCCTGGCCTTGACGCAAAATGCGCTTGTCGCCATCAAAAATGATGCTGGCCAGTTGACCTTTGCACCTGCCAACGATTCGCGTCAGGCGAACGCCATGAGCGGCACGATGCGTCAGCTCGTGAACAACATGGTGACCGGTGTGACCAAAGGCTTTGAGAAAAAGCTCAGCCTGATTGGCGTGGGTTACAAGGCACAGGCGCAAGGCGCCAAGCTGAACCTCACGGTGGGTTATTCGCACCCTGTGGTCATGGATATGCCTGCGGGCATCACGGTCGCGACCCCAACGCCCACCGAAGTGGTCATCAAGGGTTCCGATCGCCAACGTGTAGGCCAGATTGCCGCTGAAGTGCGTGCAGTTCGTCCTCCCGAGCCTTACAAAGGCAAGGGCATCCGTTACTCGGATGAAAAAATCACGATCAAAGAAACCAAGAAGAAATAAGGAGCTGCATCATGTTGACCAAAAAAGAGCAGCGCCTTCGTCGTTCACGCCAGACCCGCATTCGCATTGCTACGCAAGGCGTTGCCCGTTTGACCGTAAACCGCACGAATCTTCACATTTACGCCAGTGTTATTTCTGGCGACGGCACCAAGATTCTCGCCGCTGCATCCACTGCTGAAGTGGAAGTACGCAAGGAAATCGGCGCGTCGGGTAAGGGTGGAAACGTTGCTGCTGCGCAGGCCATTGGCAAGCGCATTGCTGAAAAAGCAAAAGCAGCAGGTGTAGAAAAAGTGGCGTTCGATCGCGCCGGTTTTGCGTACCATGGCCGCGTTAAAGCGCTGGCTGATGCGGCTCGCGAAGCTGGTTTGCAGTTCTAAGCAGACTGGAATTAAGTATGGCTAAGTTTCAAGCAAAATCGCAAAACGACGCTCCAGACGATGGTCTGAAGGAAAAGATGATCGCGATCAACCGCGTGACCAAAGTGGTGAAGGGCGGCCGTATCCTCGGTTTTGCCGCACTCACCGTGGTTGGTGACGGTGAAGGTCGCGTTGGCATGGGCAAGGGCAAGTCGAAAGAAGTGCCTGCAGCCGTGCAAAAAGCCATGGAAGAAGCGCGTCGCAACATGACCAAAGTGTCACTGAAGAATGGCACGCTTCACCACAATGTATTCGGTCACCACGGTGCAGCCAACGTCATGATGGCGCCAGCTCCCAAGGGTACTGGCATCATTGCTGGCGGACCAATGCGCGCAGTATTCGAAGTCATGGGCATTACCGACATCGTGGCGAAAAGCCATGGTTCGAGCAACCCTTACAACATGGTGCGCGCCACCATGGACGCACTGAAAAACTCTACCACTGCTTCCGACATTGCGGCCAAGCGTGGCAAATCAGTCGAAGACATCTTCGGCTAAGGCGGGCAATTAAATGACCATAGAAACCAAAGTAAAAGTCCAGCTGATTCGCAGCCCGATTGGCACCAAGGAATCACACCGCGCGACTGTGCGTGGTCTGGGCCTGCGGGGCATCAATAGTGTCAGCGAATTGCAGGATACCCCTGCAGTGCGCGGCATGATCAACAAGATCAGTTATCTGGTCAAGGTTATCTGAGCGGAGACTCACCATGGAATTGAACGGAATCAAGCCTAGCCAAGGCGCAAAACATGCCAAGCGACGTGTCGGTCGCGGCATCGGCTCTGGCCTGGGCAAAACGGCAGGACGTGGTCACAAGGGACAAAAGTCCCGTTCGGGTGGCTATCACAAGGTGGGCTTTGAAGGCGGTCAGATGCCTATGCATCGCCGTTTGCCAAAGCGCGGTTTCAAGTCGCATTTGCTCAAGTTCAACGCCGAGGTCACACTTGACGCGCTGGAGCGTCTGGGCTTGGCTGAAGTTGATCTGTTGACGCTGAAGCAGTCTGGCCTCGTCGGTCAGATGATCAAAAACGTCAAGGTGATCAAGTCGGGCGAGTTGTCCAAGGCTGTCAAGCTCAATGGCATTTCCGCCACGGCAGGCGCCAAGGTCATCATTGAAGCCGCCGGCGGCTCTGTTGCTTAATATTTGACGGGATCAATCAGTGGCAACCAACTCGGCTCAAATTGCGAAAACCGGCAAGTACGGTGACTTGCGCAGCAGGCTTGTGTTTTTGCTGCTGGCGCTGGTCGTGTACCGTGTCGGTGCTCACATTCCGGTACCAGGCATAGATCCGGGGCAACTGAAAGAGCTGTTCAAGGGCCAGCAGGGCGGCATATTGAATTTATTCAATATGTTCTCCGGCGGTGCCTTGTCCAGATTCACGGTTTTTGCCTTGGGCATCATGCCGTATATTTCGGCTTCCATCATCATGCAGCTGCTCACGTATGTCGTTCCGACATTCGAGCAGATGAAAAAAGAGGGTGAAAGCGGTCGTCGCAAGATCACCCAGTACACGCGTTACGGTACCCTGGCACTGGCTTTATTCCAGTCCGTGGGTATTGCGGTCGCGCTGGAAAGTTCACCTGGCCTGGTGCTTGACCCTGGTTTCGGCTTCCGGATGACAGCGGTATTCAGCCTCACGGCCGGTACGATGTTCCTGATGTGGCTGGGCGAGCAGATCACTGAGCGGGGATTGGGAAACGGTATTTCGATACTGATTTTCGCGGGAATTGCAGCCGGCTTGCCAAGTGCGATGGGTGGCTTGCTTGAGCTGGTCCGAACCGGTGCGATGAGTATTCTGATTGCGATCGTCATTGTGTTGGTGATCGCATTGGTCACTTACTTTGTGGTGTTCGTTGAACGTGGACAACGCAAGATCCTGGTGAATTACGCTCGCCGGCAGGTTGGCAACAAGGTATACGGCGGTCAATCTTCGCATTTGCCGCTCAAGCTGAATATGGCGGGTGTAATTCCTCCCATCTTCGCGTCGTCAATCATCCTGTTACCGGCTACACTAGTGGGTTGGTTTAGCACGGGTGAAAGCATGCGCTGGCTGAAAGACATCGCCAGCACGCTGTCACCTGGTCAGCCGGTCTATGTGATGCTTTATGCAAGCGCGATCATCTTCTTTTGCTTCTTCTACACCGCGCTGGTATTTAACAGCCGTGAAACTGCAGATAACTTGAAGAAAAGTGGTGCGTTTATTCCAGGAATACGTCCTGGAGATCAAACGGCGCGCTACATAGACAAGATTCTGGTGCGACTGACCCTTGCCGGGGCCATTTACATCACTTTCGTCTGTCTGTTGCCAGAGTTTCTGATTTTGAAGTACAACGTGCCGTTTTATTTTGGCGGTACGTCGTTGATGATTATTGTTGTGGTCACCATGGATTTCATGGCACAGGTGCAGAATTATCTGATGTCACAACAATATGAGTCGCTGCTGAAAAAGGCGAATTTCAAGACATAACGTCGTTGTGCTTGAAGTAGCCCACACGATTTATCAGGTGCACGGATTGTGGTCCATGCCAAGTAAGTACAACGTAAGAGTTTAGGAGAAACAAATGAGAGTTTCAGCTTCGGTCAAGAAAATTTGCCGCAACTGCAAAATCATCCGTCGCAAGGGCGTTGTCCGCGTGATCTGCACAGATCCACGTCACAAACAGCGCCAAGGCTGATTTTTAAGAGATTTAGAGGACGCACATGGCTCGTATTGCTGGTATCAACATTCCGCCGCAGAAGCACGCCGAAATCGGCTTGACTGCAATTTTTGGCATTGGTCGCACGCGCGCTCGCAAAATTTGCGAAGCATGCGAGATTGACTATGCCAAGAAAATCAAAGACCTGACCGACGGTGACCTGGAAAAAATCCGGGACCAGATCGCTCTGTTCACCATCGAAGGTGATTTGCGTCGTGAAACCACGATGAACATCAAGCGCCTGATGGATATCGGCTGCTACCGCGGTTTCCGTCATCGTCGTGGCTTGCCCATGCGTGGCCAACGCACCCGGACGAACGCTCGCACCCGCAAGGGTCCGCGTAAGGCCGCTGCGTCTTTGAAGAAATAATTGAGAGGTCGTCATGGCAAAATCACCCAATAACAGCGCTGCTCAGCGCGTTCGCAAGAAAGTTCGCAAGAACGTGGCCGATGGCATCGCCCACGTCCACGCTTCTTTCAACAACACCATCATCACGATTACCGATCGCCAGGGCAATGCCTTGTCATGGGCATCGTCAGGTGGCCAGGGTTTCAAGGGATCGCGTAAATCGACTCCATTTGCAGCCCAGGTAGCATCAGAAGTTGCTGGTCGCGCTGCGATCGAGCAAGGCATCAAGAACCTCGATGTTGAAATCAAGGGTCCTGGTCCTGGCCGTGAATCTTCTGTTCGTGCGCTGGGTGCGCTTGGCATTCGGATCAATTCGATTGCTGACGTGACGCCGGTTCCGCACAACGGCTGCCGCCCACAGAAGCGCCGCCGTATTTAATTTCATTGTTAAACACGGCTAGCTTGTTTTTCGAGCTAGCCGTGTTTGGCGTTTAATCAAAGCCCACCGCCGTCAGGTTGCTACCTACGGCTCCTGCAGTAATTGCAGCAGATGACAAAAGGATATTCAAGTGGCACGTTACCTCGGCCCCAAGGCCAAACTTTCCCGCCGTGAAGGCACCGATCTTTTCCTGAAGAGCGCACGTCGTTCCATCAGCGACAAGGCAAAATTCGACTCCAAGCCAGGTCAGCATGGCCGTACTTCCGGCACCCGCACGTCCGATTACGGTCTGCAGTTGCGTGAAAAACAAAAAGTAAAACGCATGTACGGCGTGTTGGAAAAGCAGTTTCGCCGTTATTTCGAAGAAGCTGATCGCCGCAAAGGCAACACGGGCGCGAATTTGCTGTCCATCCTGGAAACGCGTCTCGACAACGTTGTATACCGCATGGGTTTCGGCTCCACGCGCGCAGAAGCACGTCAGCTGGTTTCCCACAAGGCCATGACGGTGAACGGACATTCCGTGAACATCCCGTCTTACATGGTCAAGGCCGGTGACGTGATCGCTGTGCGTGAAAAGTCGAAGAAGCAGACGCGTGTCGCCGAAGCGCTTCAGTTGGCTTTGCAAGTGGGCATGCCTGCATGGGTCGATGTGAATTCAGACAAAGGCGAAGGCGTCTTCAAGAAGGTGCCTGACCGTGATGAGTTCGCTGCTGACGTCAACGAGTCGTTGATTGTCGAGCTGTACTCACGCTAATTTTCGTTCCTGCGATACGGTGCGCCGTATCGCCAGGTGTGCTTCGCCAGCCTTATCGGTGTAATGAGCCGAGGGTATTGAGAGGAAGACTGCATGCAAACAAATTTGTTAAAACCAAAAACTATCAATGTTGAGCAACTTGGCGCTAACCGTGCCAAGGTGACGTTAGAGCCGTTCGAGCGTGGTTACGGCCACACGCTGGGCAACGCCCTGCGTCGCGTGCTTTTGTCGTCAATGGTCGGCCACGCCGCAACCGAAGTGACTATCGCAGGCGTTTTGCACGAGTATTCATCCATTGATGGCGTTCAGGAAGATGTTGTTAACATTTTGTTGAACCTCAAAGGGGTGGTTTTCAAGCTGCACAACCGTGATGAAGTGACCTTGAGTTTGCGCATGGACGGCGAAGGCCCTGTGACGGCGGCTGATATTCAGACGCCGCATGATGTCGAGATCGTCAATCCGGAACACGTGATCGTGAACTTGTCCCAGGGCGGCAAGATCGATATGCAGATCAAGGTTGAAAACGGCCGCGGCTATGTGCCGGGCACGATTCGCCGCTACGGTGACGAGTCGCCGAAGTCGATCGGCCGGATTGTGCTGGATGCGTCGTTTTCTCCTGTCAAGCGGGTGAGCTACATCGTTGAAAGCGCGCGGGTTGAACAGCGTACCGATCTTGACAAGCTGGTGCTGGACATTGAGACCAATGGTGCTGTCACGGCGGAAGACGCTGTGCGTGCATCGGCCAAGATTCTGGTGGAGCAGCTCGCAGTGTTCGCGCAGTTGGAAGGCAATGAATTGGCGGCATTTGATGCACCGGTTCAGCGCAGTTCACAGCAGTTCGACCCGATTTTGCTGCGTCCTGTTGACGAGCTCGAGTTGACGGTGCGTTCAGCAAATTGCCTGAAAGCCGAAAACATCTACTACATTGGCGATCTGATTCAGCGCACCGAGAATGAGTTGTTGAAAACCCCCAATTTGGGCCGGAAATCTCTCAATGAGATCAAGGAAGTTCTGGCCTCTCGCGGCCTGACACTGGGAATGCGCCTTGAGAGCTGGCCACCTGCCGGCCTCGACAAGCGTTAATTAATTAAAAATTTCATCTTTGGATGATGAAGTGCACGGGCAGTACCTGATACGGCTGTCTCGATATTAAATAAAGGAAGCACTATGCGACACGGACACGGACTACGTAAATTAAACCGCACAAGCTCACACCGCCTTGCGATGCTGCGCAACATGATGAATTCATTGCTTCAGCATGAAGTCATCAAGACCACGTTGCCTAAAGCCAAGGAATTGCGTCGCGTTGTGGAGCCGATGATCACTTTGGCCAAAGAGCCTACGCTGGCGAACAAACGCCTGGCGTTTGACCGTCTGCGCGATCGTGACATGGTTGTCAAGCTGTTTGCTGAACTGGGCCCACGCTACAAGGCGCGTCCTGGTGGCTACACGCGTATCCTGAAAATGGGTTTCCGTGTTGGTGACAATGCGCCGATGGCGCTGGTCGAGCTGGTTGACCGTCCTGATGTGGCCCAAGAGCAGGTAGTTGACGCAGCCAAGGCAAAGTAAGCTATAATAATCAAATACCGCGCGGTGGAGCAGCCTGGTAGCTCGTTGGGCTCATAACCCAAAGGTCGTAAGTTCAAATCTTGCCCGCGCAACCAACATGCAAGCTGAAAAGCTTGTTAAAAAAGCCTACTTTAAGTAGGCTTTTTTTTGGCCATAAAGTAATACGGTACACGCTTTGAGCCCCGAAATGGCAAGACTGCGCTAGTCGGGCAGTACCGCCGTGACTTCTATTTCGACCCGCGCACGCGCTTCCACCAGTCCGGCCACCTGCACGCAGGTCATGGCCGGGAAATTCTTGCCCATCACCTCCCGGTAGATGCCGCCCAAGTCCTTGAGTCTGGCGGCATACTCCAGTCGGTCGACCACGTACCAGGTCATGCGGACCATGTGCTCGGGACCGGCGCCGCCGGCCCGCAGCACCGCTGCAATGTTTTGCAGCGCCTGACGGGTCTGCGCCACGAAATCATCGCTTTCGAACTGCTGTGCTGCGTTCCAGCCGATCTGCCCGCCTACAAAAAGCAGCGTGCCGCGTGCGAGGATGCCGTTGGCGTAGCCTTTGGGTTCAGCCCAGTCGGGCGGTTGAATTTTGGTGATCATTTGTTGCCGGGTGTGTTTTGCAGATAGGGCGCCAGGGCGCTGCGCAAATCGTCGGGAATGCGCGCCGGCTGGCTTGATGACAGCGTGGCATACACCACGACGCTTCGGGCGCTCAAGCGAAGCGGTGGTGTCTGGCCCGGCGCGGATGGACGGCCAAAAATCTGGTAATGCATGCCGATGCTGGCATGGCCGATGCGGGTCAATGCCAGCGTCATCGTGAGCTCGTCCCCGTAGCGGCACATGCCCAGGAATTTGGTTTTAAGGTCGACGATGGGCAGGCCATGGTCGCCTGCAATCAGGGTGTGCTGCGCAAACCCGATGTGCAACAGAAAGTCTTCCTGGACCTCATGCAGGAGGTATAAAAACTGCGGATAGAAAACAATACCCGCCGGGTCGCAGTGATGAAAGCGGACCTGCTTTTGTGTGGTGAAGATCATGGTTGACGAAGCTTGAAGCGTTGCAGCTTGCCGGTTTCGGTGCGCGGCAGTTTGGCCAGAAATTCGATCTGGCGCGGATACTTGAACGGCGCGAGCGTGGCCTTGACATGGCCCTGGAGCGTCTTGACCATGGCGGCATCGCCCAGCTGGCCGGGCTTGAGCACGACGAAGGCCTTGACCAGCATGCCGCGCGCCTCGTCGGGCAGTCCGACCACGCCGCACTCGGCCACTGCCGGGTGTTGGAGCAGGGCGTCTTCGACTTCCGGGCCGGCCACGTTGTAGCCCGCAGTGATGATCAGGTCGTCGGCGCGCGCCTGGTAGAAAAAATAGCCTTCGGCATCCTGAACGAACGCGTCACCCGGGTAGTTCCAGCCGTCCTGGACGTAGCGGGCCTGGCGCGCGTCGTCGAGGTAGCGGCAGCTGGTTGGCCCAATCACCGCCAGCCGGCCCAGCGTTCCGCGCGGCACTTCCTCGCCGTGCTCATCGACCACCCTGGCGCTGTAGCCCGGCACCACCCGGCCCACGGCACCGCGTCTAACCTGGTCGCCGGCCGAGGAGATAAAGATGTGAAACATTTCCGTGGCGCCTATGCCGTCCATCATCTCAATCCCGCTGGCGTCTTTCCAGAGTTGGCGCGTGGCATCCGGCAGGCCCTCGCCTGCACTCACGCACAGCCGCAAGCCGGGCACGCCATGACGTTTTGCAAACGGCGCCATCTGGCGGTAAAACGTCGGGGCCGTGTAGCAGATCGTGGCGCCGACCTGCTTGATCACCTGGACCATGGCCTCGGGCGTGTAGCTGATGGACGGGTAGTACACCGATGCGCCGGCCCACATCGGAAACACCAGCAGGCCGCCCAGTCCAAAGGTAAAAGCCAGCGGCGGCGAGCCGATCACGATGTCGTCTGGGGTGGCCTTGAGCACATGGCGCGGCCAGGCCTCGCAGGCGGCCAGCACGTCGCGGTGCGTATGCACGGCGGCTTTGGGGTGGCCAGTGGTGCCTGACGTGAAGGCCATCAGCGCGATGTCGTCGGCCGATGTGGGGCAGGGCGCGAACTGACCGCTCTTTGGTGCGGCCAGCGTGGTCAGCGAGGGCAATGCCCCGAGCGAGTCTGCGGCATTCAGTGCAATGATGGTCTGCAGCGCGCCACTGTGCGCCTGCGCTTTTTGCAGCTCTTCATGCAGCCCGGCATCGCACAGCGCCAGCGCCGGTTGCGCCTTGTCAAGGATTTCGCCCAGCTCCTTGGCCCGCAGCAGCGGCATGCTCGCCACCGCGATCAGGCCGGCCTGCACCACACCCAGCCAGGCCAGCGCCATCTCGATGCTGTTGCCGCCGCGCAGCAACACCCGGTTGCCGGGCACCAGCTTGAAGTCTTGCGTCAGCAGCTGCGCGATCTGGTTCACGCGCCGCTGTGCGTCGGCGTACGTCAGCGTGCAGGCGTCCGAGCGCAGCATGGGCCGGTCGGCGTGGCCTTGCTGCAGCGCCTTATCAAACAGGGTTTTAACCAGGTTGGCCTGGTCGGGAACCACCAGTTCGGGCCGCGGGTAATCCAGCCGGGGCAACTGCTCAGGCGGCGGCAGGCGCTCGTGCACAAAGCGGTCGGTTTGCGCGGACGGCGCCGCCGGTGTGCGCGGCGTCATGATTGCAGTACCGCCTTGCCAATGATGAGCTGCTGGATTTCGGTGGCGCCTTCGTAAATGCGCAGCGCGCGGATGTCGCGGTACAGGCTTTCCACCTTGGTGCCGACCTTGACACCCAGGCCGCCGTGCAGTTGCAGCGCCATATCGATCACGCGCTGCGCATTTTCGGTGGCCGTCATCTTGGCCATGGCCGCTTCAGCGGTCACCCGCACGCTGCGGCCCAGCCGTTCGCCTTCATCGCGCAGCCAGGCGGCCCGGTAGGTCAGCAGCGCCGCGGCATCCACCAGCGCGGCCATTTCGCCGATTTTGGCCTGTGTCAGCTGAAAGTCGGCCAGCGTCTGACCGAACATCTTGCGCGTTTTGGCATGCTGCACCGCTTCGGCCAGCGCGCGGCGCGCCATGCCCAGCGCCGCACCCGCCACCGAGGCGCGAAAAATGTCCAGCGTCTGCATCGCCAGCTTGAAGCCGCCGTTCAATGCGCCGAGTTGTGCGCTGCCATCCAGCTGGCAATCGGTGAACGTGAGCGTGGCCAGCGGGTGCGGCGACATCACGGCGATGTGCGCGCTGCTGTCCAGCCCGGCGCTGTCGGCGTCCACGATGAAGGCGGTGATGCCGCGTGTGCCGGCGGCGCCATCGGTTTTGGCAAAGGTGACGTAAAAGTCCGCCAGGCCGCCATTGCTGATCCAGGTCTTGCTGCCGTTCAGCGTCCATCCGCCCGCACTTGCCATGGCGCTGGTCGTCATGGCGCCTGCGTCGGACCCGGCGTCAGCTTCGCTCAGCGCAAACGCGGCGATTTTGGCGCCGCTGGCCACCTGCGGCAAATAGGCTGCTTGCTGCTCGGGCGTGCCGGCCAGCGTAATGGCGCCGCTGCCCAGGCCTTGCATAGCCAACGCGAAATCGGCGAGCGTCGAATGAAACGCCAGCGTTTCGCGCAGAATCACCAGCGCCCGGGAGTCCAGCCTGTCGAGCGCGCCGCCCCAGGCGCCGTCCGGGCCCGCCGGCACGCAGTAGCGCAGCCAGCCCTGCGCGCCCAGCCGCTGCACCCATTCCTTGCAGGCCTGTCGGTCGTCCGTTTCATCGACTTGCTGCAGCACGGTCCAGTCGGCCAGCCGTTGCGCTAGTGCGCGGTGAACCTCGTCAAAAAAGGGCAGAGCCAGATGGGCGGTGGTGGGTTTCATGCGGCAACTTCTCCTTGGGGTGAGCGGCAGCTCAGTCGCCTTTGAACACGGGTGTTTGTTTGGCGGCAAACGCGTCATAGGCGCGCTTGAAGTCTTGCGTCTGCATGCAGATCGCCTGCGCCTGGGCTTCGGCCTCTATCGCCTGGTCCAGCGTCATGGCCCATTCCTGGTGCAGCATGGTCTTGGTCATGCCGTGCGCAAAGGTCGGGCCGCTGGCCAAGGTGCGTGCCAATTGGTGCGCCGCGCCCGGTAGCGCTTCGGGGTCATGCAGTGCATTGAAAAATCCCCACTGCAGGCCTTCCTGGGCCGTCATGGTGCGGCCCGTCAGCAGCAGCTCCGACGCGCGGCCCTGGCCAATCAGGCGCGGCAGCAGCGCGCAGGCGCCCATGTCGGCGCCCGCCAGGCCAACCCGTGTGAACAAAAAGGCGGTTTTGGCCTGCGCCGTGCCCAGCCGCAGGTCGGCGGCCAGCGCCATCATGGCGCCTGCACCGGCGCAAATGCCGTCAACTGCCGCCACGATGGGCTGCGGGCAAAGCCGCATGGCCTTGATCAGGTCGCCGGTCATGCGGGTGAATTCCAGTAGCTCGGGCATGCTCATGCGGGTCAGTGGGCCAATGATTTCATGCACGTCGCCGCCCGAGCAGAAATTGCCGCCCGCGCCCGTGAGCACGACCGCCTTGACATCGGTGGCGCTGCCCAGCGCGCGAAACAGGTTGCGCAACTCGGCATAAGACGCAAAGCTCAGCGGATTTTTGCGCTCGGGACGGTTCAGCGTCAGCGTCGCCACGCCGTCCTCAAACGCGTAGGCGAAATGCTGCGCCTCGTAGCGGGCCAGCGCGTCAAACTGCGGGCGCATGGGATTGGCGTCGGTAATGTAGTGCTTCATGCGGGTTCCTCAAGGGGGTCGTCGTTCAGGGTGCTGCCGGGGTTGTGGTGCTGCTTGATCTTGCCCAGCAGTTGGTGCAGGCTGGCGACCTCGCCAGGCAAAAGAGGGGCAAAGGCGGCCACGATCCAGGCCTCATGCTGGCGCGCCATCTCGCCAAATAGCGCGCGCCCGTGCGGCGTCAGGCGCACGCGGTAGGCGCGGCGGTCGCCGGCCACGTCCACGCGCTCCACCAGCCCTTCGGCCACCAGCTGGTCGGTGATGCCGGTGACGTTGCCGCCCGTCACCATCATGCGGCGTGACAGCTCGTTCATCTTCAGGCCTTCGGGGTGGCGTTCCAGTTGGGCCATCAGGTCAAAGCGGGGCAAGGTGGTGTCAAACTGCGCGCGCAGCTGGCTGCGCACCTGCTTTTCCACCAGTTGGGTGCAGGTCAGCAGCCGAAGCCAGAGCCGCAGGGCTTCGGGATGTTCGCTGTGGCCGCGTGCTTCCATGTCCATTTTCTTGCCTTGCCGATGTAAATAATAATGCTATTTTTTAATAGCTATTTGCCGAAGTTTTCATCGGGGTTGGGCCTCTTTTTGCTTGGAAACTTCGCGGTAAAGCTGATCCCGCCCGCTCAGGTAGGGCAGGGGCCAGTTGACCTGCCGGCTTTGCAGGCTGGCCGCTTCGTGCAGCGTCCAGGCTGGGTCGGCCAGGTGTGGCCGGCCCAGCGCGCACAGGTCAGCCCGGCCGGCCGCAATGATGCTGTCGACCTGGTCGGCTTGCGAAATGGCGCCAACCGCAATCGTCTGGATGCCGACCTCGTTGCGTATGCGGTCGGCAAACGGCGTCTGGTACATGCGCCCGTACACCGGCCTGGCGGCGCGCGTGGTCTGGCCCGACGAGACGTCGATGAAGTCGCAGCCGGCCGCCTTGAACAGCCGCGCCATGGCTACCCCATCGTCTGCCGTGTTGCCGCCGGGCGCCCAGTCATGGGCTGAAATGCGCACGCTCATCGGCAGGTGTTCCGGCCATGCCGCCCGTATCGCACTGAATACTTCGAGCGGGTAGCGGCAACGGTTTTCCAGGCTGCCGCCATACGCGTCGCTGCGCTGGTTGGTCAGCGGCGTGATGAAGCTTGACAGCAAATAGCCGTGCGCGCAGTGCAGCTCCAGCCAGTCAAAACCGGCGTCCACGGCGTAGCGGGTGGATTGCACGAATTGGGCCTTGATTCGGTCCATGTCGGCGCGCGTCATGGCCTCTGGCACCTGGTTGTTCGGGGCGTAGGCCGCAGCGCTGGCGGCCAGCAATGGCCAGTTGCCTTCAGGCAGCGGCTCGTCCGGTGTTTCCCAGCCAAGCTGGGTCGAGCCCTTGGGGCCGCTGTGGCCCAGTTGCAGCCCCATTTTGGCGCCCGTGCCCGACGCATGCGCGAAATCGACAATCCGCTTAAACGCCTGCATCTGCGCCTCGTTCCACAGGCCGGTGCAGCCCGGCGTGATGCGGCCCTCGGGGCACGGCGCGGTCATTTCCACAAACACCAGCGCGGCGCCGCCCAGCGCCCGGGCGCCCAGGTGCACCAGATGGAAATCCTGCGGGACACCATCAATCGCGCTGTACATCGCCATCGGTGAGACGACGATGCGGTTTTTAAGTTCAAGGTCGCGCACCCTCAAGGGCAGCAGCATCGGTGGCGGCACTGACCTGGACCTCACGCTCGCCACATTTCCCCGTTCATCCTCAGCCTGTCGAAGGCCGCCTTCCGACGGAGCCTCGTCTTTCAAGCCGGGGCCGCGGGACCGGCTTTGCCGGACCGCAGGCGCAGCAGCCCCCCCGGGGGGCAGCGCATTACACGAAGTGAAAAGCGTGGGGGCCTTTTCTGCCAGCCACTGCTCGTAGCCTTGCAGCCATTGGGCATCGCGCACGCGCAGGTTTTCGTGGCTGATGCGCTGGGAGCGCGTCATCATCGAGTAGAAAAACTGCTCGGCTTGCAGGCCGCTGTAGCGGTCCACGTTTTCAAACCACTCGGTTGAGTTGCGCGCCGCGTTCTGTATCTTCAGGACCTCGACCGAGCGCACGGCTTCGTAGGTTTGAAGCGCCGCATCCAGGTCGGGCTGGCCTGCAAGACAGCGCGCCAGCTCAATCGCGTCTTCCAGCGCCAGCTTGGTGCCGCTGCCAATCGAAAAATGCGCGGTGTGCGCAGCGTCGCCCATCAGCACGACAGGTGCCCCCACGCTTCCCACTGCGTGTGGTTCGCTGCCCCCCGAGGGGGCCGCTGCGCCTGCGGTCTGGCGAAGCCAGTCCCGCGGCCCCTGCTTGGAGGGTGATGTTGCCCTCTCAGTTGCGACTACGTGTGCTCTACTCCGGCCGTGCTTGTCAGGCCAATGCACCCAGCGTTCGCACACCACGCGCGGAAAGCGGATCCAGATCGCCGAGCCGCGCACATGGGTGGCGTTGTTCATCAGCGCGTGGCCGTCCAGGTACCTGGCAAACAGCCGCTCGCAAAACGCAATGCCGTCCTGCTGGCTCAACTGGTCCAGGCCGTGGGCTTTCCATACCGCTTCAGGCGTTTCCACGATGAAGGTCGAGGTGGTCGCGTCAAACTGGTAGGCGTGGGCGGCAAACCAGCCGTGCTCCGTCTGCTCGAAGGCAAAGGTGAAGGCGTCAAAGGGTTTGTGCGTGCCCAGCCAGACAAAGCGGCAGGCACGCAGTTCCACATCGGGCTGGAAGGTGGCGGCATAGCGGGTGCGAATCCGGCTGTTCAGGCCGTCGCAGGCAATCACCAGGTCGGCCTGGTATTGGACGGCCACCGCCTGGTCGTCCTGCACGTCGGTTTCAAACACCAGGTCCACGCCCAGCGCGATGCAGCGGTCCTGCAAGATATTGAGCAGGCGCTTGCGGCCAATGCCGCAAAACCCGTGGCCGCCAGAGCGCACTGCGGTGCCCCTGAAAAACATCTCGACGTCATCCCAGTGGTTGAAGGCCTCGCCGATCAACTGCGCGCTGACCGGGTCGGCGGCCTGCAGGTTGTGCAGCGTCTGGTCCGACAGCACGACGCCCCAGCCAAAAGTGTCGAACGGGCGGTTGCGCTCCAGCACCGTCACGCGGGTGGCCGGGTTTTGCAGCTTCATCAACAGCGCGAAATACAGACCTGCGGGACCGCCGCCCAGGCAAAGAATGTGCATGAATGCGTACTCTAAGGATTGATCGAGCCTTAATTGTTTAGGTTTAAACTAAATGCGTCAAGCAGGGTTGTCCCGGGTACAGCGGGGACAAAAAGAAAACGAGGGCCGTGTGACGGCCCCATCGCTGTCAGGGCGCCTGAAAGCCCGCGGCCCGGTAAGTCAGCACCAGCGTGTCCCTGAAGCCCTCAATGGATTCGTTCCCGGCCGGGCCATCGGCTGGCAATATGGGGGTGGTTTCATGAATCACCCGCTCGTCGTCCATCAGCAGGGCGGTCAGGGGTTGCTCCATCAAAAACCGCATGCCGTGCGGCCCATGGGCATCAAAGACCCGGGTTTCGCCGCCTTTGACGCCGCGCCGCGCCACCAGCAGCACCACGACAAAGTCGACGCCGTCGCGGTGCGCGCCTTCCGGCGTGGGCCGGCCCACGCCGCCGGTGGTGTCGATGCGGAACTGGTGCGCTTCAATGAACCAGCGCGGCACGGCCTTGACCTGCGCAAACAGCTGCCCCAGGCTGACCAGGAGTTCAGTCCAGGCGGGTAATGCGACCACGCCGGGCTCGACGGGGTCAAACCAGCGCTCAAACCCGCCGTGCAGGGCGTTGTAGTCGGTCGGTTGCCAATGGGCGCGGTGCGGCGTTTGTGTCAGCGCCCGGCTGGGCAGTTCCTGAACAAAACAGCTGTGCCGGCGCCGGCGGTAATGCCCGCCATCGCGCAGGTGGGCATCGGGCGGCAGCCGGTTCCATGAATCGGTCAGCGACTGCCAGCCCTGCAGCCACTGGGGCGTCGGGAGTTGAAGTTCGGTCGTCAGGTCGGCGGGCAGGAGCAGGCTTAGCCCGTCCTGACGAAGTGCCTGGGCGGCCGGTTTTTGAGCGCTTGCAATATTGAACATGCTGCTATTTTGCGTCAGCGCCGGCCGCGCGCGCAGGCCGGGGCGCAACGCTTGGGCGTCAGCGGCAAAAAGAGGTGGACACGACCTACAGACAGGCGGCGCCAGGCTGCTGATAATGACTGGGACGTTTAACCAGAGGAGTCTTCAATGCTGTACAAATTTAAATCAAAAGATTACGGTGATGTGATCATGCTGGAGCCCAACGGGCGCCGCGTGCTGGAGATCATTGGCAAGGATACCGGCCCAAAAGGCATCATCCTGCCCGAGCAGATGCCTGCTGCCATTGCGGCCTTGCATGCCGCCGTTGAGGCAGAGGAACTGGCCGAAAAAGAGGCTGGCGTGGTGCAGGGAGACGGCCCGGGCTTGCGCCAGCGGGCCCTGCCTTTCATTGAGCTGCTGCAGCGCAACCACCGTGCTGGCCATGAGGTGGTCTGGGGCGTGTAGTTCCTGGCACCCATGCAGATTGAAAAAGCCCCGAAGTTCGGGGCTTTTTCACGGCTGGCTTAAGCGTGCAGTCAGTCGACTTTGGCGCCCGATGCCTTCACCACCTTGGCCCATTTTTCATGCTCGGCGTTGATGAAGTCGGTGAACTGCTGGGGCGTGTTGCCACTAGGAATGGCACCCTGCGCCAGCATTTTTTCCTTGATGGCGGGTGTACCCAGTGCCTTGGCGACTTCTTCCTGGATGCGCTTGACGATGTCGGGCGGCGTGCCGGCTGGCGCGAGCAGGCCAAACCATGAACTTGCGTCGAAGCCCTTGAGCGTGGGGCCGCCCGCCTCCGCGATGGTGGGCAGGTCCGGCAGCGCGGCGGAACGCTGGGCGCTGGTCACTGCAAATGCCTTGAGCTTGCCGCCCTTGATCTGCGGCATGGCGGAAGGCAGGTTGTCAAACATCACATCCACATTGCCGGACACCATGGCCATCATGGCGGGGCCCGAGCCCGTGTAGGGAATGTGCGCCATGTAGATGCCGGTCATCGACTTGAACAACTCGCCCGCAAGGTGGATCGAGGTGCCGTTGCCGCTGGAGGCCATGTTGAGCCGGCCTGGGTGGGCTTTGGCGTAGCGGATAAAGTCCGGAACGCTGTTGATGCCCAGGGTCTTGGCGGTCTCGGTGTTCATCACCATCACATTGGGCACGCCGGCCACGAGCGTGATTGGGGCGAAGTCTTTTTGCGGGTCGTAGGCCAGGCGGGAATACAGCGACTTGTTGATGCCGTGCGTGCCCACGGTGCCCATCAGAATGGTGTAGCCGTCGGGCGCCGACTTGGCCACCAGGTCTGCGCCAATGTTGCCGCCGGCGCCGGCGCGGTTTTCGACGATGAAGGGCTGGCCCAGCGCCTTCGACAATTCAGGCGCCACCGCACGGGCCAGAATGTCGGTGGTGCCGCCGGGCGCAAACGGCACCACGATTTTGACGGGCTTGTTCGGCCAGCTGGTTTGTGCTGCCGCCGGAGTGACTGCTAAAGTAATCGCTGACAAGGCAACGCCGATAAGGGCAGAGCGGCGATTGGGCTTGAGAAATGGGATCATGGTGTTCCTTTCAGGAGGTGGTTGCCCGGAAGCCTTCAGCTTAGACGCGTGCCGCGCCCGCTTCCATCGGTGCAATCCCGCCCCCGCAACAAAAAAGCCGCCAGGCTGTGACCGGGCGGCTTGCAAAAAAGCGGGATGGATCAGTCGGCAAATTTGCCGGCAGCTTCAATCACGGGTTTGAGCTTGGCCAGCTCAGCGGCCACGAAGGCCTTGTGCCCGGCAGGCTCCACACGCTTGTCGGCCACCACCACGGCGCCCAGGCCTTCCTGCTTCTTGATGAACTCGGGATCCTTGAGTGCCAGCTTGAGCGCGGCGTTAATCTGGGCCAGCACGGCAGGCGGCGTGCCTTTAGGTGCATACAGGCCGTGCCAGATGGTCAGGTCAAAGCCCTTCAGACCCATTTCCTGCAGGGTGGGTACGTCTTTGAGCAGCTTGTTGGACGATAGCGGCTTGGCGGTCGTCACGGCAAAAACCTTGACGCGGCCCGCCTCGATTTGTCCGCTGGTGTTGGTGGTCTGGTCGCACATCAGGTCGACCTGGCCGCCGACCAGCGCGTTCATGGCCGGCGCGGTGCCGCCAAACGGAATGGTCGTCATGGCGTCCTTGGCATTGATGGCCGATTGCCACATCAATCCGCACAGGTGGGACGCTGAACCCAGCCCGGCATGGGCAATGTTGAGTTTGCCGGCGTTGGCGCGGATATAGTTTTCAAAGTCGCGGTAGTTGTTGGCCACCAGCTGGGGTTTGCCAATCAGCGTCATGGGCACTTCGTTGATCATGCCCAGGTATTCAAAGTCGTCCAGCGGTTTGTACTGCAGCTTGCGGTACAGCGCCGGTGCCGACGCCATGCCGATATGGTGCAGCAGCAAGGTGTGGCCATCGGGTGCTGACTTGGCGACTTTGGTGGTCGCAATGGTGCCGCCTGCGCCGTTGACGTTTTCCACCACAAAGTTGGCGCCGCCGCCCATGGACTTGCGCATGGCCTCAGCCAGGTCGCGTGCCACGCGGTCGGTGGGACCGCCGGCTGCAAAGGGCACCACAAAACTGATGGGTTTGGTACCCGGGAACGTTTGCGCGTTGGCTGAAAAAAGGCTGACCGCCGCAGCGGCAAGAACTAACAATCGTTTCATGGGGGTCTCCAGATAATGAACAATAAAGTTTAGGATGCGACCGTCAGGTTTCAATTGCGGGTATTACTTAAGTGCTATCCCTTGACTTTGTTATTTGTAACTTCGTGCGTCTTCAATCACCTTGCCATCGTTGGGCAGGCTGCCCGGCGCGAGCAACTGGACGGTGGCGCGCAGCTTGGTGACATCGCGGATGGCCTCGCTGATGCGCGGCTCCAGTCCCGCAGGCGCCGAAGCAGTTTCCACCTGAAGCACCATGCTGTCGCTGGCCATTTCGCCGCTGACCACCAGCCGGGCCTTGATCACCTCCGGAAAACGCCGTGCAATCTCGGCCACCTGCCCCGGGTGCACGAACATGCCGCGCACCTTGACGGTCTGGTCCGCACGGCCCATCCAGCCCTTGATGCGGGCATTGGTGCGGCCACTGGGGCAAGTGCCCGGCAACAGCGCCGACAAATCGCCGGTGCCAAAACGGATCAGCGGGTAGTCGGGGTTCAGCGTGGTTACCACCAGCTCGCCGACTTCGCCCTCAAGCACCGGGTCGCCGGTGCCGGGCCTGACAATTTCAACCACCACGCTTTCGTCGAGCACCAGCCCTTCGCGCGATTCGGTCTCGTAGGCGATCAGGCCCAGGTCGGCCGTGGCATAGCACTGGTAGCCGGCGATGCCGCGATCGATAAACCAGTCGCGCAGGCTGGGCGGAAACGCTTCGCCCGACACCAGCGCCCGTGTGACGGAGGGCAGGGCCACCTTCATCTCGGCGGCTTTTTCGATGATGATCTTGAGAAAGCTGGGTGTACCGATGTAGCCTGCGGGCTGCAGCTCGGCCATGGCCTGCACCTGTTGTTCGGTCTGCCCGGTGCCGCCCGGAAACACCGTGCAGCCCAGCGCATGCGCCCCGGTTTCCATCATGGAGCCGGCCGGCACGAAGTGGTAGCTAAAGCTGTTGTGAAGCAGCTGGCCGGGCCGAAATCCGGCCGCGTACAGCGCCCGCGCCATGCGCCAGTAGTCCTTGCGCGTGCCTTCGGGCTCGTAAATGGTGCCGGGGCTGGCAAACACATGGGGCATATGGGCGCCGTAGCGCAGCGCGCTGAAACCGCCAAAGATGTCGCCGCTGGCCTGGCGTGCCGCCTGCTGGCGTTCCAGTAATTCGTGCTTGCGGGTCACGGGCAACTGCGCCAGCGCCGCGCGGCTGGTGACGGTGGCAGGATCAATGCCAGACAGGATGTCGGCAAAGGCGGCTGATGCCGTGCGGGCGTGGGCGATCTGCCCGGGCAGTGCCGCGAGCAGGGCGGCTTCGCGTTCGGCTGGGGGGCGGATTTCCAGCGCATCCATGTGGAGTGATGTCATGAAAGGGTGTTGGGTTGAGCGTTAAAACACGCGGGGCACGGGTTCAGGCCATTGGCACAGGCTGCGACCCCAGGCCAGTCAGTGCAGCGAGGCGACAAGCGTAGAGGCGATAGCGTCCCACGCCAGCAGGGGCCGCGGAACCGGCTTTGCCGGGCCGCAGGCGCAGCGCCCCCTCGGGGGGCCGCGAACCACACGCAGTGGGGAGCGTGGGGGCCATCAGGCCAACCAGCGTTTGCGGCGCTTGTAGCTTTTGACGTCCTTGAAGCTCTTGCGCTCGCCGCCGCCCACGCCGAGGTAAAACTCCTTCACGTCCTCGTTGTTGGCCAGGTCGCTGGCAACGCCGTCCATCACGACGCGGCCGCTTTCCATGATGTAGCCGTAGTCGGCGTATTTCAGGGCCATGTTGGTGTTTTGCTCGGCGATCAGGAAGGTGACTTTTTCCTTCTCGTTCAGGTCCTTGACGATGTTGAACACCTCTTCAACTATTTGCGGCGCCAGTCCCATGGACGGCTCGTCGAGCAGCACCATGCTCGGGTTGGCCATGAGCGCGCGGCCAATCGCGCACATCTGCTGCTCGCCGCCCGAGGTGTAGGCCGCCTGCGACGTGCGCCGGGTTTTCAGGCGCGGAAAATAGTTGTAGACCTTTTCCAGGTTGGCCGCAATCTCGGCCTTGCTGGTGCGCGTGTAGGCGCCGGTCATCAGGTTTTCCTCGATCGTCAGGTGGGCAAAGCAGTGCCGCCCTTCCATGACCTGCACCACGCCGCGCTGCACCAGGTCGGCCGGCGACAGGTTTTCGATGCGCTCGCCGCGCAGCTCGATAGCACCCTTGGTGACTGCGCCGCGCTCGCCCTGCAGCAGGTTGGAGATGGCGCGCAAGGTCGTGGTCTTGCCTGCGCCGTTGCCGCCCAGAATGGCCACGATGCTGCCCTCGGGAACTTGCAGCGAAACACCCTTGAGCACAAGAATCACATGGTTGTAGATGACCTCGATGCCGTTCACGTTGAGGACAATTTTTTTAGGTTTCATAGGTTTTCTCGGTGTCGGTCGTTGTCTGTGCCAGGCCAGAAGCCTGACCCGCAAGCTTCTCGCCTGGCGGCTCCCGCAGGAGCCGCGCAGGGGTTTATCCGATCAGGACTGGCAGTCCGCTGCGGTGCGGCGCGTCAGCTTCTTGTCGGCCAGGTACTTGTCGGCGCCGGACTTGACCAGCGGCTTGATGATCTGGTCGTCAGACTGGTACCAGTCCGATGTCATGTTCCACTTCTTGCCGTCCCAGGTCTGCACGCGGGCCCAGGTCGAGCCCATGTGGTCGGCGCAGCTGGTGGAGATCGGGCGCATCACGTCCTTGAATCCCAGTGCGTCGAGCTTTTTCTGGTCCAGGGCCAGGTTTTCCATGCCCCAGCGCACCTGCTCGCCGGTCATGACCTTGCCCTTGCCAAAACGCTCCTGGGCGCGGCGCACGGATTCAATGCCCAGCATCTGGATGATGGCGCCGCGTGTGTACAGCACCGAGCCCACTTCGTCCTTCGGACCCGTGCCCTGGCCCTTGTCGTGCACCAGCTTGAGGATGTCCTGCATGACCTTGGACTGCTGGCCAGAGCCGTTGAGCGCCAGTGCCTGGTAGCCCTTGGCGCCTTCGCCCACGTCGCGTACGTCCGGCTCGGCACCGGCCCACCACACGCCATACAGCTTGTCGCGCGGAAAGCCGGTGGCCTGGGCTTCTTTCAGGGCGGTGGAGTTCATCACGCCCCAGCCCCACAGCAGCACATAGTCAGGCTTGGCTTGGCGCACTTGCAGCCAGGTGGCTTTTTGCTCGACGCCAGGCGCCGTCACGGGCAGCATCTGCAACTCAAAGCCGTGCATCTTGGCGCGCTCTTGCAACAGCGGAATCGGTTCCTTGCCGAACGGGCTGTCGTGGTAGACCAGCGCAATTTTCTTGCCCTTGAGCTTGTCCATGCCGCCCGCGTTCTTGCCGATGTGCTGGATCAGAATGTCGGCGGCGGTCCAGTAGCTGCCCATCAGCGGGAAGTTCCACTTGAAGGCCATGCCGTCTTGCGCCACCGACAGGCCATAGCCCAGCGTGACCAGCGGGATCTTGTCGATTGGGGCTTTCTCGGTCAGCGCAAACGTGATGCCGGTCGCTTGCGGATCAAACAGCGCCACGCCGGGCTTGTTTTTCAGGCGCTCGTAGCATTCCACGCCGCGGTCGGTGGCGTAACCCGTTTCGCATTCTTCATAGGTGATCTTCACGCCATTGATGCCGCCGTCGCGGGCGTTGATCATCTTGATGTAGTCCTGCTTGCCGTTGGCCCAGGGCGTGCCGTTGGGCGCGTAGGGTCCGGTGCGGTAAGACAGCAGCGGGAAAAACTGCTCCTTGGCTTGCGCAAAGGCGCTGGTGGACAGCGATGCCGCCCCAGCGGCGACCACGGTCGCGGCGATCACGAGTTTCGAAAGCTTCATGGATGTCTCCTTGGAATAAAAGTATGGAAGCACGGTGAAAAAACTTTGTTGACAGTCGATGCGCCCAATGCGCCCGGTTGCGCTTAATGTGGAAAGGGCCACAGGCGCATTTTTTGTTTGGCCATGGACCACAGCCGGGCCAGGCCATGCGGCTCGACGATCAGGAACCAGACGATCAGGCCGCCAAAAATCATCAGTTCGGCATGCGACACGCCGGCGGTGGAAATCTCGATGCCGAAGAGGCCCATGAAGGCGGGCAAGAAGCGGTTCAGCGCAATCGGTAGCACGACGATGAAGGCTGCGCCGAAGAAGCCGCCCATGATGGAGCCCAGGCCGCCAATGATCACCATGAACAGCAGGCGAAACGAGATCTCGACCGAGAACGCTGCCGGCTCCCATGAGCCCAGATGCACAAAGGCCCAGAGCGCGCCGGCCACGCCGATGATGAAGGAACTCACGGCAAAGGCGCTGAGCTTGGCGTACATGGGCCGGATGCCGATGACAGACGCGGCCACGTCCATGTCGCGAATCGCCATCCATTCGCGGCCAATCGCGCCGCGCACCAGGTTCTTGGCCAGCAGTGCCACCACCAGCAGGATCACCAGGCAAAACAGGTACTTGGAAACCGGGCTCTGGATCGGCAGGCCGAACACCTGCAGTTGGTTGACCGACACCGAACCCGACGCAGAGTCGTTGGTCAGCCACTTGATGCGCAAAAACATCCAGTCGCTGAAGAACTGCGCCGCCAGCGTGGCCACGGCCAGGTACAGGCCCTTGACGCGCAGGCTGGGCAAGCCAAACAGGATGCCGAACGACATGGCGCACAGCCCGCCCAGGATCAGGGTCGGGATCAGCGGCATGCCCGGGATGCGCACAAAAAAGTTGTAGGCGCCGTAAGCCCCAACCGCCATGAAGGCGCCCGAGCCGAGGGAAATCTGGCCGCAGTAGCCCACCAGGATATTCACCCCGATGGCGGCCAGCGACATGATGACCAGCGGAATCAAAATCGAGGCGTAGAAGTAATCGCTGGCCAGCAGCGGCACGGCGATAAAGGCAAAGGCCAGCATCAGGCCAATGGCAATGCGGTCCTGCGTGATCGGGAAGATCTGCTGGTCAGCCCGGTACGTCGTCTTGAACTGGCCGTTTTCGCGGTAGAGCATGTTGGTTCCTTGTTCTTTTTATCAGTTCAGACGCGATCAATGATCTTTTCGCCGAACAGCCCCTGCGGACGGAACAGCAAGAACACCAGTGCCAGCACATAGGCAAACCAGATTTCAATACCGCCGCCGACGTAGGGGCCAAGATAGACCTCGGACAGCTTCTCGCCGACGCCGATGATCAGGCCGCCGATGATGGCGCCGGGCACCGAGGTCAGGCCGCCCAGAATCACCACCGGCAGGGCGCGCAGCGCAATGGTGGTCAGCGAAAACTGCACGCCCAGCTTGGAGCCCCAGATCATTCCGGACACCAGCGCCACGACGCCTGCCACGCACCACACGATGACCCAGATGCGGTTCAGCGGAATGCCGATCGACTGCGCCGCCTGGTGGTCATCGGCCACCGCGCGCAGGGCGCGGCCGGTGGTGGTTTTCTGGAAGAAGATGCTCAGCAAGATGACCATGCTGGCGGCAATCGCGGCAGCAATCACGTCTTCCTTGTTGATCAGGATGCCGCCCGGAAACACCGAGTCCAGCATGAAGATCGGGTCTTTGGGCATGCCGATGTCGATCTTGTAGATGTCGCTGCCAAACAGCGTCTGGCCCAGGCCTTCAAGGAAATAGGCAATGCCCAGCGTGGCCATCAGGAGCGTCGCGCCTTCCTGGTTCACCAGGTGGCGCAGCACCAGCCGCTCGATCAGCCAGGCCACGACGAACATCAGTACGGCGGCAATGGCAAACGCGATCAGGTTGGCGACCAACAGGTTGTCAATGCCGGTCCACTTCGGAATCCACTCCGAAAACCGGGCCATCGCCAGCGCCGCGAACAGCACCATCGCGCCCTGCGCAAAGTTGAACACGCCCGACGCCTTGTAGATCAGCACGAAGCCGAGCGCCACCAGCGAATACAGCATGCCAGCCATCAGGCCGCCAATCAAAGTCTCTAAGAAAAAAGCCATGAAATCAAACTCCTGAAGATTCAGTGCGGAGCAGTCTGCCGCCGGGCCGACCCAGGGCAGACTCGGCCCCCTCGAGGGACAGCGCAGCGCACGAAGTGGCAAGCGTGGGGGCAACATCCCACCAGCAGGGGCCGCGGGACTGGCTTTGCCAGACCGCAGGCGCAGCGGCCCCCTCGGGGGGCAGCGCAGCACACGAAGTGGCAAGCGTGGGGGTCATATCAGTGGCTGGTGCCGAGGTAGGCGCTGATCACGTCCGGGTTG
>JAUSDK010000081.1 GCA_030650875.1 Polaromonas sp.
TGTGCTGCTCGCGCAGGGCCAGCACCGCGGCCTCTTGCGTCAGGATGGTGGCCGCGTCCTGTTGCAGGTGGGCCGCCAGCGTGGCTTGCTGGCTGGCCCAGGTGCGGCGCTGCTTGGCCAGGGTTTCGATCTGTTGCCAACGCTGCAGATTCGCTTCGTCCGCCTGGCACTGCGCGCGCATTTCAGGCAAGGTCTGGCCTGCCAGGCGCAGGTCTTGGGCGGTCTGCGCAGTCTGCTGCGCGGTGTCTGATTCGCTTTTGGCCTTGGCGGCGGCATCAACCAGGGCGCTTTGGTCGATGCGTTGGCGGCCTCGGTCGGATTGCTCGTGTGCCAGCTTTTGCAACGCCAATTGCTGGGCGGTCAGGCTCTGCTGCAGCTTCAGGCGCTGGTCGAACTGCTGCCGCCAGGCGCCCAGGCGTTCGCCCAGCGCGGCGCGCTGCGGGTGGGCGGCGCAAAAGTCGGCGAGTTGCTGGCGTTCGGTTTGCTTTTGCGTCAACTGTTTCTGTGCGTCGCTCGCCATGCGGGCCGACACGGATTGAGCGAGGTGCTGCTGCTGGTAATGTGCCGCCTGCTGGCGCTTCACATCCAGGTGCAGCGCGGACAGTGCGCGTTCGCTTTCACCGCACGCCGCCTGCGCCTGCTGCCACGCCAGGTGCAGCGGCTGGAGGGCTTGGGCGGGCTCGCTGTCGGCCAGGCGGCGCAGTTCTGGCGCGGCGGCTTCGAGCGCGGCACGGGCCGCATCGGCCTGGGCCTCGGCAGCTTGAAGGTCTTGCGCGCTTTGCAGCCGGTTGAGTTGCCACTGGCGTTGCTCTACGGTGGTTTGGTGGGCGTGCTGCACGCCCGCCAGTTCGGTGTCCCAACGATTCACATCACTCTGCTTGGCGTCGCGCTGCTCGGTGGTCAGCAGTTCCATGCCGTCGGCGCGGGCTTTCAATTGATCGAGTTGCTGCCTGGCATCGCGCGCCTGTTCAAACACTTTTTTCGAGATCTCGCCGTAGATCTCGGTGCCTGTCAGTTCCTCCAGCAACTCCGCCCGCTCGTTGGCGCTGGCGTTCAGGAACGCGGCAAACCCGCCCTGGGCCAGCAGCATGGATTTGGTGAAGCGCGGAAAGTCGAGGCCGGTGATGGCCTCAATACGTTTGAGCTTGTCGTTGCTCTGGCTGCTGAGAATCTCGCCCGCACCGGTGGCGAGTTCGACCTTGGGCGCCTGCAGCGCGCCGTCCACTTTGTCGCGGGCGCGCCGCTGGCTCCAGAAGGCGCGGTAGACGGCGCCCTTGACCTCAAAGCTCACCTCGGCCAGGCAGTCTGCCGTGTGGCGCGTCATGATGTCGTTGGCTGATGCCGAGATGCTTTTGAGGCGCGGCGTCTCGTGGTAGAGCGCCAGGCAGATGGCGTCGAGCAGGGTCGACTTGCCCGCGCCGGTCGGGCCGGTAATGGCAAACAGGCCGTTGTCCACAAACGGCGGCTGGGTGAAGTCGATGGTCCATTCGCCCTTGAGCGAATTGAGGTTTTTCAGGCGCAGCGAAAGTATTTTCATGGCTGGCCCTCTTGCAGGCCGGTGACGACGGCCCGGTAGCGCGCCACCATGGCGAGCTTCAGCTCGTCGGCCAGTTCCTCCTGATCGAGGCGGCGGGTGAACACGTCGTGCGGGCTCAGTTCGTCCAGGGTTTCACGGGCTGCGGCGGCCAGGGTGGCGGCCGCGTTGCTGCGCTGGCGGCGAATGCGCAGCACGTCCACCGGCAGCCCTTGCGTCATGGCCTCAATGCGCGCGGGCAGGTCGGCCAGGTAGTCGTCTTCGGCCACCGTCACCTCCAGCCAGATTGGGCGCTCCGGCGTGCCGTCTGCGGCGGCGGCAAGTATCTTTTCAGCCAGCGCCAGCAGGTTACCGCTGACCGAGACCAGGGCCTGAAAGCGCGGCACGGGCAGGGGCGTGATGGTGTGCAGGCCGTTGGCATCCAGATCGACCAGCAGCACCTCTTTTTGCTGGCGCACCTCGTCAAAACTGAGCGGAATCGGGGAGCCGCAATAGCGGATGTGGTTCAAGCCGCCCACCTGTTGCGGCTGGTGAATATGCCCGAGGGCGATGTAGTCGACCGCCGGGAACGCGGTGGTCGGAAAGGCGTTCAGGGCGCCGACGTAGATTTCGCGCACCGACTCGCTGGTGCTGGCCCCCACCGTGGTCAGGTGCCCGGTGGCGATCAGCGGCAGCTTGTGGCCCAACTCGGCTTCGAGTGCCGCGCGGCGCAAACTGGCCGCATCAAACACGGCGGCGTAATGCGCCTGGATGGCGGTCTGCAAGGACTGCTGTTTGTCCTCGGCGCTTTGCCCCGGCTGGCTCTGCAAGACATCACGCGGGCGAATAAAAGGAATGGCGCAGACAACGCAGCCGGCCACGCCCTGCCCGCCACGCCGGGGCAACACCACGACCTGCGCAGGGAGCTCGTCCGCAGCGCCAATCACGGTGGCGCTCAGGCATTCCAGCAGCGCCCGGCTTTCGCCCAGGGTGGCCACCGAGTCATGGTTGCCGCCCAGCAGCAGCAGGGCCACGCCAGCGCCGTGCAGCCGCACCACCAGTTGGCTGTACAGCTCACGCGCGTAGCTGGGGGGCGCGCCAGTGTCAAAAATATCCCCGGCAATCAGTACCGCGTCCACGGCGTGGTCCTCGACCTGCGTCAAGAGCCAGTTGATCAGCGCCTGGTGCTCGGCTTGGCGGCTCTTGCCCATGAAGTGCTGGCCGAGGTGCCAGTCTGAAGTGTGGAGGATGCGCATGGATTTCGGGGTAGGTGGCGGGTGCGGGCTAGCTTACAGGGTCATTCGCCAGCCCGTGGAAAGACCGGCCATCAAGTACCATGACGCCAAACCCACTTCGCCCGCTTGCGGGCCCCCACGGAGAAAACAATGTTCAGTCATGTGATGCTTGGTGTGAATGATCTTGAGGTTTCGAAAAAGTTTTACGACGCGCTGCTCGGCACGCTGGGCATTGCCCCGGGGGTTGCCAACAAGAACCGGTATTTTTACCGTAGCCCGACGGGCACGTTCGCCATCACCAGGCCCATCAATGGCGACGCCGCCTGCCACGGCAATGGCAGCACCATCGGGTTTACGGTGCAGTCCGCCGAACAAGGTGACGCCTTCCATGCGGCCGGGGTCGCCCACGGCGGCACGAGCTGCGAGGACGCCCCGGGGTTTCGCGACACCCCGGCGGGCGCGCTCTACCTGGCGTACCTGCGCGACCCGGACGGCAACAAGCTCTGCGCGCTGCACCGCCCGGCCCAATAAAGCGCACAGCGAGCGCGTGCTTGCAAGACCTGACGCCGCGCGTTCTCAATCCATCTCTGTCATTGCGAACGAAGTGCGGCAATCCATGACTGCGCTTTAGGGGCGATGGATCGCCACACCTCGTTCGCGATGACGAATCAGGGACGGTTCACTTCTTGCGGCAGTCAAACGCCCCTTCGTCCAGCACGGCGTCGTTAATGTCAATAAACCGCCACTGGGCATGGCCTGCCGACAGCGACAAACGCATCACGCCATAGGCGACCAACTGCTTCTCGCTGCCCTCACGTACGCTGGCGTGCGCGTAAAGGTCTGCGCCGCCGGTGCCGACCACAAACGAGCGCATGCCGCCGGTGGCGGACAGGGTGCCGTCTGCGGTCATGGGGGCAAAGCGCTCGTAATGGTGCTCGTGGCCTTGCAGCACCACGTCAGCCTTAGCCTGGTCCAGGATGTCCCACAGGGCGGTCATGGTGGTGTTGTCGCCCCCAGGGGCAGGGGCAGAGCTGAACCGGGGGTGGTGCCAGGCCGCCGCCACGCAGGGCTGCGCGGTGGCCAGTTCCTGCTTGAGCCACTGGGCCTGGGCTGAAGCGGCTGTCGCATCGACATTGCTGTTCAGCGTCAACACGGTCCAGCCGCTTTGGTCAATGCGGTAGTAGCCGGTGCGTTTTTCATCGGGGCTGGCCTTGGCGCCAAAGTAATCGAAGTAATAGCGACTGTCGTCATTTTCATAGTCGTGGTTGCCTGGAATAGCGAAGGTTTTATCGATGAACCGACCCCAGGTTTTCTCATAGCAATCGGTGTAGCCGAGGCGGGAGCCGGCCAAAAAATAGGCATTGTCTCCAAGGGTCAGGACGTTGGCATTGCTGCCGGCACCGGCCAGTTGGCGCTCGACCAGCCGTGCTGTTTTTTCGGCTTTGCTGTCGGAAGCAAATCCAGGAACGCACTGCGCAATATCGCCCGCAGTCATCAGCTCCCACGGCGTCGTGGGGTTTGCCTGCAAGACCGTAGGCGTGGAGCCGCCACCATCACCGCCGCCACAGGCCGCCAGCGCGGCGCCCACCAGCGCAGCAAGCAAACCCGATCGAGTAGCGCGCGCGGCGCCCGGCGAAAAAATCTTGTGCATACAGTGGTCTTTCTCAAGGTCTACCTTGTGTGATGGGTGGTATGTTACCCGGCATGTCCATTAAATCAATTGCTACTTAATGTGTAGCAGTCATGGCCGCCCGGCCAACTGGCCGCGCCCCGCTGCTACAGTCCCCCGATGTCCAGCCAAGCCGCCTTCCCTTCCGCCGAATTGACCCGCGCCCTGCCGCACGCCGTCTCTCGCCTGCGCACCGCGCGCCTGGCCCGCAGCTCCAAGCCCTTTCTGGCCCGTGGCGGTTCCACGGCCGCGCGCTGCGCGGGCTGCCGCCTGATCACCAGCCACTGCCTGTGCGCCCTGCGCCCGGCCGTGCCGGTGCGCGCGGGGATGTGCCTGATCATGGCCGACATCGAGGCGCTCAAGCCCAGCAACACGGGCTGGCTGATTGCCGATGTGGCGGCCGACACGTTTGCCTTTGGCTGGGCGCGCACCGAGGTGGACCCTGCGCTGCTGGCCCTGCTGGCTGATCCGCAGTGGCAGCCCTACCTGGTGTTTCCGGGCGAGTTTGTCGCCAGCGGGCGGGTCGTGTCCGAAGTGCAGGCCACCGATCCCCGAAGCGGCAAGCGGCCGCTGTTTGTGCTGTTAGACGCCACCTGGCCCGAGGCGCGCAAGATGTTTCGCAAAAGCCCCTACCTGGACCACCTGCCAGTGCTGAGCCTGCAGACCGAGCAACTCTCGCGTTACCGCCTGCGCCGGTCCAAGCGCGCGGACCATTTCTGCACCGCGGAGGTGGCCGCCCTGTGCCTGGAGCTGGCCGGCGAGCCGCATGCGGCGCAGACGCTGGAGGCTTACCTGGATGTGTTCACCAACCACTACCTGAAGGCCAAGCAGCAGCAGCCCGTGGAGGGGGAAGATGCGGCGCACCAGCGTCTGCGTGGCTTGCGTTTACCGTTGCCTGGCGGCGGCGCGGGCGCCTGACGGGAAGCGCGCGTCAACGCAGAGGTCCAAAGAGCGACAATCGACCCCAACCCCCAAGGCAAGCTCGCCCCCACCTGAAAAGCCACACCATGACCGAAGACCTGAACCGAAAGAACGAACTGAAAAAAATGGAGCTGTGCGATTCGTGCGCCAGCATCCAGCGCAACTGGCGCAAAGCGCCCGGCCATCCCGAGCTGGTACAGGGCGACAACCGCCAGGAAAAGCGCGGCAACCACTTCGCCACCGTCACCAAGTACCGCTGCGACCGCTGCGGCACGCGGTGGGAGTATGAGAACGACAAGCCCAACCTCCATGCGGGCTGGTCGGTGGTGGGGCGCTAGGCGGCAGGCGCCGTTTAAAGGAAGCACATGACCGATCTTTCTGCCTTTCCGATCACCCATAAATGGCCCGCCCGCAACCCCGAGGTGCTGCAGCTGTACGCCAAGACCACGCCCAACGGCGTGAAGGCGTCGATCATGCTGGAGGAAACCGGCCTGCCCTACGAGGCGCATCTGGTCAACTTTGAAACCGAGGACCAGCTGTCGCCGGAATTCCTGTCGCTCAACCCCAACAACAAGATCCCGGCCATCCTGGACCCGCACGGCCCGGGCAACAAGCCGCTGGCGCTGTTTGAGTCGGGGGCGATTTTGCTGTACCTGGCCGACAAGACCGGGCAGTTCATGGCGCCGGATGCCGCGCAGCGCTACGAGACGATCCAGTGGCTGATGTGGCAGGCGGGCGGCATGGGCCCGATGTTTGGGCAGCTGGGATTTTTCTACAAGTTTGCGGGCAAGGACTATGAAGACAAGCGCCCGCGCGACCGCTATGTGGCGGAAGCCCGGCGCCTGCTGGGCGTGCTGAACCAGCGCCTGGCCAGCCGCGACTGGATCATGGGCGAGGCCTACAGCATTGCCGACATCGCCACCTTCCCGTGGGTGCGCGGCCTGGTGGATTTTTACAAGGCGGGCGAGCTGGTGGGCATGCAGGACTTCCCGCATGTGACGCGGGCGCTGGCGGCGTTCATGGCGCGGCCGGCGGTGGTGCGCGGGCTGGGGATTCCGGCGTAGTCCTGATTTTTCTTTCAATTCAAAAAATGTGTCGCAGAGCAATAGGCATTGGGCCGTGACCCGTCCAGCCCGCCGGGCAAGGTCCAGGTTCAATATCCGCCGGGTCCTACAGCGCGGCAATGGCTTATCCGATAGGCGCAGCCCAGCGGCTTGGTAACCTTTCGGGGTGACTGGCCGCAACGCACTGGCCGCGAAACCAGTCGCTATCCCGGCCGCGCAGGCACCCTGCCTGGCCGGCCATTTTTACGCTTCACGAAAGAACACCATGGGCATTCTCTGGACCATCCTTATTGGCCTGATCGTCGGCATTGTTGCCAAGTTCCTGATGCCGGGGCGCGATCCCGGGGGCTTCATCATCACGGTCATCATCGGCATCCTGGGGTCTGTCATTGCCACTTTTCTGGGCAGAACGCTGGGCTTCTACCAGATCGGTGAGTCAGCGGGCTTTATCGCTGCCGTGCTGGGCGCCATCATTTTGCTGTTTCTGTACCGCATGGTTGCCGGCCGGCGGGGCTGAGCGCCAGTCAGGCGGTGGCGGCGCGCGGCGCCAGCTGCCACACCCATGAAAAAAGGGCAATTTCTTGCCCTTTTTTGCTGTCTATTAAATAGCCTTGAACCCAGACAAAACACTGTCTGGCGGCCTGTTCGGCAGACAGTCAGCGCCTGCCAGCAGGCACCTGCCTCCTAGCGCACACGCGGATCGTTGGGCCGGCGGTCCGCACGGTTGCGCGTGCCGTCGCCGTCACGGTCGCGGTCCATGCGGTTGGGAACGCCATCGCCGTCACGGTCGCGGTCAACGCGGTCGGGGACGCCGTCGCGGTCCTGGTCGCGCCCACGATGGCCAGGCCGGGCCACCATCGACTGGGGCCGCGGCCCGGGCTGCACCAGCACCTGAGGCGCGGGCTGCACAACGATGCGGGGAGGCGGCGGCCGAACGTAGACCGGGGGCGGCCGAACGTAAACCGGGGGAGGTGCCTCGATATAGCCACCCTGCCGGTACACACCGCTGCCATAAATCACCGCAGGTGGCGGCGCCCCGTAAACCGGGCCGGCACCATAGGGCTGCTCATAACCCGGCACCGGGTACACCGCGCAGCCGGACAAACCGGCAACGGCCAATACCGTAAGAATAGTTTTCATAAAGTAGTCCTGACACCCGCCAAAAACTGTCGGGCTTGATGATTAAACGCGCGACAGGTATCGCGGGTGTGTCGCACGGTAGAAGGGCATGTGTCGGCACGTTACCAGATGTGCGCGCGCACAATGGCGGCTCCAACGGAGGACATGAATGAAACGCAGACTTCTGTTGACGATGGCCGGCGTGCTGGTGCTGGGCAGCGCCGCCCGGGCTTCGCCTGCGCCAGGCGAGCAACCGGGCGGCTACGCCGTGTCGGCCGATCAATTGCAGCGGGCGGTAGCGCAGCGTTTTCCGCTGCGCTACCCGATGGGCGGGCTGATGGACCTGGACCTGCAGGCGCCGGTGCTGCGCCTGCTGCCCGCGCTGAACCGGCTCGGAACCGAGATGGCGGTGCAGGCCTCGGGCCTGGCGCTGGGGCGCAGCTACACGGGCGCGTTCGATCTGGATTTTGGGCTGCGCTACGAGGCCAGCGACCGGACGGTGCGCGCCCATCAGCTGCGCGTGAATTCCCTGCGCTTTGCAGATTTGCCGCCCGGCCCGTCGGCGCTGCTGGAAGCCTACGGGCCGGCGCTGGCCAAGCAGACGCTGCGCGAAGTCGTGCTGCACCGGCTGCGCCCGCAGGACCTGGCGCTGCCCGACGGCCTGGGGCTGCAGCCGGACCGCATCACGGTGACACCGCAGGGGCTGCTGATCGGCTTTGTGGCCAAGCCGCTGCGCTAGACCAGACCCAATTCCGACACCATTCCCGTCTTCACGGAAATCAAAAATTTTCAGGGCATAAAAAAGCCCCCGGGCGCAAGGCTGCGCCAAGGGGCCATTGCAGGCAGGGACTGATCCATCGGCGATGGTCACCACGTTGTTGGCAAAGGTGATCTGGTCAGTCGTAGCGGCCACCGTTTTAACCGGATTGGCCACAGGGCCAAGGAAAGGCGGGGCGAACGAAAAAAACGCCCTTCCCCCAAAAAGGGAAAGGCGCATGAAAGCTGGCGACCGGCAAGGGCCTGTGATGTTTCACAGCCCCTTGCCTGGGCGTCAATTACTTCGCGGGAACGATCACCAGGGTGTCGCCGGTTTTGCCGGTGGCGCCGGTGCTGCCCGTGTCGCCGGTAGCGCCGGTGTAACCCGTGGCGCCAGTAGAACCCGTAGAACCCGTGGCGCCGGTAGCGCCTGTGGCACCGGTAGCACCCGGCGTGCCTGTGCTGGCACCAGTGTCACCCGTGGCACCCGTGGAGCCAGTAGAACCCGTGGCACCGGTGGCGCCTGATGGACCGGCAGGACCGGGAACCGTCACCACAGCCGGTGTAGGCGTGACCGTGGTTTTCTCGCAGGCGGTCAGGCCCAAGGTGGCGATAAGAGCGGCTAACAATATTGAATATTTCATGATGATCCTTGGAGGTATTGAAAAAATTGCACAGAATTTGTGCGCAGGCAGTTTTCCTGCCTCGGTCATGAACTGACCTGGAAATTATTTCTGGGCAAGCTCAACAGAACGATACCCAAAGATACCAAGGGCGCACCGCCGGCTCTGTAGGACGGCCGCACACTTGCGTGTACGAATAAGCGGGTAATGACGGCCGCTTGAACGCGTCGCACGCCAGCCTCAGGTGTATTTTTTTGAAAGCCCCGCCATGCCCACCCACCCCATCCTCCAGACCAAACCCCTGGGGCTTTCCGTGGAAAACGCTGGACTCCTTTCTGTTTTTCACGCACCACAACGACGCCTGCCCGCAGGGTAACGCCCGGAATTCGTGTCCAATAGCGGCATGGAAAATTCGAACACCGACCAGCGCCTGACCGATCTGGAAATCAAGGCCAGCTTTACCGAAGACCTGGTGGACCAGCTCAACGAAATCATCGTGCGCCAGCAGCAGCAAATCGATCTGCTGGTACGCGAGGTCGGCGCGCTCCGGCAGCAGCAGCCCGAAGGCGGCCCGCGCGCCTTGAGCCAGCCCGGCGACGACCTGCCGCCACATTACTGAACGAGCGCGCGCCCTTTCCCATGCACACGCTTGAGCAACTGCGCGCCGGCACGCTGGCGGGAAGCCAGCGGCTGCGCTTGTCGTGCGGCCTGAAGACCTTTCCGCCCGAGATTTTTGCGCTGGCCGATACGCTGGAAATCCTGGACCTGTCGGGCAACGCCCTGTCGTGCCTGCCCGACGACCTGCCCCGGCTGCGCAAGCTGCGGATTCTGTTTTGCTCCGACAACCTGTTTACCCGCCTGCCCGAGGTACTGGGGCAATGCCCGCAGCTCAGCATGGTGGGCTTCAAGGCCAACCAGATCAGCAGCGTGCCCGCCGCCGCCCTGCCGCCCACGCTGCGCTGGCTGATCCTGACCGACAACCGGATCAGCGAACTGCCGGCTGAAATCGGGCGCTGCAGCGCGCTGCAAAAACTGATGCTGTCAGGCAACCAGCTGCAAGCCTTGCCGCCCGAACTGGCCGCCTGCCGCCAGCTGGAACTGCTGCGCATTGCCGCCAACCAATTGACGGCGCTGCCCGACTGGCTGCTGGCGCTGCCGCGCCTGTCGTGGCTGGCCTATGCCGGCAACCCGATGTGTGAAAGCCGCGAGGCCACCGCACTGGCGCACAGCCCACTCCCCGACATTGCCTGGCGTGATCTGCAGCTGCAACAGCTGCTGGGCGAAGGCGCGTCGGGCGTGATTCACCAGGCGGCGTGGCAGCGCGCAGGCAGCGTGCTGCCGGTGGCCGTCAAGCTGTTCAAGGGCGCCGTGACCAGCGACGGCCTGCCGCACAGCGAAATGGCGGCCAGCCTCAGCGCGGGCCCGCATCCGCAGCTGATCGCCGTGCACGGCCAGGTCGCCGGCCACCCGGCCGGTGCGCCCGGCCTGGTGATGGCGCTGGTAGACCCGGGCTTTCGCCCCCTGGCCGGGCCGCCCAGCCTGACCTCGTGCACGCGCGACTGCTATGCCGACGGCACCCGCTTCACGCTGGCCGCGGCGCTGCGCATCGCCCTGGGCATGGCCTGCGCCGCGCAGCACCTGCACGCGCAGGGCATCCACCACGGCGACCTGTACGCGCACAATATTTTGCACACCAACGACGGTCAGGCGCTGCTCGGCGACTTTGGCGCGGCATCGTTTTTTGCACCCGGCGACCTGCCGCTGGCGCACGCGTTGCAGCGGCTGGAAGTGCGCGCGTTTTCCTGTCTGCTCGAAGAACTGCTGGAACGCTGCGGCGCGCCATCCGGTGGGAACAGCACGCTGCAGGCGCTCACGCAATTGCAGGCGCGCTGCGCCCAGCCCAACGCGGCCGCGCGCCCGCTGTTTGCGGACATCACGCAAACGCTGACAGACCTGCAGCAATGCGACACCAGCGTTTGAGCATCACAGCGCCTGCGCCGGCGTGAGTCAGTCCGTCATTCTCCCGAAAGCGGGGATGACGTGCATCAGGCCAGCAACGCGGCACTGACCAAGGCTTCATCGAGCACGGAAAACGTCATGTTGTGCCGCCCAGTCAACGGGCCGCCGCCCGGAACGAGGTGGCCGTCTGCATCATGGCCCAGGGCCTTGAACTTCCATACAGCGCCAATCCGCTTGAGGTTGCCCACGCATTGGCCCTGGCTGTCGAGGACGCGAACCACCTGGTCGTTCGTGCGGTACAAGGTGAGTGGATTCAAGGCGGTAGGTCCGGTGGGGGGTTGTTCAAAGGTCCAGGGAAGAGTTTAGCGATCAGCGCGACCTGCGCATCCGGCGTCCTGCCAACACGCAGCACCTTGTTCATGCGCCTGTATTCCTGGGCCTTTTCGCGCAGGCCCTTCAGCCGTGCCTCGAACCAGGCCTTTCTTTTGGCGAAGCGCTCATCGCGTCGTGACCGGTTGTTGTCATTCGTCAATGACTACAGGCTGGAAGCCAAATATGCTGCAATAGAAATTGGCCCGTGGCTGCGGGCGCGGGTGAAGTCCCTATGTGGAGGGGTCTGTCGCTTATATCCCTTCTGTCAAGCAGCGCCACGAAGCGACGGAAAGTCCGGCGCACGGCAGTGCTCAGGAGCCCGCTGCAGCGGCCGATCAGCCTTGAGACGATTTAAAGGTGAACATCATGAAGATGCAACAACTCTTGAAATCACGCCTGGCGCTGGCGCTGCTTGCTGGCACCATGTACCTGACATGGAAGTCGCTGGCCCAATATTTCGGACTGGATCAATCAATCGGCGGCCTCGGTACGGACGCCATCGGGCTGGGCAATGGCGGTCTCGCAATAGCCTGGGCGCTTGGGCATTGCGATGGGCTGGATGGGCCCGTGGTGACGGCGGCACGAAAGTCGCTCGAAACCGGCAACGTCAACCTGGTCCTGCCTTGGGTGCGGGCCGAGCATGAAGGCGAGATACGAAAAGTGTTCGATCAGGCGAGGTCGGTGCGAAAACTTGGTGGACAGGCGACGGAGCTCGCTGACACGCATTTCTTCGAAACGCTGGTCCGCATCCACAGGGCCGGCGAAGGCGCACCCTTTGAGGGCCTGCAACCGGCCGGCCGCGATCTCGGCCTGGCGGTTCCTGCCGCCGACAAAGCGCTTGAAAATGGATCGATCGAACAGGTCGAGAAGCTGCTCACCGACGCGATACGCCATGGCGTGCATAGGCATTTTGAGGCCGCCCTGAGCCGCCGCAATTTCGGACCGGACGACGTCGAAGCGGGTCGTGCGTACGTCGAAGCCTATGTGCGCTATGTCCACTACGTAGAGCGGCTATGGCAGGCCGCACAGGGCGCGACACATGACCATGAGCAGCATCACGCCGTGCACGGACATTAGCCAGTAACACCGGCCTGCTGGAATCATTGAAGCGAATTCACGAGTCACTTGGTTGATTCATTCAGGCTCACACGCAACGTTGTTGACGGTTTTTGGCGGCGGCGGTCGTCGCCTCCCCAATCCAGCGGTGCCAACGCTCCACCGGCAACTGGCTGGTGATTGAATCGTGCCCCGGGGGGTCGCCTGGCCATCAATGGTCTCAGGAAAATCGGCACGCATGCTGGCGGCCAGTCATCCAGGATCAAGACGCCGGTCTTGGCCAAGAGCACCAGCCACTTGAGGTATCAGCGGATTGGATGTCTGCAATGTGGCACCGATTTCAATGATTACGGCACCCGCACCCGGCCAGAAGCGGACCGTCGCGTCGATGGCAGAATACGACCACACTTACTGCAATCTACGGAGACGACATTCGAAATCCGTCGCACATCTCATGAGCATCAGCGACAACTTGAAGGCCTGGGCCAAGCAAATCAAACGTGATGGCGTGACGCTTTGGTTTGCAGGAAAAAATCCACGAACACCTTGGTATGCGAAGGCTCTGGGGGTGTTTGTGGTGGCCTATGCGCTCAGTCCCATTGACCTGATTCCTGACTTCATCCCCGTGCTGGGCTATGTCGATGATGTTCTGCTGCTTCCCGGCCTGATCTGGTTAACCATCAGGCTCCTGCCGCCTGAAGTTCTCTCGGAATGTCGCGGCCAAGCAGACGAGTGGATGCAGACGAAGGGCTCGAAGCCAAGCAGCCGTGCCGGCGCGATCCTCATTGTGGTGCTGTGGCTGACCATAGGCGCAGCGGCATGGTTCTGGCTTAAGTCGCGTCCGCACCTTGGGGTCGAGTGATCGCTGTCGGCCAGGAACGGTCATTGCGCCGGAGCGGCTAGGAACAGGTTTTCATTGCTTCGTATGGTGCAGGAAGCCGATTCACTTCTACAGAAATATGAACCAGTTCCTCATGGATGCGTAGCTGTTTTTTGAAGTAGTCGGCCTCCACGTCCTCTCCCGTGGCAAGGGAAACGATGCAAGCGTACTTGCTCCTGCCGACGCGCCAGACATGCAAGTCGCAGATAGTGGCCTGGATCGGACTCGCATCAATCACATCTTTTATTTCGGCGACCACAGGCGCGCCCATTTCGGCATCGAGCAGCACTCGCCCTGAATCACGCATCAGGCCATAAGCCCAAACCGCAACGAGTCCGGCGCCGACGATTCCCATCACCGGGTCCAGCCAGCTCGCTCCCCACAATTGGATGTTCCGTTTTCAACTGAGATCAATATACTGTACCCCAGTATAAAAATAACGGCTTAGAATGGCTTGATGGCACACACGATCACAGGAAAAAAGCAGTTGCTGACGCGGGTTCGCCGCATCAAGGGTCAGGCTGAAGGACTTGAACGAGCGCTCGGCGATGGAACTGAGTGCATGGCAATCCTTCAACAGATTGCAGCGATCCGTGGAGCGGTCAACGGGTTGATGACGCAAGTCCTGGAAGGGCACATCCGGGAGCACCTTGGCGCGCATGATGTTTCGGAAACACAGCGCAACGACGATATGGAAGCGGTTGTTGCCGCGCTGCGCTCTTACCTGAAGTAAGGTTCGAGCACCTGCGTGACGCGTTCCTGCGCGCCCGTATCGCAGAAGCGGCCGAAACCTGCGGCGAAAGGAAAGCTTCTTCAGGCGGAGGGCGCCACGGTAGAGGGCAGTCCACAGTGAAGACGTTGAAGTGTCTAACGAGCCCGTGTTACTGGCGATGAGCTTAAATCGGCCTGACGGCCGGTAACGCGGCCAGCGGGTACATTGGACCCACTCCACCACGGGCCCCCCATGAACCCCATCAACCTCCACCAGATCGCCGTCGACGCCATGCGCGCCCGGGGCCTGCTGTCCGCCTTCGCGCCCCAAGCCCTGCAAGAGGCCGAGGACGCGCGCCTGATCAGCCCCGAACGCAACCGCGCCATCCTCGACCTGCGCCACCTGACCTGGTTTTCCATCGACAACGACGACACGCGCGACCTCGACCAGCTGAGCGTGGCCGAGCTGCTGCCTGCCGGCGCCGCGCGCCTGCTGGTGGCGGTGGCCGATGTGGACACCAAGGTGGCGCCCGGCGGCGCGGTGGATCACCATGCGGACACCAACACCACCTCGGTCTACACGGCGGCCGGCGTGTTCCCGATGCTGCCCGAAGTGCTGTCCAACGACCTGACCTCGCTGCATGAAAACCAGGAGCGGCTGGCGCTGGTGGTCGACATGCAGGTCGAGGCCGACGGCACGGTAACCACGTCCAGCGTCTACCGGGCGACCGTGCGCAACCGCGCCAAGCTCACCTATGACGGCGTGTCGGCGTGGCTGGACGGCCAGGCGCCCCCACCGGCGAAGATCGCCAGCGTACCGGGACTGGAGGCGCAGCTTCGCCTGCACGACGTACTGGCGGGCGCGTTGCGGCAATGGCGGCAAACGCGCGGCGCGCTGAATGTGAACACGGTGTCCGCGCGCCCTGTGTTTGAGGACGAGCAACTGGTGGACCTGCGCCCCGACCATAAAAACCGCGCCAAGGACCTGATCGCCGACCTGATGATCGCGGCCAACGGCGCGACGGCGCGGTTTCTGGTGGACAAGGGCTTTCCGTCGCTGCGCCGCTTTTTGCAGGCGCCGCGCCGCTGGGACCGCATCGCCCTGCTTGCGGCGAGCCATGGCGTGCAATTGCCGGCAACGCCCGATGCGCTGGCGCTGGACCGCTTCCTGAGCGCGCGCCGCCTGGCCGATCCGGACGGGTTTGCCGACTTGTCGCTGGCGGTGGTGAAGCTGCTGGGCTCCGGCGAATACGCGGCCGCGCCCGCCGCAACGGCCGATGCCACCGGCCGGCAGGGGCATTTCGGGCTGGCGGTGAACGACTACGCGCATTCCACCGCGCCCAACCGGCGCTTTCCCGACCTGGTGACCCAGCGCCTGCTGAAAGCCGCCATCGCGGGCGAGGCGCCGCCCTATTCGGCCGAACAGCTCACGGAAATCGCCCAGCACTGCACGCTGCAGGAAGACAACGCCAGCAAGGTCGAGCGCCAGGTGCTCAAGGCCGCAGGCGCCTGGCTGCTGCACGGGCGCATCGGCGAGGTGTTCGATGCCCTTGTGACCGGCGCGGCGGCCAAGGGCACTTTTGTTCGCATCAGCAGCCCCATGCTGGAAGGCCGGGTAGTGCGCGGCTTCGAAGGGCTGGACGTGGGCGATACGGCGCGCGTCAGGCTGCTGGCGGTGGACGCTGAAAAAAGCTTTATTGACTTTGAACGCGCCTGAACCTGGCGCACGGAGCGAGGCGCAAGGAGCGCAATGTAAAGCCTGGGGAAAGTCGCTTGCAGTAGCCCCAGCCGGCGCCATCTGGGCTGGGTACGGTGCCGACCGGGACCGCCCCTGAATGAAAGCCTGCCATGTTCAAACGCCTGACCCTGCTATGGGCCGTGCTGCGCGGCGACGCGCGGCAACTGTGGTTTGCGCTGCGCCACCCGGCGGCGCCCCGCTGGCTCAAGCTGGGCACCGCGCTGATCGCGCTGTACCTGTTCTCGCCGATCGACCTCATCCCCGACGTGTTGCCGGTGATCGGCATGGTGGACGACCTGGT
>JAUSDK010000084.1 GCA_030650875.1 Polaromonas sp.
AGGGCGCCGATGCTGCGTTGCTCCTGGCCGACGCTGGCCAGGTGGGCCAGCAGCCGCGCGCTGTAGGTGTAGGCGGGGTCGCCCAGCAGGCAGTCCAGCAGGGCGCGGATACGCAGTACCCGCTCGCGCAGCTGGCGCAGCCGGAACACCAGGTCCATGGAAATGCCATGGGCGTCCAGATGGGTGTAGACCGAGGACGCGGCGTGGCGGCAGGCATCCAGCTGGGTGCGAAAGTGTTGCGCCGCCTCTTGCACGGCGTCATCGTCGCGCGCGCCGGCCAGCCAGGCGTCGCGCAGCGCGTCGCAACTGGCGGCCAGGGCGTGGAAGGGGCTGGCATCGTGCGCCGGGGTGCTCATGCGCAAGCGGATTTCGGGCGAAAAGCCGGCCGCCCGAATCTGGCTGGTGCACACCGTGATGGCCTCTAGCAAGCTGTCTTGCCAGTAGGTGAGGGAGGGCCGGGCCTGTGTGTTGCTGCCTTGTGCCGGGGCGGTCAGCAGGGTGTCCAGGCGCTCCAGCGTGGGCTGGGGCAAAGCGGCCAGCCACTGGGCATCCAGCGCCGAAGGCATGGCCAGGGCAAACAGCTCGCAGGCATCGGCCGTCTCGGGGGTGGCCGGTAGCAGTTTGCGGTGCAGCCGCTCCACCAGTTCACTGACAAAGGCGTTGCGCGATGCAAAACCATAGTCCGACAGCAAGGTGGTCCCGTCCACCGTGGCCACCAGGGTGTGCCACCACACCTGCAGGCGAACCGCGGTTTGGGGGCGGGCGTCCGCCACGTCCAGCAGCAGGTTGACGCGGGCCACGGCGGCGGTGGCCGAGGAGCCATCCCCGCGCACCCAGTCCAGCAGAGCAATCAGCCACAGGTGGCGCTGCACCAGGTCGGCATCGGGGTCCAGGGCTTCCAGCAGTGTGGACAGGTCGGTTGGGGTGGGGATGGAGAGGGCCATGCGTGCAGCGTTGGGCCGGGTTCAGTGCAGGGTGCGTGAGCCGCCCACGCCGGGCTCGCTCAAGGCGTCCAACACAAACATCGGAACGTCGGCGTCGAACTTTTCACCGTCCTCGGCCACACAGAAAAAACTGCCGTGCATGGTGCCGCTGGCGGTGCGCAGCCGGGAGCCGCTGGTGTACTGGAAGGATTCGCCCGGTTTGAGCAATGGCTGGTGACCCACCACGCCCAGGCCCTTGACCTCTTCGGTGTGGCCGTTGGCGTCGCTGATGATCCAGTGGCGCGAGATCAGCTGGGCCGGCACTTCGCCGGTGTTGGTGACCGTGACGGTGTAGGAAAACCCATAGACCGCTTCTTGCGGCGCGGACTGCTCCGCCTGGTATTGGGGGGTGACTTCGCAGGAGAATTGGTATTTGGACATGGCAGCAGCAGGCGCAAGCAGTAGTTGGCCGCCATGTTAACCGCCCCCGCCATGGCTGTGCGGGCGTCGGGGCATGGCCACTGACCCGGCTTGCTGCGACAATCTTGCGCATGCCTAACACCACGACGCCCGCCTTTCGCATTGCCCCGTCCCTGTTGTCCGCCGACTTCGCCCGCCTGGGTGACGAGCTCAAAGCCGTCATCGCGGCCGGCGCCGACTGGATTCACTTTGACGTGATGGACAACCACTACGTGCCTAACCTGACCTTTGGGCCCATGATTTGCCAGGCCTTGAAGCCCCATTCCAAAAAAGCCGACGGCACGGCTGTGCCGATTGACGTGCATTTGATGGTGCAGCCCGTTGACGCGCTGGCAGCCGCCTTTGCCGATGCCGGCGCTGACCTGATCAGCTTTCACCCGGATGCCTCCGGCCATGTGCACCGCAGCGTGCAGGCCATCAAGGCCAAGGGCTGCAAGGCCGGGCTGGTGTTTAACCCGGCGGCGCCCCTGGATGTGCTGGACTGGGTGATCGACGACATCGACCTGATCCTGATCATGAGCGTCAACCCCGGCTTCGGCGGCCAGAGCTTCATTGATTCCGCGCTGCGCAAAATCGAGCAGGCGCGCAAACGCATTGACGCGTCGGGCAGGGACATACGCCTGGAAGTCGATGGCGGCATCAAGACCGATAACATCCGCCGCGTGGCCGACGCGGGCGCCGACACCTTTGTGGCCGGCAGCGCGATTTTTGGCAAGCCCGACTACAAGGCCGTGATCGACGCGATGCGGGTGGCGCTCGGCACGCCGTCATGAAGCGCACCATCGACGCCGTCATCATCGACCTGGACGGCACCATGGTGGACACCATGGGCGACTTTGTGGTGGCGATCAACTTGATGCTTGGGGATTTGCCCTTGCCCGAAACCCGCCTGCCGCTGGATGCGGCCCGCGTCAGCCAGATGGTTGGAAAAGGCTCTGAGCACCTAGTTAAATCAGTGCTGAATCACGTTCAAGTGAATATGCAGACTGCGCAACCAGCTATTGATTTGGAAGCGCACTACGACTTCGCCTTTGACCGTTACCAGGCGCACTACGCCGCCGTGAACGGCCAGCATTCAGTGGTGTATCCGGGGGTGCTGGAGGGGCTGCGCGGCTTGCACGGCACGGGACTGCCGCTGGTGTGCCTGACCAACAAGCCTGTCGCCTTTGCCCGCGCGCTGCTCGCACTCAAGGGCCTGGACGGGTTTTTCGGGACGGTTTTTGGCGGTGATTCATTCGAGCGCAAGAAGCCCGATCCGCTGCCCTTGCTGAAAACCTGTGCGCTGTTGGGAACCACACCCGCCCGCACCCTGATGATTGGCGACTCCAGCAACGACGCCCAGGCCGCCCGCGCGGCAGGCTGCCCGGTGCTGCTGGTGACCTATGGCTACAACCACGGCGAGCCGGTGCAAACCGTCGATGCCGATGGCTTGATTGACTCGCTGGCGCACATGCGCTGGCCGCAATAAGCGCCGGGCGCCCGCGTCAGGGCATCTTGCCCAGCAACTCGTCCTTGAGTTTCCAGTCGGCCGGTTTGGCGCCCAGCCAGATGCGCATCATGGCATTGAAAAACTCGGGTTCCTTGATGGCGTCGCCCTGGGGCTTTCCCCTGACTGAAATCACGGTGCCTGTGCCTGGCACCCAGTCGATGGTGAAGCCTTCGCCTGCCGCCATTTTTTTCTGGTCCGAGAAAACCTGGCCCATTTTGAGCAGGCCGGGGATCAGTCTGGACATTTCTGCCTTGAGGGCGTTTTCCTCAAACGCCTTGGTAAAGCTTTTGCCCAGTTCGTTCGAGTCAATCTCGCGCAGCAGCGTGATGCTCATGCGCCTGGGCCCCGCTGCGGCGTAAATATCTTCCGGCGTGCCGGTCTTTTTCTCAAGATAAAGGGCGGCCACATAGACTTTGAAAATCGCCTTGTAGCGTATGCCGGCGCCATTGAGCTGCAGTTTTTTGCCCTGCAACTCCAGCGCCTCGTCGAGCTTGACGCCGGAAATCTCGACCGGCGCGGCCACAACGCTAAGTGACAGCAGCCAGGCCGCCAGGCCCGCCACGCATCGCATGGTGAAAGTCATCAGTAAGTCTCCCCGAGGAGTGATTTAAAAGTACGGTCGTTCTTTTTTATGGGTCCATTTTGAAGCCGGCCATGAGCCCCGGCAACAGGGTTTGCGAGATCAGCGTTAGTACCCATGGCTATTTCTGTCCATATGCCCGGCGCGGGTGGTTCGCCGCCAGCCACGGGCGGCGCGTCTTTGCTACACTTTGGCCTACATGTTCATTCATCGCATCAACCAAACAGCCTGTGCCGGCCGGGGAGCCTGGCTTTGGCGTTCCTGTTCCACCCGGCACGCCTGAGGCGCCTGCATCGCTCATTGTTTTGAGCCCGCGCATGGCCCCGCAGCCTGCTTTTTGCTGAATTGATGCGCTCCTGCGCCACGCAAGAGCATTCCCGGCCCCGGACTTCGGGGTGTTTTGAATGACAGAAGGCAGCGTTTTTTGATGCGCAGCGTCTTCTGATGAAGGACTTACCGTGATCTCTGAACTCGAATTTAAAAGTCTGGCGGCGCAAGGCTACAACCGCATCCCGCTGCTGGCCGAGGCCTTTGCCGACCTGGAAACCCCGCTGTCGCTTTACTTGAAACTGGCGCACTCCAAAGACGGCGGAAGGTTCAGTTTCCTGCTTGAATCCGTGGTCGGTGGTGAGCGCTTCGGCCGCTACAGTTTCATTGGCCTGCCGGCCCGCACGCTGGTGCGCGCTTCGGGCTTTGGCGCCGACATGCGGACCGAGGTGGTGACCGACGGGCGCGTGGTGGAAACCTCGGCGCGCAACCCGCTTGACTTCATCAGCGACTACCAAAAACGCTTCAAGGTCGCGCTACGGCCTGGCCTGCCGCGCTTTTGCGGCGGGCTGGCCGGCTACTTTGGCTACGACACGGTGCGCTACATCGAGAAAAAGCTCGAAGCCAGCTGCCCG
>JAUSDK010000102.1 GCA_030650875.1 Polaromonas sp.
GAACTCAAGATGCCGCCACTGGCCATTGCGGTGTCCTTTTGTCAATAAAGGCCTGCACGCCCTCCTGGGCCACCGCATGCGTCATGTTGCAGGCCATGGTCTGGCCAGCCAGCTGATAGGCCGCCTCAATACCGGTCTCACGCTGTTTGTAGAAAAGCGCCTTGCCCATGGCCAGCGCCTCGCGCGGCTTGGACAGCAGCGCCTGCAGCAGCTTTTCAAGCTCGGCGTCCAGCGACTCCAGCGGCACGACGCGATTGACCAGGCCCCTGGCCAGCGCCTCGTCGGCGGTGATGAACGCGCCCGTCAGCAGCATTTCCATGGCCTGCTTGGGCAGCATGTTGCGCACCAGGGGCACACTGGGCGTGGCGCAAAACAGGCCCACATCAATGCCGTTCACGCCAAAACTGGCGTGGCGCGCGGCCACCGCCAGGTCGCTTTGCGCCACCAGCTGGCAGCCTGCGGCCGTTGCCAGCCCCTGCACCCTGGCAATCACGGGCACCGGCAGATGCTGGATGGCCAGCATCACGCGCGTGCACCGGGCAAACAGCTTTTGGTAATAAGCCAGCTCGGGCTGGGCGCGCATTTCCTTGAGGTTGTGGCCAGCGCAAAACGCCTTGCCTTGCGCGGCAATCACCACCACCCGGGCCAACGGGTCGGACGCTATGGCGTCCAGTGCGCCTTGCAGCGCCGCCAGAACTTCTTCGCTCAGGGCGTTGAACATGCTCGCCCGGTTCAGGGTGAGGGTGTGAACGCCCCGCTCGTCCTGTGTATGCAGGACGGGAGGCGATGAATCAGCCGATGCAGAAAACATGAAAATCCCTAAAAAACAGCTTTACAAATCAGCCAGCACCCGGATGTGCGCTTCCACGCTGCGCGCCAGGGAGCTGAGGTTATAGCCCCCTTCCAGGGCCGACACGATGCGTCCCCTGGCATGTCGTTTTGCCACGTCCTTGATGCGCTGGGTGATCCAGGCGTAGTCCTGCTCGGTCAGTCCCATCTGGCCCATGTCGTCCTCGCGGTGCGCGTCAAAGCCGGCGCTGATGAAAATCATCTCGGGCTTGAACGCGTCCAGGCGCGGGATCCACATCATCTCGATCAACTCGCGAATGTCCATGCCCTTGGTGTAGGCCGGCACCGGCAGATTGACCATGTTGGGCGCTTGCGTGTCGGCGCCGGTGAACGGGAAAAACGGGTGCTGAAAAAAGCTCACCATCAGGATGCGGTTGTCACCCTTGATGATGTCTTCGGTGCCGTTGCCGTGGTGCACGTCAAAGTCAACAATCGCCACGCGCTTCAAGCCGTGTCGCGCCAGCGCGTACTTGGCGCCAATGGCGACGTTGTTGAAAAAGCAAAACCCCATGGCCTTGTTGTGTTCGGCATGGTGGCCGGGCGGTCGCACGGCGCAAAACGCATTGGCCAGCTCACCCGCCATCACGGCGTCGGTGGCCGCAATCACCGCGCCCGCCGCGCGCAAGGCGGCGCTCCAGGTGTGAACGTTGAGCAGGGTGTCAGGATCAATCTGGGCATAGGCCGGCCCGCCCGCATTGATGTCGTCGACCAGCTGATCGGACAAGCCCCGGATTGCAGCCACCAGCATGCGGTCGTGCGCCAGTTCGATGTCGCCAAGCGGCGCTGGCGGCGCCTCGCGCCGGTCCAGCGCGTCACCGACGCCGCTCATCAGCAGCCTGTCTTCAATCGCATCAAGCCGCGCCGGGCACTCGGGGTGGCCCGGCCCCATTTCATGCTTGCGGCAGTCGCTGTGGGTGAAATAACCGGTCGCATTCATGGTGTACAAACTTTGCGAAAAATTACGTTATCGTTCATGCCATGCACGTCAAAGAAAAACTTCAAGCGCTTCTAAATCAGCTTAACACGGTCATAGTCGGGAAGTCGTCGCAGGTGCAAGACTGCGTGGCCTGCCTGCTCGCAGGGGGCCACCTGCTGATCGAAGACGTTCCCGGCGTCGGAAAAACCACCCTCGCCCATGCGATGTCACGCTCTTTTGGCCTCCAGTTTTCGCGCGTGCAGTTCACTGCCGACCTGATGCCCAGCGACTTGTCAGGCGTGTCGATTTACGAGCGCCAAAAAGAAAGCTTTGTGTTTCACCCCGGGCCGGTATTTGCCCAGGTGCTGCTGGCCGACGAAATCAACCGGGCCAGCCCCCGCACGCAAAGCGCGTTGCTCGAAGCCATGGAAGAAAAGCAGGTCACCATCGAGGGTGAAACCCGATCGCTGCCGCAGCCGTTTTTTGTCATTGCCACGCAAAATCCGCACGACCAGCTGAGCACCTACGCCCTGCCCGAATCGCAGCTGGACCGTTTTCACATGCGTATTTCTCTGGGCTATCCGGACCGCGCCGCCGAACGCGAACTGCTGCGCGGCGGCGACCGCCGCGACATGCTGGACAGCCTGCCCGCGCTGCTGACGCCGCACGACCTGCTGGCACTGCAGCAGCAAGTCATGCAGGTTCACACTGCCGATCCGCTGCTGAACTACCTGCAGGACCTGGTGGCAGCGACCCGCTCGGGCCGCTGGTTTTTGCAGGGCCTGAGCCCACGCGCCGGCATTGCCGTGATGCGCGCCGCCAAGGCGCAGGCCTTTTTGAGCGGGCGGGACTATGTCGCGCCCGACGACCTGGCTGCCGTGCTGCCGCAAACCACCGCGCACCGGCTGATTCCCGTGAGCGCCGCGGGCCGTGGCGCGGTGGAGCAGGTGCGCGCCATGCTGGACGCCGTGCCGCTGCCGTGAACACCCAATCCATACAGAACAGGGCCACGCAGCCACTTTTTTCGCGCCCTGTGCAGCGGGTCAGCGCACGATTTCATGCCTGGTTTGAAAACCGGCTGCCGCTGGCTGACCACGTCACGCTGACCCAGCGCACGGTCTACATCCTGCCGACGCGCCCGGGGCTGATGCTGGGTACGACCCTGCTGACGCTGCTGGTGGCGTCCATCAACTACCAGCTCAGCCTGGGCTACCTGCTGACGTTTTTACTGGCCGGCAGCGCGCTGGTGGGCATGCATGTCTGTCATGGCACACTGCGCGGACTGGCCATGAACCTGATCCCACCAGGTGCCCAACATGCGGGGGCTACGGCCTTGTTCGACGTCAAGTTTACAAATTCCCGGCAGTCCACGCGCTATGGCATTGGCCTGCGCATCCTGAAGCCGCAAGACGCGGCCGGGCAGCCAGGCAAACGAGGCCGCGCACCCCATTGGGCCTGGACCGACGTGCCGGCCCAGGGCAGCAGCGTGCTGCAGGTGGCGTTTACGCCGGCCCTGCGCGGCCTGCACCGCTTGCCAACGCTGACCGCTGAAACGCGCTTTCCGCTCGGCACCTTTCGGGTCTGGACGGTCTGGCGGCCGGCAGCCCACATCATGGTGTACCCGGCACCCGAAATGAACCCGCCGCCGCTGCCTGCGGGCGAGCCCCTTTCGGGAGGCACCGCATCGGCAGCGCGCGCGCACCGCTCAGGCGAGTTCGATGGCGTGCGGGCGTACCGCCGCGGCGACGACCTGAAGCGGGTGGTCTGGAAAAAGGCGGCCAAAGCCGACGGCCAAGGCCTGGTGGTGCGCGACACCCAGCAGGCCCAGCGCCACGAACTCTGGCTGGATCTGGCACAGGCCGGTGCGGCCGGTATGGAGCAAAAGCTCTCGCGCTTGTGCGCCTGGGTACTGCAGGCCGACCAGCAGGGACTGGACTATGGCCTGCGCCTGCCCGCGGTTGACATCCCGCCGGGCAGCGGCGAAGTCCACAAACGGCACTGCCTGGAAGCGCTGGCGCTGTGCTGAAGGGGGCATCGTTCAGCGCAAGCGCGCTGCGCAACCTGCCGCGCGACAGCCGGGACACACTGTTTTTACTGGCCGTGATTGCCTGGGTGCTGCTGCCGCAGGTGGCCCATTTGCCGCTGTGGTGCAGCGCGCTGGCGGCTGCCGTGCTGGTCTGGCGGGGCTGGCTGGCCGTGCAAAGCCGGTCCCTGCCCGGCAAATGGGTATTGCTGGCCTTGCTGGCGCTGACCATCGCGGCCACCTACGCCACGCACAAAACCCTGCTCGGGCGCGACGCGGGCGTCACGCTGCTGGTGGTGTTGCTGACGCTTAAAACCATGGAACTGCGCGCCCGGCGCGATGCGTTTGTGGTGTTTTTCCTGGGCTTTTTTTGCATGCTGAGCAACTTTTTCTATTCGCAGTCCTTGCTGACGGCCTTCAGCATGTTGCTGGGACTGCTGGGCCTGCTGACCGCCGTGGTCAACGCCCACATGCCGGTCGGCAAGCCGCCGCTGGCCCAGGCCGCCAAAACGGCCGGCTCGATGGCCCTGCTGGGCGCGCCCATCATGCTGGTGCTGTTTGTGCTGTTTCCGCGCATGGCGCCGCTGTGGGGAGTGCCGAGCGACGCCATGGCAGGCCGCAGCGGCCTGAGCGCCAGCATGGAAGTAGGCACGATCGCCAGCCTGGCCCTGGACGAGAGCGTCGCCATGCGGATCAGATTTGAGGGCGCGCCGCCGCCGCAGCGCGCGCTTTATTTCAGGGGGCCGGTGCTCTCCCGCTTTGATGGCCGCCAGTGGCAGTCCCAGCACACGGGGTTTTCACCCCGCCATGAACTGCAGGCCGGGCTGCAGGTGACGGGCACGCCCATCGACTACGAAGTCACGCTGGAGCCTTCGCGCCAGCCGTGGCTGATTGTGCTGGAAGCCGCCGCGCAGCGACCCGAGGTGCCCGGCTACCGCAGCGTCATGCTGCCCGACCTGCAGTGGCTGACCAACCGGCCCATCACCGACATCGTGCGCTACAAGGCCCGCAGCTTTCCAGCATTCACCCACGGACCTGTGGCGCCAGACCCGGGTTTGCAGGCGTTTGTTGACTTGCCGCCCGGCTTTAACCCCCGCACGCAGGCGCTGGCCGATGAAATACGGCGCGATCCGCGCTATGCCCAGGCCAATGCCAGTACCCTGGTACAAGTGGCGCTGGAGCGGCTGCGCACGGGCGGCTACACCTACACGCTGGAGCCCGGCGTGTTTGGCCAGCACACGGCCGACGAATTCTGGTTTGACAGCAAGCAGGGTTTTTGCGAGCACATCGCCTCCAGCTTTGTCATC
>JAUSDK010000114.1 GCA_030650875.1 Polaromonas sp.
CTGCGGCCAGGACGTCGAGATCGACGTGAACTGCCTGTTTGAAGGCAAGGTCAGCCTGGAGCAGGGCGTGCGCGTGGGCGCCAACTGCGTGATTGCCAACGCCACCATTGCCGCCGGTGCGGTGATTCATCCGTTTACCCACATCGACGGGGAAAAGCTCGGTGTGCAGGTCGGCGAAGGCGCGCTGGTGGGCCCGTTTGCCCGGCTGCGGCCCGGCGCCAATCTGGGCGCCGAGGTGCATATCGGCAACTTTGTCGAGGTCAAGAATTCCACCCTGGCCAAAGGCGCCAAGGCCAACCACCTGGCCTACCTGGGCGATTGCGCGGTGGGCGAGCGCGTCAACTACGGCGCCGGCAGCATCACCGCCAACTACGACGGCGCCAACAAGCATCGCACGGTGATCGAGGCCGACGTGCACATCGGCAGCAACTGCGTGCTGGTGGCGCCGGTCGTAATAGGCGCGGGCGCCACCGTGGGCGGCGGATCGACGATTACCAAGGATGTGCCCGCCGGCAGCCTGAGCGTGGCGCGCGGCAAGCAGGTGAACATCGCCAACTGGTCGCGGCCGGTGAAGCAGCCTAAAGCTTGAGCGTGGGCGCAGGGACGCCTTGCCTCACGCCGGGTGCGTCGTCGTTTGACGGACAGTCCAGGTCGTCCTGCCAGCCCTTGACCTATCCAGCAGGGCATGATGCATGGCTGCTGACCGGGCGCATCCGCCTCGTTTCCCCTACCACCCTTACGCAAGGAGTTCCCGCATGAGCCAAAAAAACCTGCGCGCCGCCCTCGAACAAGGCCTTCTGCACGACGCCGCCATGAGCGCCGCGCTGTGTGAAGGCGTTCTGATGGACGCCGCCGACGAACTCGAGGAGTCTCTGCGCGAAGACGGCGACGACGCCCTCATCGCCGTTGTGGCAGAAGACCATGAAATGGCCCTGCTGCTCATCAACAAGGCCGGCACGCACTACCGCAACGAAGCCGCCCGCGCGCTGCTAAAGCAAATGTGGCGCACCTACTATGCCGCCAATGTGCACACCCTGCTGCCGATTTTTGTGGATGATCTGCACCAGGGCATGCTGGCGGTGGCCGGGGTGCAGTGGGTGCCTGCGCCTGCGGACTGAAATGGTATTAAATTGATAGCGGCTGGCGCCCGAATTCATTGCCCTAGAAGCACTTTCGGCTTGAATTTTGCGCGCCTGGTGCTGAAGAAGGCCTTTACATTGCGCACATTCGCATCGCTGGTAAACAGCCGCTGCGACAGCGCCAGGTAGGCCGGCATGTCGGCCACATGCACCACCAGAATGAAGTCTGGCCCCGGCGACACGCGGTAGCACTGCTGCACCGCGTCATCCTGCACCACCCGCGCCTCAAACATCTCCAGCTGCTCTGCGCCCTGCCGGTCTAGCGAAATTTCGACCAGCGCCGTCAGCCCATGGCCCAGCACGGCGGCGAGCTTGTCGGGGTTGAGCAGGGCGATTTCGCGCTCTATCAGTCCGGCGTCACGCAGCCGCTTGACGCGCCGCAGACAGGTGGGCGGCGATACATGCACGCGCTCCGCCAAGGCCTGGTTGCTGAGCGAGGCGTCTTGTTGCAGGGCTTCCAGCAGCTTGATGTCGGTGGCATCTATGCTTATTTCTTCCATTTTTTTATTATGGATGAACTTAAATTTTATTTATTTGAATTAGTGAAATTTAATTCCATATAAATACATAAATTAATCACATTAAAAAATACCGAAGTCGTAGCATCAGCGCATTGTCTTTTTTGGAGTGCTTTTATGTGCGGTATTGTTGCGGCGGTTTCTACCCGAAATATTGTTCCCGTCCTGGTGCAGGGCCTGCAGCGGCTTGAATACCGGGGCTACGACTCCTGCGGCGTGGCCGTGTATGCCGAGGACGGGCTCAAGCGTGCGCGCAGCACCTCGCGCGTGGCCGAGCTGCAAGCCCAGGTCGACAGCGACCACCTGGCCAGCGGCACCGGCATTGCCCACACCCGCTGGGCCACCCATGGCGCGCCCGCCATCCATAACGCGCACCCGCATTTCAGCCACGGCCCTGGCGCCAACAGTGCAAGCCGCCCCGGCAAGGTGGCGCTGGTGCACAACGGCATCATAGAAAACCACGACGAGCTGCGTGCCGCCCTGCAGGCCAAAGGCTATGTGTTTGAAAGCCAGACCGACACCGAGGTCATCGTGCACCTGATGGACAGCCTGTATGACGGCGACTTGTTTGAAGCCCTCAAGGCCACCGTGGCGCAATTGCACGGCGCCTATGCCATTGCCGCATTCTGCAAGGACGAGCCGCACCGCGTGGTCGGCGCCCGCGCCGGTTCCCCCTTGATTCTGGGCGTGGGCCGGGGCGACTCCGAAAATTTCCTGGCCAGCGACGCCATGGCGCTCGCCGGCGTGACCGACCAGATCGTGTACCTCGAAGAAGGCGACCTGATCGACCTGCAACTGGGCAAGTACTGGGTGTTTGACCGCCACCACCAGCGCGTGGCGCGCGAGGTCAAGACCGTGCACGCCCACAGCGGCGCGGCCGAACTCGGCCCCTACCGCCACTACATGCAAAAAGAAATCTTCGAGCAGCCGCGCGCCATTGCCGACACGCTTGAAGGTGTCAACGGCATCGTGCCCGAGCTGTTTGGCGATGAGGCGTACCGCACCTTCAAGGACATTGACTCGGTGCTGATTTTGGCCTGCGGCACCAGCTACTACAGCGGCTGCGCGGCCAAATACTGGCTCGAATCGATTGCCCAGATCCCGACCCAGGTGGAGGTGGCCAGCGAATACCGCTACCGCACCTCGGTGCCCAACCCGCGCACGCTGGTCGTCACCATCACCCAAAGCGGCGAGACCGCCGATACGCTGGCCGCGCTGCGCCATGCGCAAGGCCTGGGCATGACGCAAACCCTGACGATCTGCAACGTCGCCACCTCGGCCATGGTGCGCGAATGCAAACTCGCCTACATCACGCGCGCCGGCATCGAGATCGGCGTGGCCTCGACCAAAGCCTTCACCACCCAGCTGGCCGGCCTGTTCCTTCTGACGCTGGTGCTGGCCCAGTCCAAGGGCCGGCTCAGCGACGAAGAGGAAGCCAGCCACCTCAAGGCCATGCGCCACCTGCCGGCGGCGCTTCAAGCCGTGCTGGCGCTCGAGCCCCAGGTCATCAGCTGGGCCGAAGACTTCGCCAAAATGGAAAACGCCCTGTTCCTGGGGCGCGGCCTGCATTACCCGATTGCGCTTGAAGGCGCGCTCAAGCTCAAGGAAATCACCTACATCCACGCCGAGGCCTACGCCGCCGGCGAGCTCAAGCACGGCCCGCTGGCGCTGGTCACCAGCGCCATGCCGGTGGTCACGGTCGCGCCCAACGACAGCCTGCTGGAAAAGCTCAAAAGCAACATGCAGGAAGTGCGCGCGCGCGGCGGCGTGCTGTATGTGCTGGCCGATGCCGACAGCCGCATCGTCAGCAGCGAGGGCATTCACGTCATCCGCATGCCCGAGCACTATGGCGCGCTGAGCCCGCTGCTGCATGTGGTGCCGCTGCAGCTGCTGGCCTATCACACCGCCTGCGCCCGCGGCACAGACGTTGACAAGCCGCGCAACCTGGCGAAAAGCGTGACGGTCGAATAGCGGGAAGGGCGCCGGTGGGCGCTGATCCGTGGGAATAGATGTTGTCGGAGTCAAAATAAGAGTTGTCGGGTGCTGCGGTGCACAGCGGGCCTGTTACAAGTCGACTTGGGAGTGCGCGCACTGCTTCGGACCGAAAGTATTCTGAGTAATTAAAGTCGTAAACACACAGGTTAAGAGCACAGTGCGAACGGCTCCTGTGCAGCGGGAGCGGTCATTCAGGTACATGGTCCAGTGGGCTATAGTCCCCACCAACTGAAGCGTCGAAGGTAACAGTAAACAATTTTGCCAAGTTAGGCGACAGGATTCAAAGGTACGACAATGAATTCCACTTCCAATGAAAATGAACGCGGACCTAGGCAGCACGCGACTTGCCGCCTGCGCTGCTTCCGAATTAGCGGGCGGGTTTCCAGCTTATTTCGTCGTCTAGCTTGGGAATGCCAAGATAGGCGCTCGGCTACATCACGTTAGCACTCTCTGGATACCCCATGCCAAACGGTCGCGAAACAGAAAAAAGCCTCATGCCATTGCTGATTACAAGCATGGCGGTGATCGCCCCATTGTTGTTCATTCTTGGGCTTGTCGTAGGCAATCAACTGCAGGGAGGCGGCGCATTAAGTGCAGATTCCTTGTCGTCTTGGCTTTCCGCAATTGCAACCGTTGCTATCGCTGTCCTCACGTTCATTTTGGCCAAGGAGACTTGGTATTTACGGGAAGCACAGATACAGCAGCTCGCAGAGCTAAAGCGAGAGAACATTCGTCCCAACGTTGGTGTTCAACTCGAAAGCAGCCAAGTAGGCATGAATTTCATCAACGTCAAAATTAGCAACCTTGGAAAGGGAATCGCAAGAAAGGTCTCATTCACGTTTCTTGATCGCCAAGGCAATCACGTAACGGCAAACCAAGATGTAGTAGTCGACAAGTTTCTTAAGCTCGGAATCTTCCGGCTAGGCATCGAGTCCATGGGTATCGGCCAGGTCATCTCAAGTTTTGTATTTAGCTTTCTCGATCTCGGCAAGGACTTGAAAGGCGAAATATTCAAACCCTACCTCAGCATTGCTATCAAGTTTGAGGATATTGAGGAAACGCCATATACCAATACATTCGCTATTGACTTCGCCCAGTTTGAAGGCTCCAGTGAGCTTGGAGGCGATCCCCTTCACAAGATGGCGACTGAGATTCAGAAGATTCGCGAGTCCATCGTAAAGGTTGCAGGTAACTCTAAAGGCCGCATTGGCGTGAATGTGTTTTCCTCAACTGACCGCCATGATGAAGCCGAGGAAACACGGAAATGGATTGAGCAGCAAAGAGGGCAAACGAATGGCTAAGAGTGCTAACACTTCGTTCCAGGGGACGCTGCGCGATGAAGCCGCGCAGTACCCCTCACTTCCACGTTAAGCCGCAAATGCCGACCACTATCCTCCATGCTCAGATGAACATAGAAATTGACGACCTTTCCCGGGCTGATGTCCACACACTTTTGCAGGAACACCTCGATAACATGTACGAGCTGTCACCGCCAGAACAGGTGTTTGCGCTAGATTTGTCGAAACTACGGGAAGCGGATATCACATTTTGGACAGTTTGGGAGGCCGGCCAATTGCTCGGCTGCGGCGCACTCAAAGAACTGTCGCCTAAGCACGGCGAGATAAAATCCATGCGCACGCCAGCATCAGCACGCCGCAGAGGTGCAGGGAATTTGATGCTGATGCATATCATTTCCACTGCTCGTCTGCGTGGCTACGATACGCTTAGTCTAGAAACTGGGTCTCACCCCGCCTTCGGTCCAGCTCATAGCCTATATCGCCGGCATGGCTTCAAACTTTCCGGTCCTTTTGGCTCTTACGTCCTGGATCCGCACAGTGTTTTTATGCGGTTGCAGTTAAATACCAGTGCGGCGTA